>CAXUIG010000395.1:0-4698 GCA_964250845.1 uncultured bacterium | reverse complement strand
GTATTCCTTCCAGGGCTTACATTCCAGCATCCCATTTCAGGTAACCAGTGCCTGAGCCGCCCTTTTGAGATTAAAATCACAGAAAGCGAAGAAGAACTAAAAAAGCGTCTACAAACAGCCAGCTTAGGGAATCAGAAAGAAAAACTACAAATGCTGTGGTGGATTAAAAGTGGACTAGTCTTGGAACAGCAAGAAATTGCAAAACGGTTGGCGAAGGATACCTCAACAGTGACAAGGTGGTTGCAAAAGTATAGAACGGGTGGGCTATCGGAATTATTGTCAATCAAAAAAGCGCTCTTGTGCAAAACCCAAAATTGATGACGCAGCGCTCGTAGCATTGGAACACGAGTTAAAAACAGGACCTGGGTTCAGCAGCTACGGTGCAATAGTAAAGTGGTTAAAGCAAGAGCAGGGGCTTGATATCAAGTACGCAACAGTTTATGCATGGGTGAGATATCGATTAGGGGCAAAACTAAAAGTACCACGTCCCCAAAGCCATAAGCAGGATGAAAAGTTGGTATCTGAGTTTAAAAAAAAACTCGGTATCATTCTCAATTGTCTAGAAGAACATCTAGCACAAGGAAAATCTGTCCATTATCTGTGTCAGGATGAAACTAGGGTGGGATTAAAGACCTTGACAGGAAAAGTGATTACAGCTTCTGGGGTAAAGCCAACTGTAGCTGTTAAATGGGAGAGGGAAAACTTTTGGCTCTATGGTGCAATTGAACCATTAACAGGACGGCATTTCCAACAAGAGTACCCCAAGCTCAACGGTGAATGTTTTCAACAATTTTTAGACTGGCTATCTCAACAAATAGGCTCAGACTATGCAAGTTTACAAATTGCTCAAGATCCAAATCATACGAGTTGTGCAATTAATTGGCCTGAAAATATTATTCCCCTGCTTCAACCACCCCATTCTCCTGAACTCAATCCCATCGAAAGGCTTTGGCAGTTTCTCAAAAAATCACTTCATCATGAACTTTTTTCTTCTTGCCAAGATTTACGCGCTCGCATACAAGAATTATTCGAGCAATTAACGTTTGAGCAGGTGATCTCTATCTCGTCTTATAACTTTATTTTGTCAGCTCTTTTCTATGCAGCTTCATATTAAATTGGTATAACCTTCAATAATAGGGCACAGAGCAAGCGCATCTTAAAATCTCTTGACAAATCCATGTTTTTCTGATTTATCTTTCCTGCAAAGCATTAAGGCTTTGTAAAGAGAATGCAATTATCGGCTTATTGAAATAAGCATCAATTATAGAAATACTCCGATTGTATATTATGCTCCTTATCATGCAGACCCAGAGCGATCGCACTTCCCTCACCAGCACACTCCTGAGTCGGCGGCAGCGGCTAGCTGATCTAATTGATTTCCCAGTTATTCTCTGGTCAGGACGCTCCAGTCCGCGCAATTATCCTGCAAATACCTTCCCATTCCGCGCTAGCAGTCACTTCCTGTACTTTGGGGGAATACCTCTGGAAAATGCTGCGATTCGACTCGCAGCTGGGAAGCTGGAACTATTTATGGAAGACGCACCCCCTGGTAGTGCCCTCTGGCATGGGGAAATGCCCAAACGCGAAGAAATTGCCCAGATGATTGGGGCTGATGCTGCTTTTCCAATGGTAGAACTAAAGTCACGGGCAGGTCGAGCCGCGACAATTGCTGTGCAAGATTATCCCACCCAGCTGGAACAAGCTAACCTCTTGGTAAGAGAAGTAACACGAGCGAATGCCCCCCATGGGGTTGACATAGAGCTAGCACGGGCAATTATATCACTGCGGCTTACTCATGACCCAGGCGCAATGGCCGAGTTGCGACACTCAGCTGCTGTTACCGTACAAGCTCACTCAGCTGGCATGGCTGCTACCCTCGGTGCTAAGATTGAATCCGAAGTCCGTGCAGCGATGGAGGGCATCATCATCGCTCACAACATGAAGTGTGCCTATCCTAGTATCGTCACAGTTCATGGCCAAGTTCTCCACAATGAGCAGTATCACCACCCGCTGCAACTAGGAGACTTGCTGCTGGCGGATGTGGGAGCCGAGACATCCAACGGTTGGGCGTCAGATGTCACGCGGACATGGCCTGTTTCAGGTCAGTTCTCTCCCACCCAGCGAGATATTTATAATCTAGTGCTGGCAGCTCATGATGCCTGCATTGCTAAAATCCGCCCCGATGTGGAGTATCGCGATATTCATCTACTTGCCGCCACCGTTATTGCCCAAGGGCTGGTAGATTTAGGCATTCTACGCGGTAAGCCAGAAGATTTGGTAGAGATGGATGCTCATGCGCTGTTTTTTCCTCACGGTGTCGGTCATCTGCTGGGGTTGGATGTCCACGATCTGGAAGATTTGGGGGATTTGGCTGGCTATGAGACGGGACGGGTAAGGAGCGATCGCTTTGGCTTAAACTACTTACGTCTAAATCGACCCTTGCGCCCTGGGATGCTCGTAACTATTGAGCCAGGATTTTATCAAGTACCAGCGATTTTGAATGACGCAGAGCGGCGGTCAAAATATCAGGGCGTTGTGGACTGGGAACGCCTTGCCCAGTTTGCCGATGTACGCGGCATACGGATTGAAGATGACGTCCTGGTGACAGAAGAAGGCAGCGAAGTGCTAACAGCAGCGTTGCCGACCGCTGCGGATGATATTGAGCAACAAGTGCGGCAAGAACCGTCACACGGGCAGCATTCAACGAAATTCTATTAGTTGTGCCATGGCTCAGAACTCGGCGGTTGGTGGTGGATTTTTCAATGGGATTACTAACTTTGGGGGAAGCATAAGGTGCAAAGTAGCAGACTCGCTCAACAAATCCAGTTCATTGTTGAAATCGATAAACTCAAGTCGGTATTGCGCCAAACTCTGCTCACGGATGGGTCGCGCCAGGAAAATAGTGCAGAACACTCCTGGCACCTAGCGATGATGGCGATTGTTCTAGCCGAATATGCTTCTTCCTCAGATGTTGATGTGCTGCATGTGCTCAAAATGTTGCTGGTTCACGATCTGGTAGAAATTGATGCGGGTGACACTTTCTGCTACGACATGCAGGGTTACAATACTAAGGCAGTGCGAGAAGCCGAGGCAGCTACTCGGTTGTTTGGGTTGCTGCCAGAGGAGCAGGGAGCGGAACTACGAGCCATTTGGGAAGAATTTGAGACTCAAGAAAGCGCCGCAGCCCGGTTTGCAGCAGCGCTGGACCGCTTGCAGCCCCTGTTGCACAACCAGCAGACCAGGGGCGGAACTTGGCGGATTCATGGCATTACCCATGACCAAGTGCTGCGGCGTGTGTACCCGATCAAGGCAGGTGCGCCTGCCCTATGGCCATTTGTGCAGCAGGTGCTGGAAGAGTGCGTCGCGGCAGGCTACCTCAAACTCAAGCCAGAAGCTGAGCTAGCATAACTAAAGCACGACTTCGGTGACTATCTATGGAACAACGACGCATAAATTAAGACCTCTTAGCTTTGCAGCTTTGTCAACTGCTTCATTGATGCTATCAAGGGGGAAGCTGTGTATCTGAATAGAGTTCAAATCAAGTGTGCCAGCAGCAATCATCCGCAACAGATCGCTAGGTGCATGACGGGGATACATAAATGCACCTGTGATTGTTAATTCTGAAAGCATGGTTGAGAGGTAGGGCAAGGGCAGGTTCGCTTGCACACCACCTACCAAAACAGCAGTTCCTCTGGGGCGTAGTGCATTGATACAGGACATTGTTGGTTCTCCACTCTTAACAGCGCCTAGCGCATCAAGAACTATATCCGCACCACCACCAGCCGCACTGCGGATGTGCTCCGTATCCTCAGCAAAGTTTCCAGAGGCAGCAACACTCACCACTCGTTTGGGATCAAGTTCCACTAAAGAGTTGAGCGTGGCTTGATCGCGTCCGACTGCCACAACTTTGGCAACCCCCATTGCCAATGCTACTAACACCGCGCAAGATCCTAAACAACCTGTCGCGCCGTTGACAATCAGGGTTTGACCAGGACGCACCTCCCCCCTTAATAGTCCACCATAAGCAATAGTCAAAAAGTTAAGACTTGCTAAAAGTGCGGTTTCTTCCAGCGCCGCTGCATCTCCTAACGGCGTTAGGCACTCAGCAGGATACAAGACTTTTTCAGCAAAAGTACCATCACGCCAGATTGCTTGGAGTGGCCCTGAATAGGGTGTCAATGCAGTAATACCAATAAGAATATTGTCCGGGGGAGCATCAATTGTTTTAGACGACATTGATATGTCGCAGAACACATAATGTCCTACTTCCAGTCCGAACACGTCATCTGCGATCGCTTCCACAACGCCAATTGCACCAGGACCTGGCGTGAACGGAAGTGGTACGATATAGTAATCTAATGCTCCTGAGATAATGCCACTCATAAAGTTCGGCACATGGGAACTCAGTACCCTCACAATCGCCCCTCCGGAGCGGAGCGTGGGTTCTGGTACATCCTCGACTTTAAGAGGGGAACCGACTTGATACAATCGAGCTGCTTTCAAAACGTTTCCTCCACAAAATCTGCACTCCTGTAGCTTTGCGCTTGCATGACCGCTCAAGTACGCTTGTGAATAAATCACAAAAGCAAGTGATCTATTTAAGTACGGTACGTATCGTACTAGTACTTAAATAGTACGGTACGTACTAGACACGTCCGAAAATTTGTAAAGCGCTCTACGTCTTGCTTTACAGGGCGT
>CAXUIG010000394.1:0-4713 GCA_964250845.1 uncultured bacterium | reverse complement strand
GCAATTTCTGGTTCAGGGGTATTCTGACGTTTGTTATTTGAGTGACGGCGAGAGGGAGTGACACAACTCAATAGTGAGTCCAACTGTACTGGTGGGACCCAATGACTTTCTGGTAAAAGGGAGTACACATCGGTAAATCCAGAGCGCTTGATCTGTTTGATCAGATTCGCTGCGATTAGTAGTGCCAGGCAGTCCTTTAGTTTGCGATCGCTCATCCGGCAAGAAGAAGCCATTTTGCTGATTGATTCCCAACATTGGCCACCCATCCCGGCGCGGCGAGCTAACCGGATATAAACGCGCATTTCATAGGGGTCGAGGCCATAATCGTCGAGAAAAATTGGGATAATTGCACCCCAATCCCGTCCACCTTCAGTCGCACCAACTTCTTGATTCATTTATTTATCTCCAGACTTTTGTCCTGATGGTGAAAAGATGTTTGTACTGATGGTGAAAAGATGATCATTCGTCTTAATGCCTGGCATAAAGCAATTTCATTCATCAGATTGGTCTAGTTAAAGACTGTTTGGGAAAGGGATGGGGAAACCTTCGCTATTCCCCATCTCCGAATCCAAGAGCAATCGCACTCTTTGAGCTACCCCTAGCTAACACTCTTGCTTTCTGTGAGCAATTAAAATCTGAGGTGATTTGGACATGCTCATCGCAGGATAGCTGGCACTTAAAACAACTTGTTGCGTTAACTGACGAGCCACTGGTTGCAGAACTTTCTTTTTCTGAAGCTGTGCTCTAGCCGTAGAGAATTCTTCCTCTTTCAATTCCCACTGCTCACAGAAAGCAGGAATGTCGATAGAAGGCTCTCTCGTGGTCGTAGGTCAGCTTGATTGCGCTTGTAGACAAACAACTTCGGTTGAATTAGCCCTGAATCGCGCAGGTGAAGAAGTTCATCACGGTCAATCACATATTCTCTTGGGTTAGAGTCGGCATTTGAGTTATCGGCAATGAGTTCCATTGTTGGGAGTGTGCAGGCGAGCTTGCATAAACGGTGATCGCTTTTATTTAGATAAGTTTTCTGATGTCAGGCTTCTCACTCACTACCAGTGGATGCAAGGAAAGTGCTTGGCGACTGGTGTGGGTAGATCCAGTGATGGATCTATGGGTGTGTTGGAAATGGAGAGGCGGCTGGGGAAAAGAATCAGCCACCTGCTCACTCTCCAAGCAGTCGCTGCCGTGACCCCTGCTTAGAGCCAAATTGTCTGTCCAGCATCGCCAGCATAGCAGCGCGGCAGTTTACGAGTGGTGTGGGCGGTTGGCTCCTCAACCCACTGCTCTTCAGTCACACCGATGGAGAGTAGCCACTGGCGACAAGCATTATTTGCTCGTTGTCCCTTGCCAAATCCATATCGCTGAGCCAGTCAGTACATCCCAACCCCGTCATACCGAGCGAGCACTTTATTGTTGTGCTCATTCACCAGCACGGTAGTTTCCACCCGAACTGATCGCTCAATCACTTTCACATCAGGGCGCAGAATCAGCAGCGGTAAGTCTGGGTTAATGGAACCAAGCAGCTGGCTGGCTGCCATCAGGCGTTCTTGAGTCTGGAGCAAGGCTAATTGCAGCCTCAAACGCTCGTTTTCTTCAGCCTGGGAAGGTACGGTATGTTCAACGGCGTCCAATAAACTAGTTCTGATGGCCCTCGCAATCTCTGAGCCTTCTAAAGACATGCCCAGGCGCAATGTGGAGCGAGGAGTATGAATCGTAGCAAAAGAGGTGTCAGGCGGTAGTGACACTAAGTCACGAACGTCCTTTAAAGCTTTACTGCGTATGACTTTTAGCCCATCTGAGTTAACGAAAGTCCCGATGGCGCTCAATCGCTTTACGGATATTGGCCTCTGGGACTTCGTAGAAATCAGCGACTTGCTTGGTGCTGGCAATGCCTATTCCTTGCCAGAGACTGAAATATAGACTTTTAATTTTGTTGAGGATCTCCTTGGCTCGTTTGCTGAGATATTCGCGCCATCTGACTTTCACGAGCCGATTTCGACTCCATTAAGACTGATTCAGTTAGAATCGTCATTGCCATGACCTCGATGAATTAATCCGCTTCAGTCGTGGTATCCCGCGATCGCTCCAGTTAGCCGCTGGGCGGTCGCGCCGTCATTCGTGTTTCTCTAATCAATCCTCTCTTCCCTTTCACCAGTTACGACTTCTTTTTTCTGCTTCCAACGAATAATAATCTCTCCGTCTAGAGCTTTGATAAGAGTCTCAATTGTTTTGAAGCTGGAGTTATCCGGCTTACTGAGAGCATTTTTAACTAAGCTGACAAAGTTACTAACCTTCTTTCCTTCTCCCTCTTCTTCAGCTCTAAGCTGAGTAACGATTTGAGCCAATTTGTAGGCACTCCATCCTAGTTCATGTAGACGTTTCTCCAATATCTCTTTCTTCATTAATGGTCGCGTGCATTGCATTTGGGGACACCTCCTATTGCACTACAATGCTAGAACTCTTGCCACTATAGCATTAAAATGCTAATTTCTGTTGTTATGACTAGATATTTAATAAGTTTTAAAAGTAAAAATATTCTTATAAAACCTTATCAAACTAGGTTTTTAGTGCTATAGTAAAGACATGGATGAGGAAAGCGCACCGCCTCACCGAGAACCAAAAATCCAGGGTGGCTCTTCCGTTTCAAGACTCAGAGCAGATTCAGACAAAGCAATCCACACAACAGATCAGCGGAGAGCGCAACCGCCACAACAGCGCCCGGAGACTGGGTTTCAGCGAAGCTCACAGCAGCAGCGACGGCCAGAAGAGGAAACGCCCCTAAAAGACAAGGCTTGAAGAGAGAGCGGACTCTTAGACAAAAAAATCTGTTGTTTGAGTTCTCGATTGCGCTACCGCGCCAATAAGGTGAAGGATTTGCCCCAGTTTCTACAACCTGACCACTAATGAAATTCAAAATTCAAAATTCAAAATTCAAAACAAAGAGCACAATATTTTTTGAATTAATTAATTCCGGGTACAGGCCCCCGAAGGCAATTCAAAGTTCTTGCATTAAGAATTAAAATTTATTTTTTTTGAACTTTGAATTTTGAATTTTGAATTATTTTGACTGGGGCTGTTCGATAGAAGGCTGAAATGACTGACAAAAAGCCTCAGCAGGTATCAACTGACTGAGGCGACAGCTTATGTACTTAAGGAATTGTAACAATGACAGCACAGCTAGTCGATTCCAAGCCACAAACTCAATCCTCGAAGATTTGGAACAAGCCAACAGCTAGAGCCCAGATTGGCGACTACTTCCATATCCCGTACACCTCAGTGATGCAGGTGGTGGACAAAGAAGAACTGGAATCCGGGCAGGTGTGGCTACTCCTCAAGCCCACTACTGCATCCTATTCGGAAGAATGGGTACTCTCACTCTTTGGCAAAACAACCACCAGCTCCGCAGCCAGCTCCACAGAGGCAATCAACTGGTTTCTCCGGCGATTCAGTGGCTTACCAACTGAGAACGCTTGAAGTTGAGGCTATTCAGCCACTAACTACGCCAGAGACGCCAGCAGAACCTACACCAGCTGTTGAGTCTCAGTTTGAGAAAGGACGCACGCACGGAAAGCACGACGCATCCGAGGGATGGCATCCCAGCTACAAAAAGCCGAGGACCGACTACGCGAGGGGGTATTTGGCCGGGTACAACGCAGTACTGAACCGCACTCCCCAGCAGCCCAATGTCACTCAAGCGGCTGAATGGTCGGTAAGCTTTGACCCACGGTGGGGACTATATCAGGCATGGGTGGGCTCAAGCTGCATCGGACGAGCCGCGACCCACGAACAGGCGGAGCGGATGGCACAGGCATATGTCGCCAATGGGGAGACGATCAAGCGGCAGAATGCGGCGGTGATGGCGGCTTACGCATTGACGAAAGAGCATCAACCATGCTTTGTAACACCAAGGCGCTTGTCACAGGTTCGAAAGGCAAGCGCCCCAACTTTACTACATCCACCGGAATCTTACAGGATAGAAACACCATGACCAGTTCAAATTTAACATTGCATTGCGGTGCTTTGAAGGCGACTCGTGACGATTTAACATCAGTTGAGACTCCTGAAGCAACATCGACCTGGGCACCAATCCCACATCCAGAAATTGTTGGTGCAGTACTGGAGTCAGCGACGAATGCTGGATTGACGATCAAGCGCGAGTTGTACGGGCTTTCTGGCCGCAGAGATTCCGAATTGTACGGAGCACGGATGTTCGGGGTAATTGATTTTCTGGATGGCACCTCAGACTACGGTGGAGCGCGTCGGTTTCCGTAATTCTCACGACAAGTCGATGGTTGCTGGCATTTGCGCTGGAGCTAGAGTTTTTGTCTGCGATAACCTCGCGTTCTCGGGTGATTTCGCCGAGAAGCGAAAGCATACTCCTGGTAACAATTTTATTCGATTGATTCGGGAAGCTTTCACAATGAAAGCCCGGTCAGTTGGAAAATCTCACCAAAAATCTTGATCGGCTCAAAACTGAAGGGATTTCTGAACAAGACGCGCTCCAGAATTATTTGGAGAGCGGCAATTGAGGGTGCGATCAGCAGCTCAGAGATGCTTGCGGTTTGGGAGGAATATAAAACTCCTACTTTCGAGGAATTTTCGGAACCGACCAAATTCAATCTCTTGATGAGCTTTACTGAGAAGCTCAAGCGTCAGAATAGGGCATGGTTCAAAAACAGCCAATTTTGGGTAACAAAGCAGGCGAAAGCTAGC
>CAXUIG010000393.1:0-4731 GCA_964250845.1 uncultured bacterium | reverse complement strand
CTCCCCCCCTCCTCTTCAGCGGGCTGTTCTCATCAACAGCAATCCGCCTACCCCAAAACCAAACATGCTGGGCAACCAGGCTGCGATCAAAGGAGAGAGAATACCGGCTATGCCCAGGGCACCACTAATAAAGTCAAGTAAGTAGTAACTAAAAATTACCACGACACTAACACCAAAACTTGTTGCCTTACCAGTGCGCTGTGGCTTGGTTCCCAAAGATGCGCCGACTAAGCCAAAGACAACACAAACAAACGGAAATGATATTTTTTGTTGTATGCGAACTTTGAGCTTGCGAATTTTTTGCTCATCACCGCTCAGGCGTACAATTTCTAGCTGTTGTTGAGCCTGAGCAATATTCATCTCGCCGTAGTCCCGGCTTTGCTCCACCAGATCTAATGGCGTGCGGGGTAGGTGTATCTGTTGGTGTTGAAACCGCAAGATGTTGCGGTAGGAAGTATCTGGAGCAACTAAATAAATGCTTCCGTTGAAAAAATCCCAGCTATTTTGGGCTGGATTCCACATGGCTGATTTTGCCACTATAATTTGATTCAGGCCTGACTGGGAACGATCCACAATCGTCAACCCTTTCATACGCTGACCATCATACTCGTCCGCGTAAAATAAGCGGGTAAGCATGTTTGTCATGCCTCCATCCAGCTGCTTGACTAGCCGGTATTCGGGATAGAAAATGTTTTGCTTTTGGAATGATGGTGCTTTTTTCTTCAGCGCTTGCTGTACAGTAAGGTTCGCCTGGTAATTCGCTGCCGGTACAACTTGCTCGTCTAACACAAATGCCATCCCGGTAACTACAAAGCTGAGGATGACGGCAGGCAGCACCAGTCGGTAGATACTCACCCCACAGCTACGCAGGGCAATGAGTTCGCTGTCGCTAGAAAGCCGACTGTAGGTCATCAAGGTAGCGAGCAGCACCGCCATAGGGAAGGCATAGAAGATGAAGTATGGCAGCTTCAACAAAAAAACGTTCAGGGCTATCGTTAACGGTAGCCCCGATTCCACCACTTTCCGCACCAGGTCAAACACAGCGCCAATTGCAACTCCAACAGAACAAAAGGCTCCCACCCCAAACAAAAAGGGCGGGATCAGTTCAGTGGTAATGTAGCGATCCATAACCGAAGGCATAGGAACCAACGGTTTTAAAGACTTGAAAGACTTATAGCTGCCTAATGTCATCTTTAGAACTGGAAGTTATCACCCAAGTAGTACTGCCTTACAAGAGGGTTATTGTAGAGTTCTTTAGCACTACCAGAAGCGAGAATTTGCCCCTCTCGCATAATATAAGCTCGGTCGGTGATGGCGAGGGTTTCCCGGACGTTGTGATCAGTGATTAAAATCCCGAGTTCGCGAGCCCGCAGTTTGGCCAAAATTGCCTGAATTTCATTCACTGCGATCGGATCGACACCGGCAAACGGTTCATCCAACAGTAAAAATTTCGGTTCATTCCGCCCAGCTGCCAAGGCTCTTGCCAGTTCTGTCCGTCGTCGCTCTCCCCCAGAAACCTGAATTCCTTTTGTGGCAGCAACTTTTTCCAAGCGAAACTCCCGGAGTAGAGTATTCAAACGGTCTTGCCATTCGTTGCGTGGCACATTGGTTTGCTCCAGCACCAGCAGAATATTGTCTTGTACACTCAGGTTGCGAAAAATACTGGGTTCCTGCGCCAGATAACCAATTCCCAGCCTTGCCCGTTTATGAATTGGCACTGTAGTGATATCTTGATCATTCAGCCACACCGTACCCTGATTCGGTTTCTCTAAGCCGGTGGCAATGTAAAAGGTCGTCGTTTTACCAGCACCATTGGGACCGAGCAACCCGACGATTTCTCCTTGGGCAACACAGAGGTTGACGCGATTAACAATGACTCGCTTTCCGTAAGCTTTATGAATATTCTCTAGGACAATTTTCATTACTATGGCTTCCCCGACGCCTGTGGCTGACGCGTGCTTATTGTAGACAATAGACTGTAAGTCTATTGTCTAGGTTTGGTTGGCGTACTGACGGGAGTTTTGGAGGCTGGCGGTTTGGGATTGAAAGGGGGCGTTGCTGGTGCTGCCGGTGCTTTATTTGAGGGATTAGGACTGTTAACGATATAAATCGATTCTACCTGCTTGTTGGCCTGCGGTAGGACTATAAATCGCCCTTCGTCTATTAGGTAGGTGACCGTCTCACCCCGAATACTGTTGCCCTGCTGCAAAACATTAACGTTGCCACTCAGAACAATTCTATGTTCATTCCTGAAGTATTGGGCTTGGGCAGCTGTTGCCTGTATCTGTCGAGCGGGGTAGTTAATTTGCACATTGCCACGAGCAGTGACCACGCCGGTTTGGGAGTTTGCTTCCTGGATGTCAGCCCGAACGGTGAGAGTGCGATTATCACCAGGTGTCTGAGCTGAGGCACTTTGCCAGGGGGTGGCAACTGCGATCGCACTTACTAGGGCAGCTGGCAGCATCAAGGCTAAACCCAGGCGGTGCATTCGGGAATGGGGCATCGAGGAGGGCATCATTTGGGGTTTCCTAGCTCCGGGGGTCGAAGCGGGTTGTGGAAATCTTGACGCTTCCCCAACCCTACAAGTTTCGCCACCAAACCAAATCCCTAAGAAGTTGCCAAAGTTTTCACGCATCTACTTTGATAATTTTGGGCAAGCGCAAGGCTTGATCTTCACTTACCATTGTGCCTGCTGGAGTCGTCGGCGTTAGCGCAACCACTATCCACTGATCAATTTTCTCTGGACCTGAGTGTTGCAGCGCCGTCAACAGAGTCGCACTAGAAGCAAGTAATTCGTCAACATCAATCCCACCATAAGTAGGCGGATAACGCCCGAGGCGATTGATTCCTTCTCCGAGCAGAATTACAGCACCCCGCCAGTTAGAGTTGCTCAAGTGGTAAATAGCCACGGCAATTTGCAAAATGCCCTGGTAAAAAGTTTTTTGCGGCTCTGGAGCTTCCATCCATAGAGCCTCTAGGGTGTCGTGGCAGGCGTAGAACTGCCCTTGATTAAATTGCTCTACCCCTTGCCAGAACTCCTCAGGCACTGCTTGGGTCATCCCATGTTTTCTCGAAATTCTTTTAGTTGTTCATAGGAAATTTCCTGCTGCTCACCAGCAAACTCGTTATCCGAAGTCAGAAACAGCATACAGTGGCACTCTTTGCGCTCTCGCATCGGGACGCATGGGCAGTTCCAGAAACTGGCATGTACCTCGGCTTTTTTATCTTCGTAGTGACGACAGGGACACAGGGGTGCGCCAAGCTCGTCCTTGTGTTTTGCGAGTCCTTCGATCACCACAGCGGTCACTGAAGGCTCAGAGCAGAAGTAGGTGCCAGTGCGCTTGGCGTAGGTTTGGGAAAACTGCCACATTGCCTCCAGATTTTTCTCACTGGATAGTTTTTCGTTTTCTGCTGGCTTCATAAAATTCAATAATTAAAAGTGAGTTATTGTTGTTGCATTTAATTGTACACGGTGGAACAAAGAGGCTAAGGGTCAGGGATAAGTAAAATTCGAAATTCGAAATTCGGCTGAATCTTCGACCGCTGTGCTCATCTCAAAGATTTTTGCAGTTGGAGTTGCAGCGGTTGTTCAGTCTGCAGCAACATACCAGTGTAATCGCGATTTACCAATATTTCTGATTGAGGTGATGAAACTGTCGGCCATAAAACCCATCGGCTACCTGTGGGAAGGGAGCTGATACTATCAATGTTTTGGCTGGGCCAGATCATCGGTCTGCTGTGAGGGTTACTAGCACTAGGTTCTTCCCCCGCCTCAGTTGCTGCCAATGCTTTTAAAACGACGCTTTCTCCTTGCACTAAACCTGTGAGCGCCGTCCATAGTTTTACATTCAGCTGCTGTCGGCAGGCGTAGAAGTACAGGGATGCAGCCGCTACCACCGCTTGTTCAAAATTGTCCTGCTGCCAAGTTGCAGCGCTATCGAGGGCGATAATGATTTCTTCACCCCCCGTAACCACTTCCAATTCACGCACCCGTAACTCCCCATACCGAGCACTCGTCCGCCAGTGGATTAGACGGGTTGGATCTCCCAAGCGGTAGGGACGCAGCGATCGCGTCATCCCTTGTGTTGCTACCTGGAAGCGCCGCTCTTGGCTGTAAGTCTGGAAACTATTTTCTTCCCCCATTTCATCTACCAGAGGACAGATTGTAAGTGGTAAAACTGTGGGATAAACAATCGCCATAACTGGAACGTCACGGCGGCGGCGACACCAGAACAATCCTAGTGGTGTTCCGGTTCTCAGCTGCATTGTCTGCCATCGGTAAATACCCCGCCGTTGAGTGCGGTGGTAGTAAACCCATCGGTAACTCTCTTGAGGCAGAATAATTTCTATAGGCGCTGCTACAGGCTGACCCAATACATAGGGGAGGACATCCTGGACTTGCAGCAGCGTCTTGGGCTGGGCGGTCTGATTTTCAATCTCCAATTCAATCGTCAGCTCCTCCCCAACGCTCACAGGCGGGATCGGGCGGCGGCGTACAGAAATACCCAACAGCGATCGCGGCGGCAGGACAGCTGAATAGGCCAACAACGCCAAACTGAACCCACTCAGGACATACAGCCAACCTGCCATTGAATTAATGGCGGCTCCAAAAAAACACAGGGAAATCCCCGCCAGCACCCAGCCACTATATGAAGGTACCACCCAGTGGGTTTCTAACCAATCCGCAATCTGCTTGATGATACTCATGTCAACGTAGGGGGAGGGGG
Source organism: uncultured bacterium (assembly GCA_964250845.1). Lineage (GTDB taxonomy): Bacteria > Cyanobacteriota > Cyanobacteriia > Cyanobacteriales > Chroococcidiopsidaceae > CAXUIG01. The sequence continues at coordinate 4 of CAXUIG010000393.1, read as the reverse complement.
AGAT
>CAXUIG010000392.1:0-4735 GCA_964250845.1 uncultured bacterium | reverse complement strand
CCCCCTGCCCCCTGCCCCCTTGCCTATAAAGGTCAACCCAAGCAAAAGATAGCAGAACTCAAACTTTATAAGTTGCGATCACACTCGGTAGTGAGGGTTGAAGACATACATGTACCAGTGCCACCTGGGTTGAAACGATACCAGTTGCACGGGTTTTCAGTGATTCGATTGGACGATTTAAAGGCGGCGCTCGGATAATACTTGCTAAACCCTTTACATTTTCCCAGGAGGATAGAATGTTAGCTCAGCAATTGCAACTAGAACTAAGCTTTGAGCCGGTGACAGTTGAAAGTCTCAACGACAAAATAGAGATTTGGCGCCTAAGATTTAAAAGTCTGTCCCAATTAAAACACGAACAGTCTCATTACCAAATGATATATCTACGTTTTGCCACAGTCAAGACAGAGAGAGTCTTGTCTAGGCATTTAAAAAAGTTGAACTTGATGATTCAATCGCGGCAGAATCCAGCAGTTAGACATCATTAGGTCAAATGTTTTCATTAAACCTAATTAAAGCCGCGAATGTTCAGTGGTGAGCGCCACTTCCAGTTGTAAAAGTGTGCTCACCGACAACTTAAACTCATGGAGTCAAATCAATGTTATTCGTAAACGAACTAGCTTCTTTACAGACCGAGATCACAACATTTGAAGCGATAATTACTGCAAAACGTCAGCAGATTGAGCAATTCAACCAAGCCCAGGTAGTTGCTAATGGAGCAATCGAGGCGCTGCAGAATGCGATCACAAATATTGAGCAGCTGGCACCACTGGCTCTAGCCACACTCAAATCATCTGTAATATCACTGTTTAGCGACGGCGGCACCGATGGTAACGGCGATTTCGAGCCAGGGCCAACACCAGAACCTGGGCTTAACGGTGAGTCCTGCGAGATTGATCTTGATGTCCACTGGGAGAAAGCCCAGCCGGATGGTACGTACTGGGATTTAGCCTCGACTCTAGCCTGTCGGCTGTCGGATGCGCCCTCAGAATCAATTCACGTCCAATCGGTTGATCACGCATGCGATGCCGAGAATAAGCTGGCAGAATTTGTCGAACTGGTGCGACTCAACGAGCACGTTGCCTACCAGCGGCGCTACGACGGGGTCACAAAAAAACCAGACATTATGGGCCAGCCGTCAACTAGGTTGTCTGTGGCGCACCGAGAGATCTTCAATACACGGCTGGCCCATAATGTCCGGGAAAAATCTAGGGGAAATCATCGCGGTCTACGCTGGCGGCAGCAATAAGCAGAAACTGCGCGAGTGGGGAGATTGGCTTACCCGCACTCATAGCGTAACCAATGGCTACGAATTGAGGCAAGGCTTGCGTTTGAGCACCAAATGGGAACTCAAGTTAACCACGATGACTGTGGCTCAGATTGAGCGCCTGGCTCAGTGCAACTTTACGCTAGACCCGCGCAGAGCTTACCCAGATCCACCCAAACGTCAACCCGAGCGTGTGCCGAGCATGCTTGAGATTGAAGGCATCGGCGTGGGCTCACATGTGCGGTCAGTCACCGTAAGGCATTGGGAATATGTTGTGCTGGCAGTTCGTCAGGACGGTTTGTTGGATTGTGAGCGGCTCAATGTGAATCCGCCAATCATTGTGGCGATGCATCCTGGCTCGGTTGAATTGGTTGCCAAAACTGCATCGGATGCGGTGGCGACCGCAAGAGAGCAATCAGCAAAACCGCTGTCACAACCAACTCTTGTAGCAATTGCATCTAGTCTCCAGGCTCCACCCGAAGAAAACTCGGCTCCTCTAGGGCGACGCAGCACGACAACACCAATAGCTGACCAACGACAACTTGTCGGTGTCTCAGCCATTGGCGAGCTTGAGTTTTAATGGGGCCAGCATTGATTGGCGTCTACACAAGCTTTAAACACCTCTGCCCAATCTGCAGCAATCACCACGGCTGTAAAATCCAGTCAAATCAATGTGTATGCAAGTCTGCGGGGTATGGGTTCTTCAGATCCGCCACCCGGCTATCGCTTCCTCAAGCTCTTACGGAATGGCATGGGGGGTTTGTTTGTCCTAGTTAATGAACACGACAACTCTTTTGAGGCGCAACGAGCTGATTGGCGACACAAGCAAGACATCAAGCGGTTACTGCGCTCAAAAGAACTGGCATCACGTCAAGCTAAACTGCTGAGTATTGAGGAACGCGATGCCCAATATCGCATTATCAACCGCAAGTTAACACTCATTGCTCGTCATCAGCAAATTTTGCTCTTAACGTGGATTAACCGATACTGAGCTGCGTAGTGCAGTTGAATTCGGAGCGATCGCTCGCCTTGAATCCGGGACAGAGGATAATTGGGCTCTCTGCTGACGAAAGCCGGGGTTGACCGTCGAACGAAACCTAGTAAAACCAGGCCGAGCCCTCTCACCCGGATCTCTCGTTACGCCACGAAATATTTTACATACAGGGCTCGGCCTGGTTTTACCGGGTTATCCCCAGCCCATTCACTCGCGCTCTAACCGGAGTGGATGAGACCTCTTGCAAAAGTCTCTTCGCGGTATAATTAAAGGTTAACCAATTTTTCTTGGGACACAGCTGCCTCTCCTGATAACTACAAGTCTTCAGAGCCGGATGCTGGTTTTGGCTAAGCTATTATCATAGCACTAAAATACTTTTGCAAGAGGTCTACCATCTGATGTCACGAATCCAATGACTGAAGAGTACACACCGGGATACACGCAAACAGCGAGTGACTTCATGGCTCAACGATCCGCCTTGAGTCATGCCAAGTTCTTATTGCCTCATCTTGACCCTGCCTCGCGACTTCTCGATTGCGGTTGTGGACCAGGTTCTATTAGCTGCGATTTCGCGAAGATAGTTGTTTCCGGCTATGTCGAAGGAATTGACCGAGAACAATCGCAGATTGATCTTGCCCACGCACGTGCCTCAGAACAAGGACTGACCAATGCGACATTTTCGGTCGGCTCGATATACCATCTTCCTTTCCCTGACTCGTCATTCAATGTCGTCTTTGCTCACGCAATTTTTGAACACATCTCTTCCCCTGAAAAAGCGCTTGCCGAGATATTACGGGTGCTTGAACCAGGGGGCTTGGTGGCGATCCGCAGCCCGGACTGGGGAGGCTTTATCGTTGGACCAGAAATACCCGGTCTTCAGGCTGCGATCAAAAGCTATGCCGATCTTCAAATCGCAAACGGAGGAGACATCCACATCGGTCGCAAACTTCCGCGTCTGTTACGAATATCTGGTTTTGACACCATCCGATTTTCTGCCACTTATGATTGCTCTCAATCCCCATCGCTAATTGCAGATATCCTTGCCTTAAAACTAGGTGATGCAGATGTAAATGCCTTACGCTCATGGAGTGTCGATCCCGATGCATTCTTCGCTCAGGCATGGTGTGAAGTGCTCGGAACAAAACGCGGATAACAATCCGCTTGCACACCGACCGCATTAGGGTTGTTTGTTGGTGAGAAGTCACTAGCGGCGGGTGAAGCGGAGCGTTACATCTAAATTTTCACGTTTTAGAACTCCTGCCGCACCCGGCAGAAGTTCTAGCCAATGAGACAGACGTGTAATCGTTGCTGAGTTAAGCGGAACCGCAATTTTATCGAGCACGCTTCAAAGCCATCCGTGTCACGAGTTTTCCGCATTACAGGGGACGATTAAACCGGAAATCAGTCCGATCTGAGTCCAGATTATCTGTGAGAAAGAGCCTCTCAGGATGAGACAAATCTCCGCTCACGGGGCGAAATGAGCAATGGATGCTGTTGGCGAAGTCAAAAATAGACGACAAACCTCTCGGATGACACCCTAAAATTAGACCTCTTGCAAAAGTCTCTTCGCGGTATAATTAAAGGTTAACCAATTTTTCTTGGGACACAGCTGCCTCTCCTTATAACTACAAGTCTTCAGAGCCGGATGCTGGTTTTGGCTAATCTATTAGCATAGCACTAAAATACTTTTGCAAGAGGTCTATGGAATCGCCATTTACGCTCTTGACCCAGATGGCTTCATCACCTAAGCTCTAGTCTTGACCGCTTCTTCGGCACTCCAGGCAAGTATATTTGGCTCACTAGTCAGCGTCAGGGCAACAATTTCTCGGGATATAGCGGCATGCCATTTACAACATGCTTTTCTTATTGAGCCGACAGATACCCTAAACGAGGGAAAGAATATTGCCTTAAAAACAAGGGGGAACCCTCGTCTAGGATATCTGTGGGTCATGTAGAAAAGCATGTTGTTAAGGGTTCCCCCTTGTTTTTGGCATCGGCTCCTCTGTCCGCTATATCCCAGAATACATCTCGGGGCGGTAATGGGCCACAACTGCCCCGAGCGGAAAACTATCCATTAAAGTCCCGCGCCGTGTGTGAAATAGTCATGGTGCGCCTAGAGTAATCTGTGTTGACGGCTGGACAATAATGGATAACTTTTTTGTAACCCCAACGGGGAACTGCCGCTATTTGTCTGGCTTCCCCCCGAAGCGGATCAAATCTCAATAGTGATTCTCTGCGAAGGTGCGCCTGGCTGAGTGCGCTCGCTGCTCATCTTTTCTGGCGGATGGGGTTGACTGACATCGCTGTGATTGGGACAGCGGCGGCTGGTCATTATGGTGCTCACACACTCAAAGACTACCTGGAGCGGTTGGCACCTCTTCTAGTAATGCTGGCGCCAGATGCTGGAGCCATTAATAACGTCAGTAACATCCCAGCCGCCAACAACCAGACCATCAAATGGTGTCAGGAGTGGGGGT
>CAXUIG010000391.1:0-4752 GCA_964250845.1 uncultured bacterium | reverse complement strand
GTCAATTCCACAGCGACCACTTCCCCCCCCTGAACGCTTACTACAAAGGACTGCCAATGTTAAACGAATCTATGGTGATTGGACAAGCCCCCAGCTCAGTAGCTGGAAAGCTAAATTACACCAGTTTGCGATTCGACCAATCCAACAATTCAGTTATACATCAGGTAAAAATTCAACCGATAGTGCCTTGATTATTGATGCAATGGACTTACTCTATACTCAAACTTTTGATGGATTTTGTATTGTTTCTAGTGATTGTGATTTTACTAGACTAGCTGATAGGATTAGAGAGGCTGGATTGGTTGTCTATGGGTTTGGTGAAAGAAAGACTCCAGAACCTTTTGTCAAAGCATGTGATAAATTTATTTATACGGAAATCTTGTCAGAGATGGAAAGTAGGGTAGTCAGCAACGAATCTGAGAGTACATCTACAAAAAGTAGTCATTCACCCCAAAATGTCCCAGCCAGTCCTACAGATAGTGAGGTCAATAAAAAAGTAAAGCAGAATCAAGAGCTTGTCAATCTTTTAAAAGATGCCTATGAGGCAAGTGCCGGAGAGGATGGCTGGGTTAATTTGGGAACTCTGGGGTCGCAGCTCAACAAATTATCTCCATCTTTTGACTCAAGGAATTTTGGCTATAAGAAACTTCGAGAGCTAGTGAGAGCTGTTGAAGTTTTCAATATTAAAGAAATCCCTCAGGAAAATAACCCAGACATTAAGGATTTATATATTAAAATTAAAATTTAATTTTAGCACACTAATTGCCTGGCTGCAAGCTAGACTCTGTGATAACAAGCTGTAGTGTCAATAAACTCGAGGTTTACCAGGGATTGCGTCTTGCAGAAGTCTGGTTTTGGCAAAACGGTCAGTTTTCCTTGTACTGTTTAAGTGCACAAAAGTATGACCCGATTAACCGCAGTCAACTCCTGCCAGAATTTCGTACTCTAGCACTGACGACAATCCCGTTGCTGATTTGCGCTGTGTGTCCCGTAAAACAGTCGCCCAGTACCGCCAACTTGCTGGTTTAGAGCCTGCCCATACCCGGCATTCGATTTCATCTGTGTGACAATATGAAAAGTGTCACACAGATCAAGCTCCACCTGGCAAAGAAGCCATAATATTTATTTAGTGTGAGGAATAAGTTGAAAGAGAAAGCTCTTGGGGTCGAAACATGGCAAGACTCCCAAGAGCTTTTTCCATTTAATGGAAATTTGACGGCATTCACGCTACTGTTGAGGTAAAATTGTTGTAATTTCCAAATCGTGGATATCTCTGTCCTAATCAAAACCTTTGTTGCTGTGTTTGTCCTGGCGGATGCCTTAGGCAATGCACCAATCTTTTTAGTTCTGACCAAGGGCATGGAACCAGAGCAAAGAAACAGCGTGGTGGACCGGGCTAGTATTGTGGCTACATCGGTACTGCTGGGATTCGCCTTTGCGGGTCAACCGGTTCTGAATTACTTGCAAATCAGCATCGGAGCGTTGCAGGTAGCTGGGGGACTGCTCCTGCTCTTAATTGCCTTACGCATGCTAGACGGACAAGTGGATACGCCGGTTGTTGAGCAGGAGCGCGATGTGGCGATTACCCCACTAGCATTGCCTCTGTTGGCTGGGCCGGGAACACTGACTACAGTGATGCTGTTGATGTCTGAATGCCCTACTGCTCGTTTAAGCGTGGTCGTCGGTATTATCGCGGCGATGAGCGTGACCTGGTTCATTGTGCGTCAGGCAGCGCGGATTGAACACTGGATCGGCGTCGAAGGCGCGATGATCATCACCCAACTCCTGGGTTTTCTGCTGGCAGCACTAGCGGTGGAGCTGGGCAGCGCTGGGATTCGCCAACTGTTTCTGAGCTCATAAGTAGGCGCATCGAAATCCTGATTAAAACAAGCCGAAGCCTTAAAAGTAAGTCAATACGAGAGTTTGAAACCTCTCGACTCGTTTTCACTCCTCGAGTTTCCGGTTCGCTAAAGCCTCCCGGACTCCTCGCGTCCCCCCGCTTAAAAGACTCTCTTCTGTCAACTTCGATCAGGTAGATAGCTCATTGAGAAAGAAACTTCGAGCTCAGCAATCCCCCGTCTCCAAGCACATCGACTCCGCAATCGACCTGGGCTCGATCACAATTTAGTACCCAGCGCTCCATGACCGCCGGGTCCCATCCATTAAACCAGTCAGCATGAAGGGAGTATCCTCCTTTTCCAGAAGGATCGTACATATCCGATGAAAGTCTCCATCCTGCTGTCCCATTCGCTGAATTCACTGGGAATCGGAAGTGGTAGGATATCTCCGGAAAAATCACCGGGTGAGAAGCAGGGCAGCCATTGTCGGCATATGCCATGTGACTCTTATGGTCTGCAGAATCCAGGTTATGGCCATCCCAACACCTCGGGAAGGTTATGGTCATCTCCAGAACTGAGCCTTGAGGACAATTGACAATGTAAGGCTGGTTACTGCCTGAGAAGGCATAACACCAGAACTGAGCATGCTGATCTGTTTGAGGCGAACTGGGAGTAGCGTTCTGATCACCGGCGATCATTCGAAGTCCCGGCGGAACGACAGCAATCTGAGTGGGGTCAGGTATGTTGTATCCGGCTTTGTAGTAGATAATAGGCTCAAAGCTGCCGCTATCGGGGAGCACAACGTCTCCATTCGCATTAAACAGGGCTGGTACCCAGTAGCTCGTACAGTTTGCAGTTCCTCCTGCAGAGGCACTGCTGCACTTAGTACTGATATTGTCTGCCGTAGTAGACGCTTTAACCAAAGCGTTACCGAAGAACATATGCAAATGAGATGCTCCCGGCTGACCGGGAAATAGAATCGGGTCGTCTTTAAGGAAATGAGTAAATCTAGTCCTGGTTCTGAACGTATCTCTTGTTTGTCCTGGAGGGACTGGATAGGGAGAGGGCTCGATCAAAAACTGAGTAGTACCTGGATTGCCCAACGGCAGCTGGCTCACGTCCAAAGCCCAAGTAGCAGGTGATGAAAATATGATGATTGCAGCGGCCAACGCGCTGAAAATCGCCAGATAAAAGGGAACCAAGGTTTTACGACGCATATACTTTTACTTTCTCCAAAGATATACAGGCTTACCATTTCGCTTAGCAGTTTTTTCTTGTTGCAGTAGGTTTTTTTCGGTAGTCCTAAGGTAAGGATGAACACTCACTAATGGATTCCAGAAAGCTGGTTAAGCAAGAAAATTTTCTAATTGTTCCCAGCCTGGAGTTTCAGCTTAAAGAACAGCAGAAATAGCCTCTAATATTTTCCACTGAAGCGTTTCGTATTTCCTTTATAGCTGCAAATTATCGGAAGCTAGATTGAGCTTACTGACTTTTACCGCTAAGACTTGACCCCCTTTTTATGGAAGGGGTTTGTTATCATTTTTATTGTCATTTAGTAAAAATTAATCACAAAAAGTTAGGAAATGATAAGGCTTTCAGCCGAGGATATGGCATCTTGAGTTTTCTCTCGAAAAGACAAACTAAAAAGTCAGATTGAGCTTCAGGTAATAGGTAGTGCGATAAGTATTTTTATTGCACAATAATTATTTCTATTCAACTGATTGACCTAGTCTGAGGACTTAATTAGATTAGACCCCAAAAGTGAAAATTTCGGGAAGTCATGAGGGCTCTCGTGAATGCTCAATATGGAAATAGTCAGAATGCCTCACCCTAAAGGGTGCCGATTGCTAAATTACAACCGTATATTCTTCAGAGGATGTTGTTGCCTGAGATAGCTAATATACCCCCGGAGGTGATTGAACAGACTATTGGCTACAGCATCTCGAGAGCGTAAGCGTAAATTACTATCCCAAATGGTGGTTTGTTTGCCCCGTGAGGTCGTGCAACAAATCTATTCAAAAAAAACGATGCATAGGGGCTCTGGAGTTAAACAGCAGCCGCTGATTTTTTCCATTTTCAATACTGCTTAACCCAAAACCGAAAAAGTATTAATCAGGTAGGAAATATTTTTTGATAAGATAGTTCTATAGATAGATGTTTTGGCAATACTTATAGAAATTGCCCTGTAACCTAGCAGGGCGATTTTTTCTGCGTTCCGAAGGAGTTGAGCCTGTGATACCCAGAATGCCATACCCGCGTCCACAGTTACAGCGATCTGACTGGATTTGTCTCAACGGTCCGTGGAAGTTTACCTTTGACGACGATGGTCGATTTGTTCGACCCAGCGACATTTCCGAGTGGCCCCATACGATTGAAGTTCCGTTCGCTCCAGAATCCACCCGCAGCGGTATCGGCGATAGAGGTTTTCACCTCAACTGCTGGTACGAGCGCGAATTTGACCTACCCAGGGGTGAAGGTAGGGTATTGCTCCACTTTGGGGCGGTAGACTATCGTGCCCGTGTGTGGGTCAACGACCAATTCATGGTAGAGCATGAGGGCGGGCATACCCCTTTCAGCGTCGACATAACGCCCATCTTAAATGAATTCGGGCCCCAGCGGGTCACTGTTTGGGCCCAGGACAATCCCTACGACCTGTCCAAGCCGCGTGGGAAGCAAGATTGGCAGCTCGAGCCGCACAGCATCTGGTACCCACGCACCACCGGCATCTGGCAGACCATCTGGGCTGAGCGTGTGGGCGGGACTTATATCGACCGCCTCCGCTGGACCCCGCACTTCGAGCGTTGGGAGATTGGATTTGAGGCTTTTGTCACCGGTGAGCGGCACGATGGCATCGAATTGAAGGCATGGTTCAAAAACAGCCAATTTTGGGTAACAAAGCAGGCGAAAGCTAGCC
>CAXUIG010000390.1:0-4757 GCA_964250845.1 uncultured bacterium | reverse complement strand
GTATTTGCTGAGGTATCCAAGCCTTCTCTAATTCCTCAAACCTGAATCCTTACCTAGAAACTTTAGAAGCACTCCGAGCCAAAGGTGAGAATGAGCTGATTAAGCTTCTTAAAGTGGAAACAGGACGCTCATCCGATTCAGCACTGCGTAAAGACCTGGCAGTGGAGTTATCCCCCCAGTTAGAACAGCGACTTCGAGTGGCTTGTAATAACGATGCTAACCTCTTGTCTAGGGTGCATCCGTTTGCTGGGTTGATTCGTCTAGATACGCTAGAGTATCCAGTGGTGATTCCAAAGAACAATGTCTATGTTACTCAGGGGTCAGACCGTCGCAGCACGGGTACTCACTATACGCCTCGGAGTTTAACAGAACCAATTGTTCAGTACACCCTAGAGCCACTGGTTTATGAAGGTGTGGCAGAAGGGAAGCCAAAAGCAGAATGGCAACTTAAATCAGCGAATGAATTACTGCAGCTAAAAATCTGTGACATGGCGATGGGTTCAGGGGCGTTTTTAGTCCAGACTTGTCGTTATTTGGCAGAGAGATTAGTGGAGGCGTGGGAAGCAGCTGAACGGGCAAATCCGGGTAAGGTGGTGATTGCACCGGAGGGGACACTTTCTTTATCGAGTCCTGATGAGTATCCAATTCCCCAAGATGCAGCTGAACGGTTGACTGTAGCACGACGGATTATAGCTGACCGCTGTCTTTATGGGGTGGATAAAAACCCAATGGCGGTGGAGATGGCGAAGCTGTCGCTGTGGTTAATTACGTTGCAAAAGAATCGCCCGTTTACGTTCTTGGATCATGCTTTGCGCTGTGGAGATTCACTGTTAGGGGTAACGGATATCAAGCAGATTGAGTATTTCCATCTCAACCCTAAAGAGGGGAATCAATTGCCGATAGTAGCAGCCACCTCACAGACACTATTACAGTCAGCGATCGCTAAACGTCAGGAGTTAGAAAGTTTCTCAGTTATTGATATTCAAGACTTGCAGCGCAAAGCTGAGCTATTAGCAGCAGCTGAGTCAGCATTGAGTCCGATGCGGTTCGTTGGCGATCTACTGGTGGGTGATACGCTGATGCAATTGGCTAAAACAGAGAATTTGTTGACTAAGGAGTTAGCGGTTTTATCTCAGCAAGTGGCGGGTGCGCTAGTGGTGGATGCAGGCGAACGGACTCGACGGGTTGAGGCGTTACGTGACAAGGCTCAAAGGATGTTAGACCTTGGCAAGCAAAGTGAGCAACCCTCTAGAAAAACGTTTCATTGGGGGTTAGAGTTTCCTGAAGTATTTTTAGAAGAGGGGGTACCCAAGGGATTTGCTGCTTTAGTGGGGAATCCACCCTTTCAGGGAGGCAAAAAAATCACTGGAACATTAGGCACTAACTACCGAGAGTTTTTAGTTGAACGTCTGGCAAATGGTGTAAAAGGAAATGCCGACCTCTGTGCTTACTTTTTCCTGAGAGCACAACATTTGCTAAGCAATAATGGAGGCTTTGGTTTACTTGCGACAAACACCATTGCCCAAGGGGATACCCGCGAAGTTGGTCTTGACCAGATGGCAGCAGATGGTTGTGTAATTCACCGCGCTGTAGCAAGTCGTAAATGGCCTGGAACTGCCAATTTAGAAGTGGCTCATGTTTGGATGCGTCGAGGCAGATGGGCTGGGGAATACGTATTAAATGAAAAGCCCGTTTCAGGAATTACGCCGTTTTTGACAGTTCCAGGGAAAGCATCTGGTACACCTCATCGTTTAGCAGCAAATCAAGATAAATCCTTTCAGGGGTCGATTGTGTTGGGTATGGGGTTTGTCCTGACACCAGAGGAAGCCCAAGCCTTAATTGCTAAAGACCTCCGAAATAAAGATGTTCTGTTTCCCTACCTGGACGGTGAGGATTTGAATTCTCGCCCTGACCAATCATCTAGCCGCTGGGTGATTAATTTCTTTGATTGGCCTCTGGATGCGGAGCATGATGATCCAAAGAAGCCAAAAGGGCCGCCTTACGCTGTAGATTATCCAGATTGCCTCAGCATTTTAGAAGAGAAGGTAAAGCCGGAAAGAACTACTAAGGCCGCTGATGTTGCAGCTGCTCCCTGGTGGCAGTTTTGGCGAATTCGTTCAGAACTCTATGCTGTGATCGCAGGAATGAATCGGGTGTTGTGTAAGACGCGCCACAGTCCCAACTGCGCTTTTGGATTTGTATCGACTGGGATTGTTTTTCAGGAGTCGATGACCGTATTCGCAATCGCTACTTATCCTGAATTGTCAATCGTATCATCAACTTTGCACGAAGTGTGGGCATGGGAATATGGTTCAACACTGGGAGGCCACACGTTACGATATAGCCCATCTGACTGCTTTGAAACATTCCCATTCCCATTATCAACTTCATACTTAAACGATATTGGCGAAAGATATTACACCCACCGCCAATCCATCATGCAGTTGCGCCAAGAAGGATTAACTAAAATCTACAACCGCTTCCACAATCCAGAAGAGACTGCTGCCGATATTCATAAATTGCGAGAATTGCATGTTGAGATGGACTATGCCGTTGCTGCTACGTATGGTTGGACAGACTTAGATTTAGATCATGGCTTCCACGAAACCAAACAAGGATTGCGTTACACCATCAGCGAAATGGCACGGTGCGAAGTGCTAGATAGGCTGTTGCAATTGAATCACCAGCGTTATGCCGAAGAAAAAGCAGCGGGGTTGCATGAGAAGGGGAAGAAAAGCAAGGCTGGTGGCAGCAAGAAAGCTAAAGCTAAGGTGGTTGCAGGGCAGGGGAATTTGTTTTAGTCCATCAAAAGCCTGAACTGGCGTTTAGAGAAAACACGTACTTTAGAACCTCATTCCCGTATATTTGGCAGCTATTTGTAGTCGATTGCGTATTTCGATTTCACTGTAAATGACATGACCCAACATCAGAGATTTGAACAAAAACGTGGAGATCGACTTGAGGCTGTAAAAAAAACGGTCGGCATTCCCGAGTTCAAGCAAATAGAACTCCTTGAAATCGCCCTGACGCACCATTCATACATTTATGAGCGAATTGACCTGACCCAGACACAAAAAGATCAGCAGGAGAACGAATATAGACGATTAGCGCATCTAGGGGATGCCATCATTGGTGCTATCGTAACTGACTACCTATACAAGCACTACCCTGACTTAGACAAAGGGGCTCTCACTGAAGTAAAACAGCTCCTCGTTGACAAAACGCGACTATCTGAATTTGCACAGGAGTTACAGTTGAGGCAGTTCTGTTTGCTAGGGGTAAGCCAACAAGGGAGGGCTGAAACCGGGCAGGAGAAGCTCTTTAGTGAAATGTTCGAAGCCCTGTTTGGCGCAATCTATCTGAAGTTTGAGCGTGACTTTTCAAAAGCCCACTCCTGGCTCATCAATTACTTCATTGCAAATGCTGTACGTGACATTTTTGATGATCAATTTGATGACGATTATGAGACTGATGACGATGATATATATAGTACGAACGTATCTACCAGAGACTACTTGGAGATGATGGGATTACATGATTTTCCCGACTACGGATGGGCTCCCGGTGACGACGACTGAACTCTATGTTGCAGTATTAAAATATCTCTTTGAAGACTTTTGGCGTAAAATTTACTTTTGACTGATTAGGTTATGACTAATAATATCTGCTTGAGTATGTTATTAAACAAACGTTTAAAAAATTCACTAAATCTGGAAAAGGATGAATTTTGAAATTATCCACAAGCCTACATTTACCAACCAACTCTTGGCCATCCCCAAAGAGCAGATGGTACAGATATTGGAGAAAATAGAAGTCTTGCGCTCTGACCCAAAACCCCACGGCAATCTGAAGAAAAAGCTGCACGGCTACAAGGGTGATGTCTATCGGCTGCGCTCAGGGGACTACCGGATCGTCTACACCTATGGCAACGGTTGGGTTGCTCTTCTGGGCGTTGATACACGTAAAGATGTTTACAAAGGGGATAAGCTCGTTGCTTACACCCCCTCGCTTGATGTCAGAATTTTATCAGACTTGGAAGACTTATTGATGCCCAAGAAAATCCCTAACCCCTCTTCCCAAACCAGAGAATCTCAAACTGAAAACCTACTGCTAGTTCAGCTGACTGAGGAACTACTAACTCGATTGTTAGTCCCACAGGAGGGTTTTTTTACGTTACTATCCTGCCGCACCCTGAATGACCTTTTGGCAGCTAACATTCCTTCTCTGGTGCGCGATCGCATTTTTGATTGCATTACCTCTCCCAACTTCGACCGCGTCTTAGCGCAACCTAGCTTTGTAACGGGTAGCACCAATGACCTGTTGCGCTTTAAAGAAGGCGAACTGTTGGGCTTCTTGCTCAAACTCAATCCAGAACAAGAAAAATTTGTCACTTGGGCGCTAAATGCCTCCGGTCCTACGCTGCTTAAGGGTGGCCCCGGTACTGGGAAAAGCACAGTTGCCCTCTGCCGAGTGCGTGCGTTGATTGAAACACTAAAAGCCAGCGGTGTTGGTGAACCCAAAATTCTGTTCACCACCTACACCAATGCCCTCATCGCCTTTTCCCAGCAGCTGCTAGAGAGCTTACTAGGAGAGGATACCCGATATGTGGAGGTGAAAACAGCTGACGCGCTTGTCTACTCCCTCATCTGTAACGCTACGGGCAAGCCTAAAATTGCTGAGCCAGCTGATTTAAAAAACATTATCAACTGGAGTTTAGACTAAAGGCGAGCGAGCGCAAAGCTTGCTATACGAGTATA
>CAXUIG010000389.1:0-4774 GCA_964250845.1 uncultured bacterium | reverse complement strand
CCTTTAATAAAAAAATGGCTTAAATCTTGGTGGTTAGGCTATGTGCCATGGGGGTCAGGGGTCAGGGGTCAGGGGAAACCGTATGGTCAAATCGCTACATGCCTACAATAATCTGCCATAGACTGGCACCCAGAGCGATCGCGCCGAGATGTTGCGGCAGGAGTAGCCGTAGCGGTTGACGGGCAATTTTTTGAGTTAATATCACTGTCAAAAGCACGGAGCCAATCAGCGTTGTTCCCTGCAAGAAAGAAATAACAGCTGGGTGAGCGACCAAGATCGGTAATCCCTCACCGCTGTAGCCGAAAGTGGCCCAAGTCACCGGCAGGATTCGTCCAGCTTCCCCTAATCCCAGGCGCAAATAGTGAGCCAAACTCCCGCCTAAGACTAGTGGCAAGTACCCATAAGCCAACTCTACAAAAGGTCGGGGTTTAACAGATTGCTGCAACCGAATCAAACCATAGGCAGCAAAAGGAACCATTGCTGGAAGGGTCAGGGCAGCGATCGACACTCCCAGGTGCGTCCAGAACGGTGTTAGAGCCAAGTTCAACCCTAACCAGGCTTGAAGCTCCGGCAATCGGTGCAAAAAGATCCCGCCCAACAGCAGCAGTAATAGGGCCACTTCGTAGGAGCGCTTAACATGAGTGGTCCATAGTTCAATTCCAGGGGGGCGCAAATTTAGTTCGACTGAGCGGTGAGGACAGGCTTTAAGACATGTCATGCACAGCACACAATCCCGGTTATCTTCCAACTGCGCCGGGTGAGAGTACAATGGACAGCCTCCTGTCTCTAAGCCCTCTCCCTTCTGGGGACCTCCTTTATAGCACTGGTAGGTGGTGCATTCCGCTGAACAAGTTCCCTGTTGAGCTCGTAGCTCAGTCATCGACAGTTTGGCAAACAGCCCATTCATCCCGCCAATTGGGCACAGATAGCGACACCAAAAGCGACGCTCAAAAATGGCAGAGAAAATCATGGCTCCAGCGGTAATCAACAAAAGCAGGCAGGAGGAAAGGTAGGCAGTATTTTCTAGATTCCAGAGTTCTTCCCACAGAAAAATCAAGACAAACAACCCAAATAGGAACCACCCTCCCCATTTTTCAGCCTGTTCGCGGGGCCAGCGCTTCAGTTGCCGGGGCCAGAGCCATAGAGAAAGCTTTTGGGTGACCTCCCCATAAATCATAAAGGGGCAGACAGCACACCAAAGGCGGCCCACAAAGGGAAATCCTAACAGTACTAACGGCCACCACCAGGCCCAGAATAGGTTTAATGCCACATTTTCTGTGCGACGTTGGGGGCCAAGAAATAAAAGCGCCACAACAACGGCAAAAGCTACCAAGGTGAAGCCATAGTTGATCCGGTCTGGCCACCAGGGACTGCGCAGAAACCACCGCAAGCCAGGATAGGCATTGAGAAGATTGAAGCGAAACCGCTTGGTTTTGACTCGTGTTGACCAGAACACTTCTTCCGTCAACTCTGGTGCCCCTGCCGACTGCACAATTGCCCGCTCAACCAAGCTTTGCAACTCCCGGAGATTGCTGGGGAAATCGTATTCTTGTAAACGACGCAGGGCTTCTGGCGTGACTTTAGGTTTGGGCAGATTTTGAGACCGGCAGTAAATGCTAGCGTAGTAGTCTACTTGGGCTTTGATGTCGGCTTTGCGCACTCGCAGCGGTGGAACTTTAATTAAATGGCCAACCAAGCGCTCAACCAAGGGCAAGTGTTTTTCCGCAATCATGATGATGCGGGCGTGATTAGGACGGGGCTCGGCTGGCTGCTCTCCTGAACGGCTGACCGGAGTGTAAGTACCGGTTTCGAGTAACTGAGCTACTTTAGGCACCAGTTCAGCCGGGAGATCTTGGATGTTGTTGAGCACCAGAGTACCTTCGCCTAGCCATTCGAGCAATCCAGGCTTGCCACCTGCACGGCCAAAAAGATCTGCCCCACTCGTCTGGAGGAGGCCACAGATCATTTTAATCATCGGTTCTCGCCGCTGGGGAGAACTGAAATGGATCAGGGCAGCCATGTTGTCTTTTTCTAGCCCTGGTTCTCCAAACACGAGAAGTGGTTGCCTGTCCCCAGCAGCTTGTTTTATTTGTTGCCGTAAACGGACAGCGTAGCGACTTGTTCCCACAACTCCACGTTTAGCCTTGGGAACAAGGTAGGGACGCAAAGCGGCTTGGCGTTCCTGCTCATAGGTAAGCTTGGAAGCTACCTGAGCCAGTTCTTGAGCCAACTGTCGGGAGAGCGTCTGAGAAATTTCTGGATATTGAGCCACCAACTGTCGGAATTGAGCCGCAGGTATAACCCATAGCTGACACTCGCTCAGGGTTGTCAAGGTTCGCTGAGCTGGTTGATCCAATAGCAGTTCCTGCAGGTGTATAACTGATCCTGGAAGGAAGCCGCTAGGCGCAACTGTGCTGTGACTGCTACATTCGCCCTCTAGCTGGCCTCGAATAAGAATGTAGAGGGCTTCAGGCGGCGTGTCTTCTGCCACCAAGCGGTGGAACGCTGGCACAACTTGTTCTTCAAGGACTTGAGCAATGGCACTCAATACTTCTGCGGAAAGAACCCCCAAGGCCGTACGTTCTTGTAGCCATATCACCAGATCAGTTGATGCCATGGTGAAACCCGTGATTATACTGCTTGATCTCTAAAATAAGTCCTTACTGCTGTTCCTTACCAGTACTATGCTTAAGTTAGAGCCACGAGTTCTGAGATCAAGCCTACACGCCAGAGCTGTCAATTAATTTTTTCAACCGCAGGTATGCCTCTTCTGGGGTGAGAGGATCAGAGTCAGTTTCATTGGGGATATAGAATTGCCAGCTGTCTGGGAAGTGACGTACCACAAAACTAGGAATCAACCCTAACTTCATTGCCCTTTTCCCCAGTTCTTCTGCTTGTTCCGCCAAAGTGAGCTCATCATGGAATTGATTGTCTTTCATTGTACTCGCGGGATACTCCACCTTCTAAATAATGCCTTAATGAACACTAGGTCAAGTTATCCATCGCTTTGTTAAGCGGTTTGTAACTCTTGTGTCATCTTGTATCCTCATGTCTTGACTAGCTGCTTGGTTGGGTATCTTCAAAAAAGCTCAAGGAATAATTAAACCGAGGTCTACTATGACTCCCACAATTCTGCGGCAGCTCTGGTCTGTAGTTGAAGCGACACAGTCGAATATCCTGTTGAAGCTCGACGATGCTAGCTTGGTGCAGTGGTTACTGAAGCAAATTCAAACGAAAGCGTCGCTGGATCAAAATGAAACCCACATCCTAAGTGACTACATTCAGTCGCGACTGACGCTGATCCGGGATTTTGCTCAAGATCGTCAGTCTTCCTGGCAACAAAATCAAGTTTGAATACCAGCTTTTTCCGTTATTGGGGTTTGAGTTCTACAACTAGAGGGTAGTCTGGCACATTGAGACTGATTTGATTCGGCTTGGTGGCAAGCTTGACCGACGCTGTTGAGTTGTTGGGCAAGTATGTGGTTGCCGATTCGATTGGCTGGTTCAAAGTTAACGTCACCTGAAGACTCGAAATGTTAAGATTTTGCTGATAATCTGGGTCGAAACTTGAGACTTCTTGCCATAAAATCAGGTAAAATGTACCATTACGCTTCTGCAACAGGGTGTGGTGGATATCGGTCGTGTTGCCGCTCAAGGCATAGTCCAAAGCCCCCGGCGTGAAGGTTGCTCCTGGGTCTTTTAACAAGCTGATCAGGTTCTTGAGCGCTGTAAAGGCAGGCTTCTCTGATCCATCGTTGCGTAATAGCCCGAAGTTTTGATATAGACTATTAGGATCGTTATAGGTATTGATGAACTCGTAGATCAAGGTCCGGGGAATACCGTAGTTAAACTGTTCGAGGCACAGCCGGGGTATATATTTCCCAGCAACGTCCTCTGGAACACCTCTATGTCCATCCGTGGTATTCACCGTGTTGTGGTAGCCCGTTTCGGTTGTAATTACCGGCTTCGAACCGCTGTAAGTATGGGCAAGCTCTACATTCCTTGCCAGGCTCCCGTACCCGTTGTCCGCCCAGCCGCTGGTTCCTGGATTTCTCCCCGAATAGTAGTTGTTCATAGCGCCGTAGTCAACAAAGCTGCTCAAGTCACCAACCGAGTTGTAGGCTCCTTCTGAAGTTAGCGTCGGGCCGTCTACTGCAAGAGAAGCTGTCGCGCTGTCGCCTTTAATTGCTTGGTAGAGTTGTTGCTGGTAGGTGCGCAAGGTATTGACCCAGTTGCTATCACCACTAAGGTCGTACTCGTTCGGTCCCTGAGCTGCCTCCACCACACCCCCACCAAGTTCCTTGATTAAAGCGACTGCACCCGCAGGAGAGCTGTCACGCGGGTCGAAGATCAAAGTACTTCGGATACCTTGAGTACTTAACTCTTTAAGCCGATCAAGATAGCCGTTGAGGTTGCGCGTACCAGTATCACGGATGTGGCGAACGCCCAAATCCAGCAACTTAGGCTTGATGATTTCGTTGTACTTCTGGTAATAGACGGAGTCGTCGTAGAACAGGTGAGTATTGACACCTATAGAATCAACGAAGTTGTCGGCACTGCGGGCTGTCTCCGCTGCTGCGGACACCGATGGTACAAATAGGTTCGTGCAAAGACTTAATGCAAGTCCAGCCATAGTCGCTCTCTTCTTGATTGACTTGGACTGAGTTAGGTCTTGTCTAATTACGTTATTCATGCATCAATTCCTTCACATCACCGTAATGACCTGAGTTCGATGTAAAAAATTAGAAAGCTAAGCCCTCTGTAAGCTGTGACA
>CAXUIG010000388.1:0-4778 GCA_964250845.1 uncultured bacterium | reverse complement strand
TCAAACGATGCAAGCGGCTAGAGGTGACGGCATTGAATTTCGCTATGACTTGATGAAAGTAACTCCGAATACCCTGAAGGCTCATCGCTTGACTTGGTTGGCTAGTCAGTCAGGCAAAGCAACGCCAGATAGCTGAGCGGATTCTGAATGCTTACTTCACACAAGGACAAGATATTACCGATGTCGAGACCCTATCTAAACTTGCTGCTGCAGTTGGGCTAGATGCTGACCAAGTTAGAGCATTCCTAGCTTCGACTGAAGGGGTTGAGGAAGTGAAAAAGCTAGAACAGCAGGCAGCGACTCGGAGCATCCGCAGCGTACCGACCATCAAAATCGGTTCTGAAACAATCGTTGGTGCACAGTCTGTTGATGTATTTTTAACAGCCTTGCAAACCGCAGTCAATGAACTAGAGGCGGCATAACCCCAGTCACGAGAAAAAACTCAAGGAAGGTTCGATGACGAAGAAACCTACAGGCAAGCATGCAATTGTCATCGGCGGCTCACTCGGCGGTTTGTTTACCGGAATTATGCTGCGCTCGATTGGTTGGGATGTAGATATTTACGAACGCTCTTCCCAAGCCCTTAACAATCGGGGATTGGTTAACGAAACCGAACTGAATCGAGATGCTGCCGCTCTCTTTACCGAGCGATTTGTGTTCTACCAATTTCCCAACTCGCACATTCTGCAATATGTGATCCCTGGTGAGCATGAATCTCTGCTGCCTGGAGAACGCCGCTTCAACTGGGTCTGGTATGTAAATTATGATGAGGTGATCGAATTACCTCGCATTCTGACGGATCGGGAGAACAAACGCCGGGACTATTCCATTCCACCCGGAATGTTAGCACCAGCAGTTGAGCAGGAGATGTGAGCGTATGCCGACGGAAAACAACTGATGGCATCCGGTCAGTAACTTGGCAATCGCTCTCAGTTCAGCTACGGCTCAGGTCGGGAGGGCGAGGACTTGGATATTCTTCAACAGAAAGCGTAAAGTAGCAGGCTAGAAACTGTCTACCAAACCTTCAAGGACTGATGCAATTGTCTAACCGAAGCGCTCATCCCATTACTTGAGAAATTAACGCTTGCTCAACAATAAGACCTACGCGCTATTACCCAAATTAAGGTAAAATTTGTCACCTCTTTTTATGACTAATCAGCAGATTTTGCCTCCAGAAGAATTTAGTAGTCCACAGTATTTCCCTAAGTTTTCTATCAAGCATGAAGTAGTTTGGGCTGATGTCGAGGCTCATGATCACGGTACCATTATTGGCTGTGTGTGGGCCAACCAAACTAGCTGCAAAGCTTCAGGATACCATTATCTGATTAAGCTGGCTCCGACTAGTGATAGCTACTCCTTTTGTAAGCAGGACTGGGCTTTTGAGCAGGATATTGAGTTGCTAGAAGCATTCAACGACCGCAGCATTGGAGGTGTAACTTGAGTCAAGAAGAAGTTGAGGCTTTCTCAAACTGGCTGTGGGGAAGAATGCATCCTCAAAACTTCCAGATTGTGTGGGGACCGCTGAGGTACGAACTTCTGGGAATCTTGTGTGGTGTGTCTAAATCTACCGTCCAGCACTGGTTTTCTGACTCTAGCGCACCCTCCCATCGAGAGCCGGGGGATAGATATCAGCGAATGTTAATCCTAATTGACTGGCTGCTGTCTACTTTCAAGTTAACGCCAGAGGAACTCATAGCACAATTTGAGCTTGAGCGGCAGCAGCCAGCGCCCGAATAAGCTGTCACCATAGCGTTTTTTTTCTAACCAGGTTGTGCTAGTCTGACTCTATGGATAAAAGTTCGATAGCGTACTGAAGCCTTGGAATCGCTATAACACTGGAGAAAACCTGGCTCCAAGGGTTCTGCCATCAGCCAAGATTTCCGCAACAACAGTAAACATCACTTTCCCAACGATCTCAAGACGCAATTTTGATGTGGGCGGCGTCATCGTGCCTTGACGCAGCTACTCATTACTTATCACATGCTCAAGGCCACCCAGTGCCACAACTTGAACTAGGGAATTACCTAAAGATTCATGCGAAACGTCTTGGCGATCGCTCTCAATTTGACTGCCGTTGAACAGTCATTACTTGTTAACGAGGGGACTGGAAATGCTACATGCAGATGGAAGGAAGCAAGGCTACTCTTTAATGAGCCTGAACCGTTTTGAAGCGTTCAGCGATGGTGTATTTGCTTTTGCCGCAACGCTGCTGGTAATCGAAATAAAAGTCCCCAATCTATCCCAAGCTACGCATTCAGAAGCAGCAACTCAACTGCTCCACATCTTGCCACACTTTTTAAGCTACGCTACCAGTTTTATGATCATTGGTGTCATTTGGTTAAATCATCATGCACTTTTCCACTTCTTAAAACGGGTTGACCGAGCTGCACTCGTTATAAATTTAGTGTTGTTGATGTGCGTAGCATTCATCCCGTTTTCTACAGCACTGATTGGAAGTTACGGTCAGCTTTCAACTGTTGTGATGTTCTTTGGACTATCGCTCTCACTTACTGGGCTTGTTTACAACGTCCTTTGGCTTTACGTTCTTCACAGGTATATATCAAGTGAAAATTCGCTCCATCGAAAAACTATCCGTAAAGCTTATATTTGGAGCTTAGGATATCCAGTTTTGTATTTCATAGCATCTTGTTTAGCCTTTATTAGCACGACACTAAGTATTGCCCTTTATACTTTCATCCCACTGTTTTATCTTTTCCCCGGGGTCATTGATGAGCAGCTAAAACAAATAAAAAGTGGTGCGGCCTAGACTAGCAATGTTGATTTTTAGAGGAGGTTCGAGCGTAGACTATAGCTTAGTATGCATACTCCTCTGTCCAAGTCATTTTGAAACTACCAAATGAGGAAATAGTTTGATGAATCTTGAAGATAAAGTAGCTGTTGTCACAGGTGGTGGCTCGGGCATTGGTCGTGCCACTGCATTAGCCATGGCTAAGTTCGGGGCGCTCGTTGTTATCGGTAATCGTAATGTCGAGCGCGGTGAGGAGGTGGTGCAGACTATCAAATCAAGTGGTGGTCAGGCTACGTTTCAGAAGACAGATGTTACTCAGGCAGCCGACGTAGCGGCACTTGTTGAGCGAGCAGTAAAGGAGTTCGGGCAGTTAGATATCGCTTTTAACAACGCTGGCTTTGACGGAACTCAGGTGCCGCTGGCTGAGCAGTCTGAAGAAGACGTGTCTTTCCTCCTCGACATCAACATCAAGGGGGTGTGGCTATGCATGAAATACGAGATTGAGCAGATGCTCAAAAACGGTGGTGGTGCCATTGTCAATACCAGTTCGATTTTTGGTCTCAACGGGTATCCTGGCTGGTCCATCTACACGGCCACAAAGCACGCTGTGACCGGCATGACCAAAGCTGCCGCTCTTGAATACGCCCAAAAAGGTATTCGCGTGAATGCTGTCGCTCCAGGACCAATCAAAACCCCTCTACTGGAAAAAGGTACAGGCGGAGATCCTGGCTCCTATGCCGGATTTGTGCCAATGGGCCGGATTGGACAGCCGGAAGAAGTGGCAAACGCTGTATTGTGGCTCTGTTCAGATGCTGCATCCTTTGTGACTGGACACACACTCCCCGTTGATGGTGGCACTGTTGCACAATGAACACTCAATTAGTGAAATCTACTACTAATGGTTGTTTTTTGCCCGGTAGTCCTGCATAGTAATGCTAAAACAAAAAAGTTGTACATTAGTCTTTTTTAAGCTTTGTCTATGACCTGCCACAGTTTGGATTCTGAGCAAACTGTGAGAAATGGTTGCACTCGGGCATATCTAGAGTTACTGGTGTCTCCGAGCGCTAGCTTCAGAGTTATGTCAACCAAAAATATAACAATACTCGTCACTGTTTAATGAAATGAAAAATTGGTATGGCGTTAGCCTGGTACGCGATGGCAAGCGTTGGATCACTAAACACATGGTAGTTGATGGCGTTTGGTTTACAGGTGCTCCAAAGATATTGATGAGTTAGTAGGAGGATAGTAGTTTGACTGTGTGGAAACTCAAGGCAATCAGCAGCAAAACATTTAGCGTGACTCAATCGGTAGAGGTTTTTATGACTGACAACCAACATATAGAACGAACCAGGAGACAACCGTGACCTTAAAAATCGAAATCACCTCAGACTTCATCTGCCCTTGGTGTTTGGTCGTCGATACCCGACTCAATCGAGCGATTGAACAACTTAAGACTCCCATTGAGATTAAGCGCATCTGGTATCCATTCGAGCTGAATCCAGCCATGCCCGAAGCAGGCATGAATCGCAAAACTTATCGCTCCAACAAATTTGGCAGTTGGGAATATTCACAATCCCTAGACGCTCAAACCGTACAGGCAACGGCAAGTGACGGCATTGAGTTTCGCTATGACTTGATGCAGGTCACGCCAAACACCTTCAAGGCGCATCGTCTGACCTGGTTGGCTGATCAAGAAGGTAAGGCAACCGAGATGGTTGAACGAATTTTAAAGGCTTACTTTAGTGAAGGACAGGATATTACCCAGAGCGAAACTCTCGCCAAGCTTGCGGCTGAAGTTGGGCTAGATGCTGATGTTGTGAAAGTCTTCTTAACTTCAACGCAAGGGGTGAAGGAAGTCAAAGCCCTGGAGCAGCAGGCAGTGAGCCGCAAGATTCGTAGTGTACCGAACATCAAAATTGGCTTTGAAACTATCGTCGGTGCTCAGAGTGTTGATGTCTTCTTGAGCGCCTTACAAACTAGGGCAAACGCATCTTAATGAGCGGCAACATGTGATAATAAAACGTGCTCT
>CAXUIG010000387.1:0-4779 GCA_964250845.1 uncultured bacterium | reverse complement strand
AAGCTGCAGTTAATGCATGCGAGTGAAATTCATTTTGTACTGAAGGAAGACAGGCATGAAGCGATTTACTCTGAGCACGACGCTAATGGGCACCGTCACTCAAGTTAGAGAAGAGGAAGGGTCATTTAGCATTAAATGCCGTAGTGGTGACGAATTTTGGATCTCTGTTGGTAAGGAAACCCAATTTAAATTAATCCAAAATTTGGACGAGGTAAACCGGGATCGAGTACCGACTCCCCAAGGCTTTAATGGTTCAGAACCGTCGCAGTTAGTGAGGAAGTACATTCAGCCCGATAACCATGTGGTGCTAGAAGGTGTGTACCAAGATAACGATGGCAAGCAGCGCATTGATGCTCGCACTGTTAACTTACTACAGACATCTAATGGGGAGTACCTTGTCGAGGATTCACACTGGTGGCTGACGCAAATTAGCCGCTTGGCAGATACTTGGTTGGGCTTTTTGTTCCCTAATAAACAAAGCTATGAGATTGATGACTTCGCTCTTTACCGAACCAACTTAAACATCATTGGTTTACCAACAGATGACACCATTCAGGAGTGTGCGACGCTATCAAGGCTGATCTATGGCCTCTCCTCAGCTTACTTGCTGACTGGATGCGAACGTTATCTTTCAGCTGCTCGGGCGGGAGTTAACTATCAACGTGAGACTTTCCGCAGCTTAACTCATGATGGCAAACATTGTTTTTGGGCTGCTGCCAAGCGCAAGACTGAGTACAGTTATCAAATGTATGTGCGCTCCTTAAACGATGACGACAAAGACACGATCCCACTCTATGAGCAAATTTATGCGTTAGCTGGATTGGCTCAATACTATCGGATCACCTTAGATTGGGAAGTGCTGGATGATATCAAGCGGACTGTTCGCACCTTCAATGACTTCTTTGTCGATCCTAAATCCGAGTATGGGGAAAATGCGTACGGCGATTATTTCTCGCACCTTGATTATGTAACGAACACTTGGGACAGTGATGCTCTCGCTCACAACCAGTCCAGGAAGAACTGGAATTCAATTGGAGATCATATACCGGCTTATCTCATTAACTTGATCCTGGCTCTAGAACCCTTGCCTGTAACGGATCATGGCTACGAGGATCTAAGCAAATTCCTAGATACCTGCAAAAAAATTCTCCACACCACAGCGAGCATCATTGTTGATAAATTTCCCGATCCAGATCCAAACATTCCTTTTGTGAATGAGCGGTTCTCCCGAGATTGGAAACCGGATCACAATTGGCGGTGGCAGCAAGACCGTGCTGTTGCCGGACATAACCTGAAAATTGCGTGGAACCTCACCCGCGTTGCCAACTACTACTACTTCGTTGCTAACAAAGTTTCTGATGAGGATCAACAACAAGCAAACGACTCGACCAAGTTTGCACATAAGTTGATGAAGCTAGCAGATAAGTTAGGGGCTAGCATGGCTGAGATTGGAATAGACCTAATCCGGGGTGGACTTTTTGATACACTAGAGCGTCATCCCAAGGACGGAATGCCGCTAGATTTTCCTTGGAGCAACACTAAGGACTTTTGGCAGCAGGAACAGGCTATCCTTGCTTACCTGATTCTCTGTGGCTGTTCCAATGAGGATGAAGACCAAAAGAAAGATTATTTACAGCTTGCACGCGAGACAGCGTCATTCTGGAATTTATTCTTTCTTGACCTGGACAACAAGGGCATCTTCTTCCGAGTCAACGATAGTGGCATGCCAATTACTGCAGGTAGCTATGGCAACAAAGGTGGACATTCCATCTCTGGATACCATGCCTTCGAGCTAAATTATTTGGCTCACATTTATATCAGTTGCTATGTCACGAAGAAACCCTTCTGCCTTTACTTCAAGCCTGATAAAAATTGTCGGCAGCGCTCAATCAATGTGTTACCTGACTTTGTCAATGCCAATAGCCTTGAAGTGAGCCGAGTCAGTATTGATGGTAGCGAACGTACAACATTAGACCGCGATAACTTTCGGCTCGAACTGGGAGAGCAAGAATTTCAACTCGGTTCACAGGCAGAAATCATTGTGGAATTTACCCCCTCGAAAAAATAGGAGAGAAATATGGCAACCGGGGCACTGTCAGGAAAAAAAATTGCCGTTTTAGTTGAGACTGAGTTTATTCCTGAGGAATTTGCGGCTTATCAGCAACGCTTTCCGGAACTTGGGGCAACTGTGCATTTAATGTCTCGGCTGTGGGGAAATAAAAGTACTCGCTTTGTCAGTGATGTAGATGCAGTCGGAAAGTCGCTCCAATACTTGGACGTGAACATCGACTTTCAGAATGTGGACATTAATGACTACGCTGCGGTAATTATGGCCGCTAACTACACAAGTGTTCGTCTGCGCGCATTCGAACCTCCAAAGGGGCAGCCAATCAGTCCAGAGCAAACTCGGACTGCGCCAGCGGTTCAATTTTTCGCCAAGGCGATGGCGAATCCCAAAATCATCAAAGGTCTTCTCTGCCACGGGCTATGGCTTCTGACACCAATGCCGGAGTTACTCAAAGGGCGAAAGGTTATTTGTCACGAAGTGGTGCTTGCAGATATTGCTAATGCAGGTGCTGTTTACGTTCCATCCCCCTCGAATATTGTTGTCGATGGTGACTTAGTTACAGGCCGATCAGGACATGATGTTGACGCATTTATCGATGCGATCGCCCACGAAATTACCGTTCAGTCACAAGGATTGCCGCTGCTCTCTTAGGAGGAAACGGCACAGTTAAATTTCCCACGCTGATTGAGTTCGCATTGAGCAGTTTTTTAGGAGAAGGATATAATCCAATGACAAAGATTTTAATTGTGCTATCCGAGTGGGGTTACTGGGGTGAGGAACTAGTCGGCCCCCTGGAAACTTTCGACGCGGCTGGGTACCAGGTTGACTTTGTAACCCCAACTGGAAAAAGGCCAGTAGCACTTACGACTAGTATGGACGCTACATTCGTTGACCCCCCTTTGGGCAAGCCAGTCGTTTCACAAGAGATGGCTGACAAGGTCAAGAAGCTAGACGATCCGAGCAACCCACGTCTAAAAAACCCAAAAAATCTCAAAGATTGGATGCCGGATAGACCTTACTGGAGTTCTCCAAAATTCCTTCGGGAAATGGAGGCTTACTACAAAAAGCTCGACGAAGTGCAGAAGGATTTGGTTGGATACGATTCTATCCTGATAGTGGGAGGCAGTGGTCCTATCATCGATTTGGCCAATAACCATAGAGTCCACGATCTCATCCTCAGCTTTTACAAAATGGGTAAGCCGGTTGCAGCAGAATGTTACGGTGTTACCTGTCTTGCCTTTGCACGCGACCTTGGCGATCGCAAGAGTATTATCTGGGGCAAGAACGTCACTGGTCATTGCAAAGAATATGATTACCTGGATGGCACCGGATTCATGGGCACTGACCTGAACATGGGACCACCCCCCTATCCCTTGGAGTATATCCTCCGTGATGCGACTGGTCCTGAGGGGGGATACCACGGCAATGTCGGGCATGCAATCTCAGTGATTGTTGACTATCCGTTTGTCACGGGCCGATCTACGCCAGACTCTTATACGACTGGTGAGAAGTTAGTGGAAGTCCTAGACAAAGGACTCAAGCGCTACGGGTGGTAGACCTTTCCTCAAGCTGTGAAGACTGGTTAGTGACTCATATCAGTAACCAGCCTTCTATCCCCATCTTGAGAATTTGGACTATCACTGCTGTGAAAATAGTTAATCTTAAAAACAGCAGAAGCTATGACTAACAAAACTGGGCGCTATGCAATTCTTGAGCAATTTCTGGCAGATGGCATCCATTACATCTTTGGCAATCCCGGTACATCAGAAGAGGGATTTCTGGACGCCCTCTGGGATTACCCCGACCTTAAGTACATTCTGACATTGCAAGAATCCATCGCTGTGATGGCAGCAGATGGTTATGCTCGCGCAACTCAAAAGCCTGCTTTGGTGCAAATTCACAGTACCCCTGGTTTGGGAAATGCGATCGGGGCACTTTACCAGGCAAAGCGGGGTCACTCGCCCCTGGTGGTCATCGGTGGAGACGCCGGAATCAAGTATCAGGCGATGGACGCGCAGATGGCGGGAGACCTGGTGGCTTTGGCGGCACCAGTTACCAAGTGGTCAACGATGGTGATGGAGCCATCCTCACTGCTCCGGGTTTTGCGCCGGGCAATCAAGATCGCTGCCACTCCTCCGATGGGGCCTGTGTATGTTTGCCTACCAGTGGATATTTTGGATGCCCCCATAGTTGAGGAAGTGAGACCAACCTCGTTCCCATCCACCAAAGTTGTGCCAGATGAAGAGTCTCTCAAAACTGCCACAGCCATGTTGGCATCTGCTCAAAAGCCAATGATTTTTGTCGGAGATGGGGTGGCTTTTTCTGGCGCTCAGGATCAGCTGACCCGCGTTGCTGAAATTTTGGGTGCAGAAGTGTGGGAAGCGGATGCTGGCGAGTTGAACATCAGCCAAACACATCCCCTGTATCAGGGTGCTACGGGGCATATGTTTGGCTATCAAAGCCTGCCCATCACATCTAAGGGAGATGTCAACTTAATTTGTGGAACCTACGTCTTGCCCGAGGTATTCCCTGAACTGGGCAATATCTTTGCGCCAAATGCAAAGGTCATTCACATTGATCTAAATGCCTATGAGATTGCCAAAAATCACCCGGTCGATCTGGGTATGGTCAGCGATCCGAAACTGACCCTCGAATCGCGGCATGGATCAAAAGCAGGTAACACTTTGAGAACAGCCGTTGGGGAAAGGCGA
>CAXUIG010000386.1:0-4810 GCA_964250845.1 uncultured bacterium | reverse complement strand
TATACTCGTATAGCAAGCTTTGCGCTCGCTCGCCTTTAGTCTAAACTCCAGTCATCCAGAACATCAATCTATCTGTTATCAGCCATCTTTCTTCCAAAGCGAACAGAAGTTGGCTATTGAGATATCTGAGCTATTGAGTGCTAAAATTACAGTAGACTCCGCCAGAGTCAGCAACTGGATTGACCGCTACACCGCTGCTACCGCCATGCAGCTATCTCCTCAGCAACGGCAAGCAGTTGAGATGGCAGCAAGTCAACGAGTATTAATACTTACCGGAGGCACTGGAACTGGAAAAACGTTTTGTACACGTACTATTGTCGCACTGTGGAAAGCGATGGGGAAATCAATTGCCCTGGCATCTCCCACTGGACGAGCGGCTCAACGTCTATCTGAAATGACGGGTCGGGAAGCAAAAACCATCCACCGGCTGCTAGAATTCGACCCTCGGTCAATGAGTTTTCAACGGAACAATGACAATCCTATCCCAGCTACTGCAATTGTCGTGGATGAAGCATCGATGATTGATCTGTTCTTGGGTCACTCGCTCCTGAAGGCTGTTGCCTTGAACACACAGTTGCTCCTGGTCGGAGACATTGATCAACTTCCGTCCGTGGGGCCAGGGAATGTCCTGCGCGACTTGATTTCATCTGAGCGAGTGCCGGTGGTACGCCTGACGCAAGTCTTCCGCCAAGCGGCTAGCAGCATGATCATCAGCAATGCCCACCGCATAAATCAGGGAGAGTATCCGGTGCTGGAATCAGTCTCTGGGACTCCACGCACTGACTGCTTGTGGTGGGACGCACCGGAACCAGAGCATGGAATCCAGGCGATTCAGGAGCTGATTGCTGATTTCATCCCAAAATGGGGGTTCGATCCGGCGCGGGATTTGCAGGTTCTGTGTCCGATGACGCGGGGCATCGTTGGCACTCGTAACCTCAACACAGTTTTGCAAGAACTGATTAATCCGCCTAATCCTGGTAAGGCTGAGATTGTTAGAGGCGGTTTGATTCTGCGTGTTGGCGATCGCGTTATTCAGCAAAAAAATGATCACAACCGAGAAATTTTTAACGGGGACATGGGTGTAATTGCTGCTATCGACTTAGAGGAACAGGAAGTTACTGTGCAATTTGCTGAGCGGCTGGTTAACTATGACTATGCCGACATGAATGAAATTACTCTAGCATGGTCGGTTACTGTGCATAAAGCACAGGGCTCTGAATATCCTGTGGTGGTTCTGCCGCTCTACATGCAACATTATATGATGTTATCGCGAAACCTACTTTACACTGGCTTGACCAGAGCCAAGCAGTTGGCTATTTTAGTTGGGCCTAAAAAGGCGATTGGTTTGGCAGTAAGGATGGTGAAAGACCAACAGCGGTACACGCTGCTGCGAGAGCGGTTAAAGTTGGCATCATCTGACGAGTCATACCTTTGAAAGTTTGGTGACTGCCGAGCTTACAACTAACAATAGGCTAAAATCGTTCTCCAGTAGTGTCCTTGAGCCTGATTGTTCTATGAACAAAGCTGAACTGATTGCGGTCATATCTAGAAGAGTTCAAGTCACCCAAAAAGAAGTTGATGCCATTCTCAGTGCCACTGTTGATACCATCGTCGAAGCGGTTTCATCGGGAACATCCCACTTTTGTCAAAACACTCAGACAGCCAGTAGACCATTGAGATAAGCACAGCGCAAGTGCAACATCTGATTGACAGTTTCAGGTTTCCACTGCGCTCCTGAAATTTTCAGTCTGCGGTCAATCTGCTTGACTGCTGACTCCACTGCACCGGAACCAATCGAACATAGCTGTTCTGCTTGATAGTAGGCATAATTTACAATCCGCTGGTGATGCTTATCTAGATAGGCACAGAAATTCTTAGCTTGTTTACGGCAGCAATCAGCAAATAACGCTTTGGCTGCCTCTACCTGGCCGTGCCACAACAATTTTTCGGCTTGAGCCAAGCGTTTGAGTGAACCGCCTACCTTATAAAGGTTTTCTTTGAGGTGATACCAATCGAGAATTTCCCATCGCTGTTCGGCATCCCCGAATTCCCTAATTAAATTCCATACTCCATCATGCCCATCTCCCAGACATGTGATCTCAAGTCGGGTTAAATACCCATAATTAAGCTGCTGCCTCAACCTCAGGCCACCAGTGATAGAAGGTCAAACCTTGGATCAACTGCTGCTGCTTAAGTAAACGACGGCAACGCTGATAGACTAATTCTTCTACCTCGACTATTGTATTAAAAGCCTCATTAGCTAACGGCTCATTAACCAATGGCCACAAGCGTTCAGCCGGTTGCAATTCTGGGGAATATGGCGGCAGAGGTACCAGGTGAATCCCTTCGGGCACCTCCAACTGGTCACTCAGGTGCCACCCAGCTTGGTCTAACGTCAGGATAATGCGCTTGCTCTTACCCACCCCAAAATGCTGAGCAAAATCCTTCAGTACCCGACTGAATAACTTAGTATTGACATAGGGCAGAATCCACCAATAAGTCTCCCCTGTCTGCGGTTGGACAAAGGCATATAGCCACAGCCACTCTCGTTTCCAGTTAACTATGGCGAAGGGTTGAGACCCCTCTTCCACCCAAATCCGACGGCTCACTGGTTGTAGTCCGATGCGGTGTTCATCCTCACACCAAACCTCGACGTCGGCTATGGCGTGCTCGTTCTGAACTCGCTCTACCACCGTCACCAGTTTTTTTTTCCAGGCTTCTTGCTCATCGGGGTCAGCCTCTTGATGCTCTGGTCGGGGGACTCGTAGCCGTAACCGCATCTGCCTCAGATATTCCCACCCTTGTTGACGGCTGACTGTTTGCCCAATTAACTCGCTCAGATAATCGGCCAATGAAGCGTCCATTCCATAGTCCCCCATCGGGAGCAGGTCCCCTTAACGCCTGCAGCAGATTGGCTTGTTGTACATCATCCAGCTTCGGCTTCGGGCCAGGGAACTGAAGGCCGTCCGTCTCCCAAGGTTTCTGGTCCCACGCGGTTATAACCCCAGACTATTTCGTAAATCCTTTTTCCGGCTGTAACTGGTGATAGCTGCCACTTCTTCCGTGGGTCTGCCAGAAGCCAGTAGCCAGATGATTTGGTAGTGGGAACGTTGGACGGGTTCTTTAGCCTGACGATAACGGTTTTCCAGTTCGTCCAGGCTTAGGTGAGGGGCTATCGTAATCCGTTTGGGCATACGGCAACACACAGGCGGGAGACGGCCCTATCCATCATACTATGGCCATTCCAGCCGACTTGATATGAGTGGTGAGATCAGACGTTGGCTATTGACGTAATCAATCAAGGCTTGGTTGTCATGGAAAAACGCACCATAATAGATGCCCTCCAAGCGCACTGCCTTATAGTCCCGCCATGGACTCTCCCCCGCTTTCACTCCCCGTAGCCGCACTTTTCCCCCATCCACACTCACTTCAGTAACGCCTTGCTTTGCATCCGGCAACTCAAACGTCTGACGCTGTACCAGACGTTGCTGAGTCGTGTGCCCCACTTTCACCCCGGTTAGGGCTTCTATGTCTTTCTCGGCATCCTGGAACGATTCGTTAGCACTCAACCGCAGGCAGCATTTCTCCAGCAAGGGGCTTAAACGGGTGTGCGATCGCACGCCTAGTTTCTCGGCTTGTTTTTCACTGATAGGGAGTTGACCGACACAGCTAGTTATCGTCCGGATTCTGCCAGTGTCTGTACCTGTGGCTGCTTGGACAAAAAAAGGGCAATTTCCGGGCTGACATGCTCTAGCATTTGGCGACGTACACTCTTTTCAATGCTTTCGAGACTAACCAACTCGGATGACGGAGTGTGGCGATAGAGAATTTGGGCAATTTCTTGAGTGCAAGCTTGCAGGCGCTGGACTTCTTCAGGAGTCATAGGGTTTCGCTAATCTACTCCTCTATCTTGCCGTTACGGCGTATTTTTGCAAAAGTGGGATGCTCCCGTTTCATCTGGCGACAAGGTAACGTTAGTCGGTTTCGGTTCTTTTGAGAGCAGGGAACGTCACTCCTCGTGAAGGTCGCAATCCAAAAACTGGTGCTACTATGATCATCCCAGCGACAAAGGTGCCAGTGTTCTCGGCTCTTATGCTCTTCAAAGATCAGGTCAAGCCAAGCGCTTAACACGCCACTTGCTCTGGTGAGCTTGCCGAAAATTGCTCGGGCTCGTTCTGTGGTGCCATCTCCAGAGACCGTGCTAGAGCACACTGTAGAGCATTTGTCAGATGCAATAGCTAGGTATAAAATTTGAGCTTGTCTACTGCCACTGTGAGCAGTTATAATTTTGGTCAGGGGAAATAGATTCAATGAATCACGTCTTCGGGACTGAAACTTTGACGATTTTTTCTTTCCCCCTAACTCTTCAACCTTAAATGCAGGAATCATGGTAGTTACAGCAATTCTGCCCTCCTTCAGCTCCCTGATTTGGGAGCCAATTGAACCAACCCCAGCCTGATCATACCGTTGGAGGGCTAAAAGATTTGAGAATTTGCGTCTCGAATCGTCTATTCAGAACCCACTGGGGCAAATATGGGAGATAAAACTAAAACGAGATGATGGAAAAAATAGAGAGCGCACTTTGAAGTATCCGTTGAATTTGCGTTTGCAACTTTTGTCCCCGTCTGAGACTCCTACTCATAAGATCGAATGGATCTTTGACTCTGGCAAGTTTGTGGAAGTGCCTCAATGTTACTACGCTGCTGTTTTCCCTGGTAGTAGTTCCGGGTGGTTAATATTAGTCATCCAAACAATATGACTGGAGTTTAGACTAAAGGCGAGCGAGCGCAAAGCTTGCTATACGAGTATA
>CAXUIG010000385.1:0-4914 GCA_964250845.1 uncultured bacterium | reverse complement strand
CAACACCAAATAATACTGGCTTCCTGACCCCCTCTGAACGGATACCTCGCGCTCTACGGCATCAACTATAGTCCGGAACTTACAGGAGTAGGCAAATACACCGGAGAAATGGCACAGTGGCTCAGCGCTCAGGGACACTCAGTGCGTGTAGTCACAGCACCACCTTACTATCCAGCCTGGCAAGTAGGAGCAGGCTATTGCTCATGGCGCTACCAGAGTATGGAGTTAAATGGGGTTAAGGTGTGGCGATGCCCATTGTGGGTGTGCCAGCACCCATCAGGACTGAAACGGCTGTTACATTTAGGTTCTTTCGCGATTAGTAGTCTACCGGTGATTTTGTGGCAGGCGCTATTTTGGCAGACGGATGTGGTGTTGGTAGTGGAACCAGCTTTTTTCTGTGTAGTCGGAGCGTTGTGGGCAAGTGGTTTGAGTGGTGCTCAGTCATGGCTACACATTCAGGATTTTGAAATCGATACCGGATTTGAGCTGGAGTTGTTACCGTCTTCGGGATTGATTCGAACACTAGTCATGGCACTAGAGCGGTGGCTAATGCGGCGGTTTGACCGGGTATCTACGATTTCGCAGCAGATGCTCAAGCGACTGAAGACCAAGGGAGTGGATGCCAACAAATGTGTGTATTTTCCTAACTGGGTGGATACAAACACGATTTACCCATTACCAGGCTCGAACCCGCTGCAAGCACAATTGGAGCTGATGCCAGATACTTTTGTTGCCCTGTATTCCGGCAGCATGGCGTTAAAGCAGGGACTAGAGATTTTGCTCCAAGCAGCACAACTTGTTCAAGCAGACCAGCCACAGATTCTATTTGTTCTGTGTGGGGATGGCCCAGCCAAACACCGGCTAATTAAGTTAGCTCAAGCAATGCCAAATGTGCGGTTCTTAGAGTTACAACCGATGGAACGGTTGAATGCGTTACTGAATCTGGCCAATGTTCACCTGCTGCCCCAGCTGGCTAATGCCGCAGACATGGTGATGCCCTCGAAGTTGCAAGGTATGTATGCTTCTGGGCGACCGGTGATCGCGACGGCTGAAGGTGGGACTCAAATCGCTCAAGTGGTGCAACAGTGCGGAATTGTGGTGGCGCCGGGAGATGTGACAGCCTTAGCGCAGGCAATTGTAGATTTAGCAACCAACCCAGAGGTATGTACTCAATTGGGTGAGGCAGCGCGCATGTTTGCCATTGCTCAATGGGAGCAGGAGAAAGTCTTGGCTCAGTTGGAGCAAAACCTGGTGGGGTTGTGCGACCAACCCGATGCGGGAAGTATCAGTGTTGATGCTGCAACGCTTGGAGGTTCTCCACCATCAGGTATGCACAAGTCGGATGAATTTTAAAATTCCATTCGCAATCTAGGTAACGAACCCACTGTAATAGTATCAATAAACCTATCCAAGAGTCATTTTTCACTACTAAATTAGGATTGCTATAGCGAGTAAAAGATATGAGCTTTTTATCCAGCAAGTCACAGGTACAGCCCAAGGGAGAAGGCGACAAGCGCCTGTTTGCTCGAATCGAGAAGATATTTGGCAAAACTCGGCCTCTGGCTACCCTCTTCCAGGCTCCGACGATTAGTTAGTCCAATGAAGGGATTGTAAAATCCCAGTTGCTTTTTGGCATTTTAACTTGATGTATAAAACTTTAAGTCGCAATTCAACTAGTCGCTCATTGGTAGTTACCTATTAGAATCATCGTAAGCGACCAGCTCAAAATTTAAACGGTAGCAAAGAAAGAGCTTATCAAAAGTATTGAGCATCGCTAGCATTATC
Source organism: uncultured bacterium (assembly GCA_964250845.1). Taxonomy (GTDB): domain Bacteria; phylum Cyanobacteriota; class Cyanobacteriia; order Cyanobacteriales; family Chroococcidiopsidaceae; genus CAXUIG01. Next base: position 3,129 of record CAXUIG010000385.1, on the reverse strand, counting down.
TCCAAGTCTTCACTGCTACAAACCTCATTATCTAAGATAAACACTGTTGCACGTGAATAATAAAGTGTATAACATGTGATGTAGTAGTATAGATTTATTCGCTAGCTTAGATATTTTTCTTGGTGCATTCTGTTTTTTATTAAAATTTATGAATTCTAGGGAAAATAAAGACAAAGTAGACAAATACAACGAAGGAGGGCGTAATCGCGACATTATCTCAGACTTTCATAACTATTGGTGTATTTTCAAACGGCGTTGGCGCCCTGCGGTAGCTGTCTTTGGTTCTATAGTCGTGTCCGTATTTATGTATACGTACTCCAAAGCCCCCATTTATAAAGCTCAGGGACAACTACTTTTTAAGCAGGACCAAACCTCTTTACTCATTGGTTTGGATTCACCAGAGAAGGTGAATTTCCAAAACGACAGGTTGCAGGATGAGGCCACAGAGTCACGAGTCATTCTTTCTATTCCTGTTTTGCAAAAGACCCTAGACCTAATCAACAAAAACAATTCTTATGTGAAACCTCTAAACCTGGAGGAGTTACAGCAAGGGCTTGAAATAAAACATATTGAGGGAACAGATATCATTCAGGTTGCCTATAGAAGCAAGGAGCCCAAATTAGCTGCTTTAGTAGTCAACCAACTCATAAACGCCTATGTCAGTAACAATATATTAATTGATCGTGCTGCAGCAATTTCAGCTGGTAATTTTATAACTGGCCAGTTACCTATGGTCAAAGCAGATGTGAATCGTGCAGATGCAGCTATCAGTAGCTTTAAGGAAAAATATAGAATTACAGATTTTAGCCAGACACAAGCGTCAATAGCAGCAAATATTGAGAGAATCAAAACTCAAATTGACTCAGTTGAAACTCAAATTGCGGATCTAAACTCCCGCTCCACAGCCCTCCAGAGCCAACTGGGGCTGAGTTCCCAGCAAGCTATGGCTTTGAGTTCTATTAGCCAGTCTCCTACTGTGCAGGGAGTGCTTGCAGACTTACAAGAGGTAGAACGTAAGCTAGCAGATGCACAATCCCGTTACCAGGAATCAAACCCTGTTCTCGTTGGACTCAAAGATAAAGAAGTGCAGCTAAAGACTCTACTACAAAATCAGATTGCAGAGTTTTTACAAGATCAGAATCTAGAGTCTATTGGCAAGTTGCAGTTTGGAAGAATTAATGAAGAACTCATGGCTGACTTGATTAAGTCAGAAGTAAACCGCAGAGGTTTAGTCACCCAGATGGCTACTTTATCTAAGCAGCAGACTTTCTATCAACAAAAGGCAGCTATTTTACCCAGTTTGGAACAGCAACAGCGAGAGCAACAGCGAGATCTGTCAGCAGCCCAAGCTACGTATGAAACGCTTTTGAAAAACCTTCAATAAATCAAGGTTAAAGAAAATCAAACGGTAGGTAACGTTCGGATTATTGAAGCTGCACAGGTTCCGACAGAGCCGATTGCTCCCAATAAAAATTCAGCAATGGTTGCAGGAAGCCTGGCAGGGATTTTGCTCGCCGCAGCTATTGTCTACGTTTTCGAAGTTCGAGACAAAAAAATCAAAACAGTCAAAGAAGCGCGAGAGCTTTTCGAATACTCACTGCTCGGTACGATTCCTGTCTTTGGTAAAACATCTAGATCCGTGGACTCTGTTGGTCAAATCTCAGAGTCGAGGAGATTGGCGCTTCCTGTTATCGAGAGTCCCCGTTCGTCCATTAGTGAAAGTTATCGAAGGCTTCAAGTAAATCTGAAGTTTTTGCGTTCAGATAATGCCTTGAAAGTAATCGTGGTGACGAGTTCTGTTCCCAAAGAGGGTAAATCTACTACCTGTGCCAACTTGGCGGCAATAACGGCTCAATTGGGTTACAGTGTCTTAATCATTGATGCCGATATGGTTCGTCCCTCACAACATCAGATATGGCAAATTCCTAATGAAGTGGGCTTGATGAATGTTATCGCGGGGCAGTTTGATCTCAGCGGAACTGTCATCCAAAAAGTTATGAAGAATCTGGATATCCTGACTGCTGGAACTTCTACTTCCAATCCACCTGTCCTCCTTGATTCTAGAAGCATGGCTGCCTTGATTGAACAATGCAAAAACAAATATGATTATGTGTTTATTGACACACCTCCCTTAGCTATTGCAGCGGATGCGCCCATTCTAGGTAAGATAGCTGATGGCGTGCTGATCGTGACTCGGCCCGGCCTAGCAGACGCAATCAACTCTAAGTTTGCCAAGGAATATCTCGATCAATCTGGTCAAAATATTCTAGGGATCGTTGTCAACGGCGTTCTTACTGAAAACGAGCCTCACAGCTACTACCATCACAAGGATAAATAGTAGGAGGAATCAAGTTTTAGGAAGCCCATTCCTCCTAGCAGACAAACTGGCTAGACAATCTAAGATTCTTTAAACGCAAAGAAAAGGTTTAGACTTCCCTGATGCCAATTATTTCTCCTAAAGCCATTTACTGGGGCAATATTTTAAGTAAATTTGTTTCAGTACAACTAGTCATTCAAGCATTGGGATTTGCAAGTGGCATTTTGCTGGTTCGTACGCTGAGTCAACAGCAGTACGCTTATTACACTATTGCCAGTACGATGCAAGGAACAATGAACGTGTTAGCAGATAGTGGCATTAGCATTGGCCTCATAACTATCGGTGGCAAGGTATGGCAAGATCAATACCGCTTTGGTCAATTAATTAATACTGCGTTGCAATTGCGGATTTATTTGGCAGCGGTGTCGATGACAGTTGTTACACCAATTCTGCTTTGGATGCTGATTAGTAATGGCGCTTCTACAGTTTACACAATTTTAATTACAGCAGGGGTACTAATGGGGTTAAATGTTCAACTAACTACGGGTGTGTTATACGTAGTTCCCCGACTGCATTCCCAGCTCAGACGTGTTCAAAACTTAGAATTGATACCTAGCGTTTTTCGGCTTGTACTTTTGTGTGGTGCTTACCTTACGTTCTTGAATGCTGCGACAGCTGTCTTAACAGCATCAATTTCACTGGCATTGAAACGTTTTTTTCTAAGTCGCTGGGTCACTGACAGCATTGATATTAAGGCACCTATAGCAGTCCTAAATGAGTTGTAAAAAAATTAAGTATACATAAATATCTTT
>CAXUIG010000384.1:0-4919 GCA_964250845.1 uncultured bacterium | reverse complement strand
TCTTCATTATACCAATAATCTTAACTTTTTACAAATGATTTAGGATTGCTATAGAAAGTGCAAGCCGCCGCTGGGTATGTTACCGGAAATAACCCACCACGCTCCCGGTACGAAGGCTCTCTAGGCTTTACTTCTAAGCCCCCAGTAAACCAAAGAGACATCAAGCCTTTGTAACTTTCCATTGCTTCATGCACTGACTTAAGAGTCTGCTGTGCGGCTTGAGCACACAGCATGGAGTAATTCCATAGGTCTTTTAGTTCAGCACATAAGACACTGTAAGGAATGTTGGGCAACAATCCTGGATGAGTCATTTCGTGATTACGTCGCACGAAATAAATCGCCTGATTGTACAAACTATTAGAACGCTGACAGATAAACTTCAGTACCTCTGTTTCAAAAGATGGCAAATTAATTACAATCAGTTGAGCCCCATAGGTTTCACTCACTTGACATCACCTCCTGGTTGACACAATTATCGTTGTTAAGGCGGGAGTTGTCAACAGTCAAGGAAGAAATGGCGCTAGTTTCAGCACAAGATTACGAATACCGCAGGACAGAGAATTCAGTATCGTCGAGCAACTATCATTTTGTCTTTGTCCCAAAGCGTCGAAAGGCAGTCTTGGTTGGAGATATTGCACAAAAAATGCAAAATATTATTTTTGATCTGGTATCTGAACATGGGTGGCAGTTAATTGCGCTCGAAGTGATGCTTTTTGCACGTACATATGTTCATCAATGCTCCCACTCACGAATCTGCTGCTTCGAAAAGCTAGGTGGGTTAAAGGCAGAGCTTCTAGATATCTTAGGGAAGAATTTCCCTCTCTTAAGAAGCTACCTTCGTTGTGGAGCCCTGCCTCGGCATGTGGCAACGACTGGTCAGGTCAGTACAGATACAATTAGAAAATATATTGAAAATCAACGCGGGAAGTAACACCCAACAGGCGGGGATAAATCCCCTCTGCTCGTTTTCACCCCCCGGTTAGAAACCGGGGGCTCTCAACTTCGATTAGGTAGGTCGATGATAATGTGCTCTTGAATCATGTAAGCTAGTGAGATGTAGGGATGTTGATAACAACGGCAACAGTGGTGAATTACGAAAGGCCAAGCGATTGGATTCATAGCGAGAAGAAGACAGGCAAGCAGTTCATGCTTACGGGAACGGCTTCTGCTGCTATTGATGCAGTTGCTAAGGAGCTTGGGATTAGCCGCAGTGAGGTTGTAGAAAGAGCTGCTAGGTGTGGGGGCATGCATGCAGCCAAGAAGTTTAATCCCGATGTTGGGGAATGCAATAATGATTGTGCCTAAATCAACCAACTTTCTCGCATCTCCATCACTACCACTGTGTTGAGCAGTGATTTTTACTTGGTAGTAAGAAGGAGATGGAACAGAAGAGCGGGACACAACGCCTTTGTCCCGAACAGACTCTGGGGAAGTATCAAAGCAGGGATTGTTTTGGGTATTGTCCTAACACCTCGGTTATGCTTATTCTGCAATCACTACGACTGAGAGGAGGTCAGGCGGGTGAGCGGACGAGTGACCCGAGCGACGACGGCGGTCGCGCAAGCAGGTGTGTGGCATGCGCTGCACGAATACAACCACAAATCCTCTGCCACCTCCTATGGATTGGAGGCGGCGGCGGCGCTCGGTGTCGAGCCGGAGCGCGTGTTTAAGACATTAATCATTAGTGTGGAACCGGGGCGACTCGTTACTGCCATAGTGCCTGTGATCACCCAAGTGGACTTAAAGGCGGTAGCTGTGGTCGTTGGCAGCAAGAAAGCACTAATCGCCGACCCAGTTCTGGCTCAACGGGCTACTGGCTATGTGATTGGCGGCATCAGTCCGCTCGGTCAACGCCAACTTTTACCAACCATAATCGACCAGAGCGCCTTACAGCACGAGACCATTTTTGTGAGCGCGGGGCGACGTGGACTTGAGGTGGAGTTGCTCCCGTCCGACCTAGTTCACCTCTGCCGAGCAACGACTGCGCTCATTACCTGATGAGGACTCGAAAACCAGAGCTGAATTCATTTTTGAGGCTGGATGCCATTCATTTTTGAATTCGCCAACGGGCTCTACTCCTAGCGAACCCCATCATTGGCGACATGCTCTTACACAGTAAATAAACCCGTTATTAGGTAGTATATACTACCGTAGATAAATTTACGGTGTTTATTCCTTACTGTTTACCGAACAACTGTGATTCAGTACCAAAGCTTGCTTTAGCAAAGATAAAGCAAGGTATGCTTTACTTACCTCAATGTAAATAAAGATTCCTAATAGTGTGAAATAAGCTAAGATGAACAGCTGCACCCAAGTACCAGTAACGAAGTAACCTAAAACCACTCCAAAGCCAGCTAGGATTGGCACGACAATGCGGCCATCCTCAATTTGACGTTCTACCTCTACTTTAGCACACTCCAAAGTCTCTTTCTTATAAGATAAAAGTTTTTTAACTATGCTTTGTCTTTCTAAGAAGTTTTTATAGCCCCATTTGTTCTTGTTTCCTCTCTTAGAGGTGCCTTTCATAGTCTTGTTGGACATGCGCAGAATAGTCAATACTTCCCATAGGTTCTCGATGTGGTGGTTGTCTGGTTGCTCAGTTGACGCATCTAAATTGACTGATTGATTAGCCGGTACTCCCTGAGAAGGTAAGGAGGATGGCTTGATTTTATTCTCATTCATAGTTTCCCTCCGCTAAAAATCCGTTTTTTGTTCCCGCTCTGCGATTGTTGCTCCTCCTCGTCCCAATTCTTTAACTACCTCCGCCATAAATTGTCGGCGATCGCTCCCATAGAGTTTTTATGCTTTTATATACAACGACTTTAGGGTGTCGGTTAGTTTGATGAGAGATTTTGGAGACAGAAAGTGTACGGCACACTGCTTATTCTCTGAGTATACCAATTCTTTGGATCATTTTTTCCTTGGAATACTCTATATTGTTCTCTCGCTTACCCCTGTTGCCTCCCGAATGGCCTTATAAGTGGCACCCATCTTCTTTAATTGCTGAACCATATAGCGCTTCAAAAGGCTAAACATCCGGTAATACTAAGGTTTTGACTATTGTTACAGTGGAGGGTAGAGCAGTTTTAATCTACAGTTGAAACAAATGCCACCATCGACAAGCATGTTTACACAGTTGATATCATCTACTTGCTTGTTGGTGACATAAAGTTACCCTTGGTATTTATTTTTGTATCTCACAAAGCGCCACCATCGACATCTATTGCAACTCCAGTTGTAAAGCTATTGGAGAGGAAATATAGATAAGTCTCCGCTATGTCTTCAGGGGTCCCAACTCTCCCTACCATCAACTTTTCTCCAACGGTTTTATACATCTCAAGTCGTTCTGCTTCGGAGAAGTTATTCCACACGTCGGTTTTCACAAAACCTGGTCTGACTACATTGACTCTAATAGGAGCTAATTCAACCGCCAATAATTTACCAAGGGAGTCTATTGCTCCGTTGATGCTAGCTAAAGTAGAGTTTCCCTTATTCTGGGGACCGCCGCCGGACATGAAGGTGATTGAACCTTGGGGTTTAATACCCTTCGCCCCGTACTTCGCGCAGAGGTACTGCCCCCAGAATTTGACAGCAAATTGGCGTGTAACAAACGCCATATCTGCATCCAAGAAGGAACCAAAAGTAATTGGGTCACCAGGGGTAGTTACTAGATGGTCAAACTCTCCCACCTGACCGAATAAAGCCTGAATAGAATCTTCATCCGTTACATCAACAGTGTATGCCTCAACATCTCCCTCAATTTTTGACGCGGCTTGCTCGCATCGCTTTTGACTTCGAGAGGCGACTACAATACTGGCCCCTTGCAGGGCAGCAGCTTGGGCAACAGCTAAACCGATGCCAGCTGTCCCTCCAACAACTACAACTTTTTGACCTTCAATTGACATAAGACTACAATTATTGCTTACTTTTATTAAATTTTTTTTCTTTATTATTTATCAACAGACTTCAGGTTTTCATTTCGGCCTTGCACGACAACTGCAGCACCCTCTTTAGCCAACCCTTTGGCAATCGCCTCGCCAATGCCGCTGCCGGAACCCGTTACTAGAGCACGCTTTCCTTTCAGATGGAGATCCATGTGTATTGCTCCAAATTCCTAAAAACTTTCAGTTGATTTATCTGAGTGTAGACGGGCTCACGAGCGGTAAGACCCATGTTCAACATCATCAAGGATTGAAGGTCCCTGTGGATTCCAGCCGAGTTTCTGTCGCGCCATAGTTGCCGCCACTCGGCTGTTCGTTGCCACAATCCTGGCAACAACAGGTCCCCAGACTTTCAATGCTTGTTCCATCGTCCAACTCTCGGTCTTGCCACCCAAGCCAGCAGAGCGGCTTACAGCTTCAGCCAGTGCTTTGGCACTCACCTCTGAGCTAGCAGCATTGAATAATGAGCCGGGAGAACCCTGTTCCAAAGCAAGAACGTAGAGGTCTGCAAGGTCATCAATATGCACTGTAGACCAGATGTTCTCTCCCTTACCGATGTAGGGGACACTTTGCAATCCTCTTGCTCGTTCAAGAAGGTGGAGAACTTGCCAACCACCCTTATGCCCAAACACCATGCCAGGACGAAGGACAATGCTGCGAATACTGCTGTTGGTAGCAGCTTGCACAAGTTTTTCAATCTCAACACGCCCAGCCATGAAAGATGGAGTAACAAATGGCATCTCCTCGTCATAAACAACATTGTTTTCTTCACCCCTTCATAGGTCACCAACCACAAATGAGCCGCTGGTGAAGATAAACGGTTTTCCTGAACCTTCAAGTGCGCTAAGGATGGCACTGACAGCATTGCGTTCCATCGCAAACATTTTTGAAAAATCATTCTTCCATGAGAAATCATTCGGGTAATATAGCAGTCCTAAATGAGTTGTAAAAAAAATTAAGTATACATAAATATCTTTG
>CAXUIG010000383.1:0-4934 GCA_964250845.1 uncultured bacterium | reverse complement strand
CCTGTCAAGCGTAATACAGCTGCCGGGAGTTGGTAGCGCTGAAAATGGATCAATTTTTATCCCTCTGGGACTGACTCTTATCCAGATCCCTACTTATTCAGCTCAATATTCTATAAAAGCACGCATCCCGAAATGGTACTCACACATGGATCTGGCGATTTGGCAATATGTGGGCATCGAGTCAGGTGAGCTCGATCTTTTAGACCAAATCAATCAACGACTTGCACTTGGGCAATAACGCCCCCGAAAAGCTATGCCCACCAGTATCAGTCCTTGGGTACTGATGGGCATAGCCTAAGCTACTTTATCAAGCAAAAGTGGATACTCTTCGTTAAAGGCATCGCGCAACAATTTGTCTTGTAATAATGCGGCTATCATTTCACGCGCCTCTTCTTTCGCAGGTTGTTTCTTGAGCTCCTCGTTGAGATCCCATCCAGCAGACGCTACTGCCATCCATAGGTCTTTTCCTGGTAAATCTAGGGGCCCGACGATCGTCTTAGCAAGCTTCCAAACGCAGAACTCGTCGCTCATCATTCCTTCTATGAAGTCCAGTGGCTGAGGATTTTCGTACCAGCCGGGCTTGATCGCCTTCATGTAAGGATTTCCCGTGCTTTGCTTGTGCTTGCCAGGATTTTCGTCGACATCCTCTTGAATGTCGTCGTCCTCAGCCTCTGGTTTAGTCCCATTTTGGGATGCATCTGGCGGCACTGATGTGTTCATTGGTCTCTCGATAACTGTAGTTGCGCTGCGAGCGCTTGTCTTTGTTCGACGCATACTGTTCAAAAAGAATCGTCATTTAGTATTCTACCGATGCTTCTCTTTAGAAGAGAGTGCCGTACAACTCTATTTGCCCCAGCGTCAAATAATAGTCATTGCCGTCGCTAGTCACCCCCGCTTGTTGAATCCCAAAGAATTGATAGGGGGGAGTCAAAGGCATGCCGAATTCACCCCAAGTATTTGCATCGACTATAGGAGAATTCTGCACCGCAACTAAAATTTGCATATTTTGTGGGTTATTGCCTCCCACCAAGTTGTAAGTTCTTGGGCTAGATACAGTGGTACCGTCGCCTCGACCACGGAGCGTAAACATATTGCAGGCTAGCCTTTTAGACTTTAAATCTATCAGGATTAATGCGCCTTGCTCATCCTGCGTCGCAAAACATGCTGGGGCTCGACCAGTCAGGACTGAGATATCAGAAAATGCTGGATAAGCGGATGATGCACTCAAGCCCACTGCCATTGGATAAGGATTGCTCCATGGCGCTTCGCCTAGGTTTGTCCCAAGGTAGTAGAGCACCCCGTTAGTGTCGCCATTACTTACAAAAGACAGTACCGTACCTGGCTGATTAACCTCTAGCTCTATTGTCCAATTATCTGGGTTCAGACTTATTGCGCGGTACCGGCGAAACCCAAGGCAGCGCCCATTCATGCAGTCGGGCTTTTGAAACTCAAAAATGATTGGAAACCGACTGGCGTTTATTCGCTGGACATCAAACAGCTGAACCACCCCGCCGCCAATCCTTTCAGCTTGGGCTACCCAACCGAATAGCTCAGCTCCGGGGATTGGATCGTAATAGTGCGTCAGCCGGAAAAAAGATCCGATAACTGGATCGGTAAAAATCCAATTCTCGGTGGGCTGGACGGTAGCTAGGTTATTCCAACTCATGGCGCAGCACCTGGTTTTTGTATTAATGCAGGATAGACTGCTTATTTTTCTCCTGTCCCCAGGATTAATCCCTCTTCATCTGGTTCTGACCCCTCTAAGCTATTGCCACACGCTCTTACTTAAGAGCGGGAATTCCAATAGATCCTCATCGCCTTCATCAATTCCCCAGACGTTGAGATGTCCGCACTTAAAACAAGGGCAAGAGCAGTACGCCATTAAAGTCTCCTAGATGTTTTGGGGATTCTATGTAGTCAAAGTGAAGCTTGATTTGGGGCTCGATGAATGCGCTTACAGCGTCACTGTCCCCTATTCCGAAATGGTCAAAGATGAGCCTAAGAAGCAGCGGCGGCATTGCAGAACCTTCGGCGTGATGCAGCCAATACGTGTAGCGCAGACGCTCTGGCGTACCGATTGCCGGGACTAGCTGACCGTTGCCATAGTGACCCACTAGGTATTCAATGATGGCACCCGACTCGGCGATCGTGAGGTCTGCATCTGTAATCACCGGTGATTTGAACTTTCTGCATCGATTCATCTCTGGGACTGGTCAATCCGGGAATGGGATGCGGGATCATTCAACACGGCGAGGCGAACCCTGAGCGGTTATGAAGCGATGAACATGATCCGCAAGGGACTTGCTTCAAGGTGTCGAAACAGGCGACATCCGAACTCAAGTAGAATTCGTGTCTCTAATTTTTGGAGTGGCGGCTTGAGCGTGAGCTGATTGTAAGGATTGCTCTGTCCTTAAAAAGTTGAGGCAACACAACCCAGTCGTATGGCACGAGCTCCTCTGTGGTGCCTTACGATGCCAAGCTGGATGGCATGCCACAGAAAGGACACGACTTGTGTCTATGGGTAAAACCCCCTTTGCCGATGGTAAAATTGCTGCCATTGCCATCCATGGGCTGATTCTTGTCACCAACAACGTGGCAGATTATGCCGATTTTCTGAGCATCCAAGTTGAAACCTGGTTGACAAATAAATGAGGGCTAACCATGACTACAACCAAACCCAAGCAAAAACTCACCTTTCTTGAATTTATTGAGCAAGACTTTGCTCAAGAGGGTCGCTATGAATTTGTAGGCGGAGAGATTGTGAGGATATTACCTACAAGACAACACGAAAATCTAGCAGACTTCATTGCCAGACAGTTTGATAGAGAGGTTGAACGTCTCAATCTCAACTACAGGGTATCAGGCAGAATCATGATTAGGACGCTGACACCAGATGGGAGAGAACAAGGTCGCTTCCCTGATGTGAGCGTGGTAAGCCGGACACTCTGGGACGCGAACCTTTCTGCTTACTCTGCTTTCTTGGAACCCCTACAGTTAGCTGTAGAGGTGGTGTCAACAAATTGGGAAGATGACTATATAGACAAGCTGGATGAGTATCAACGCTTGGGTATTGCTGAATATTGGATTGTGGATTATTTGGCTATAGGTAGTCGGAATTACCTAGGTAATCCTAAAGTTCCAACAGTCTTTGTCTACCTACTCGATGATAATGGAGTCTACCAGTCCACTCCCTACCGAGGCTCAGCTCGGATTGTGTCGCGGACTTTCCCAGAACTAGCACTAATGGCAGATCAGGTGTTGAAGGCGTAGATTAGGCTAGTTAAATAGTCTTTTCCACCAAAGCGTCTTCGCGGTCAACAGCTTCCATCCCAACCTGCCAAACAACTCTGAAGGACTGAAACGACTCCTGAGAAATTCGATTCTCATTTAGGGCTATCACCGATTCTTTAAAGATATCCAGCAAATTTTTACGAGCGTCAAGCAACTGTTTTTTTCGTTTTTCAGGCTCAGTAATATTGCTGGTCATCACGCGATTCAACTCTTTAATAACTCTCTCACTAAATCTATCGGCTTGATTTTTCTGATTCTTTTCAAGCTGAGATTTTAACTGCCAAGCTGCAGAAACTAAAAGGGCGACAATTGACAGTAATGATGCCACTAAGTCGGCATTTGCCTTAAAAAAAGAAGGTTTTTCCCGGTCGTAGTAAGCTTGCGCTCCTAGGTGGATTGGTACCCGGCTTACATTTTCTGAATTATTGGGAGGATGAATATAAGCTGCTAGTGGAATAGCAGCCGCTACTCGCTGTTCTTTGTGGGCTAACTCCTCCATCTTTTCATCTAACTCCTGACGATGATCATATAAAACGCTAGTGATCTGACGTATGTCATCGGCAGGTGCATCCTTACGTGCCAAGAGCGTTCTCTCGACAGCTACAGTTGGCATATCTCGCTCTGGAATAGGGGGGTTGCCTTGATAGGTTCCCTTGAAAATAAAGGCGGATTTGTAATTTGGTTGCTCAATTCTCATAGCCTCAGCTTGGTCAATTGGAACTAGTCGTCCGCCATCTTTTTCTATTAGTTCAAAAATTGATTTATTGCCGACAGGTCGGACGTGAAACACAGCATCAACTTGATTTTTAGCAAACTTCTCTTTGATTGCTTCCTCTTCATCCACTTTAGCCACTGGCTCATCAGCTACATCAACATAGGTGATATCACCTGGCTTAAGGCCGTAGTGTGTAGCCAGAACCTCGAAGGACTTAATCTGACCGCCCTTTCTCGGTGGCCTCGCAATCCTATGACCTCGAAGATCTGAGACTTTTTTAATGTTAGACGTGTCCTTCACAATCAACTGAAAAACATCTGGAAATAAAAACGTCACTATCTGTGCCGAAGACTGGACAGGAATATCAGCTTGAGCTGTGGCTAATTGTGCCTTGTTATCCTGTAAGAGTTGGATGTTTTCCTCAGAACCGTCGCTTGGGATAACTTGGATTTTAATCGTGGGATGATAATTGGCAACTAAATCTGCCATAGCCAGACTGAAGAGGTAACTTTCCCCTTTCTCCATCCCAGCTGCAATCGTGTATTTGTGGGACTGGGTGCGATTGAAGATTTGACACATTGCTAAAGCCAGAAGCAAGCCAATGCAGGCGAGGATAGTGAAAATAAATATCCGGCTAATTGTCTCATTGGATCGAGACTGCATACCTTTACTTGCTAGTTGGGGGTCAAACTGAAAGTTGCACTTTCCTAGTGCGACTTCCAATAGCAAACATGATTTTTAATGTTTTTTATCTTCTACTGGCTACTGGCTACTCTTGCCTCTGACTAGTTTACAAATAAAATATGATTGCTATATTAATCCTAAACAAAGATTATTATATAGCAGTCCTAAATGAGTTGTAAAAAAATTAATTATACATAAATATCTTTGGGAAGTCAAAAACTTGATGATGAGTAACGAGTAGAAA
>CAXUIG010000382.1:0-4944 GCA_964250845.1 uncultured bacterium | reverse complement strand
CCATAAAACTGGACGGCGTAGCGTTGTTTACGGTTCTGTTGCTACTCGAACCCCGATGACTATAAATAATTACACAGCCTTCATGGGGGGATATCGGTTGGAGTCGAGGGATCTTTATAAAAGGCTGTGTAATTATTTCTGTCTCTGTGCTTAGCTGTGCAACTGGTGTTTGAGCAACGAGTGATCGCACCTCGGTAGCAGGGGGAATACCCAGGTGACGCAACCTGTCTAGAATCGTTCGCGCTATAGGTGCGGAAAACTTGTCCTCAACCGATGGCTCAATGGGTGGTGAGGATTTCGGCTCATTCCCCTCCTGCATGAAAGGAGCATTGGCTAGAGCGGCTTTGATTTCTTCTACTCCTTCGTCATCACAACAATCGGACTCAACTGGTGTTTGTGGGTTCTCTGTATTTCTCTGTATAGAGGATGAAGCAATAAGGGTTTCAGGCTCAGATTCCCAAATTTGTTTGGGAGAGTGCAAATTAAATTCAGCTTGCTCAAATTTATTTTCAATTTCTTTGATTGGTCCAGCGTGGTTAGCAACAACGCGTAGAATTCGCTTTGTAAACTGCTTAACGACTTGAACTAAACCTTTAGGAACCAGATATTTCCAGAGGGCATTTTTCAAAGACTGAACGCAGTAAATCTTGCTTCTGCCCTGAGAAAGTTCAACCCGAATCTCTTCCAAATCAATCTCTTGTGGCACTCCACCTGGATATTTGTAGAGTAGGTATTGCCAAAGATGAATAGCGCATGGTGGCAATCCTTGGGCTTGATGCTGGTGGTGTTCTGTCCACTGCACGTACTGTTGATGCGGTGCTAGAGCTGGACGGTGAGCAACGGTCGAATGCTCCGAAATTGATATTTGTGTCATCATCAAATTCCAAATCTGTTGTTTCCCAGTACTAGTTACGCAGGCACTGAGACTTATTGGTAGAGCGCAAGTCAGAACGTAGCGGCAACCTCTAAGACCTTTGCGACAAAAGCAGGCGCTTTCTTGCCATTGACAGCTGGTACGGAGTCAAACAGTCCTTGTAGTTCTGTAGGAGTTAAGTTGGGGAGAATTTTGGTAGCCCAGTTGAGAGCATCCGTTGGGGACTTCCAGGTACGCCAGACTTCATCCTTAGCTGGAGTAATCTGCACTGGAAGCTCAACAACTGTTCCATCGTCATCAACTGTTGCTCCTAACTCTTCAGGTGTGTAAACGGGAGCACCTAAAAAGATATCTGGACAAAACCATTTCACTCCATTGGAAATGCAGCGTGCAAACAACATGTTGCGAGGAAACTTACCCATATTCTGGGTTCCCGCTCTGGCAGCATCAGCTGCACTGAATTCTGAAACTCCAATAGGTTGCCCCTGCTCAAAAAACGCAATCTTACAGACGCGCTCTGTCAGTTCTACTACCCGATAATCATATCGACCGCTACGCGGGGGTGTGGTAGTAACGGAACGAAAAATCACGCGCTTGCCCAAAACTATTGCTATGAATCCAGCCTACACCATTCAACAAGGCTCGATGTTGTATTGTTAAGAGGTGATTACTCACTTCGAATGTCTTTATATATACATATTGATAGTAGGCACGAGTCCGAAGAGGTAGAAAAGCTGAAACTCTAACTTTCTAGAAAGTTAGAGCAGAATTCAGTCTCAGCAAGGCTTCTGGGGCTAGCGTTATTTTTCGTTCCATTACTACCACACCCCCTGGATCGCCATAAGGAATATGCTTAATACCTTCATATTTTGGTCGAATCCGATACTTTTTCAGCAAGGCTCGTACCGTTGTGTCATCATCCTCTTTCCATCGTATGTTACAGGCGGTGTAAATGTATTCTCCGAGGATGGGTTTAGTGGGGTTCCGTTGCTCACCCATTTCGGGGTAGAACAAATCTGAATGTTCATCTTGAGGAAATTCGACGGCCTTAATGGGTCGTTTAGCTTGTTTTGACTTTAAAGCTGCTTGGAAGTTGAAAATCTTTGTCTCCATTTTACTCTGCCTTTTGCAACTATCTAACTTATCTAAAAAACCAGGAACAATTACTTTTTTTTTCACCCGAATTTAAGCAAGTATTCTTAGATTTTGGCAGGATAACATGTTCTACCTAATCTTGCATAACATTAACCCTGATTGCTCACAAAATTAGCTCAAGTAGCTACAACTCTTGCCTATCAAAGTTAAGCGGAGTAAATGTTTTAACAGAGTGTTGTTTTTTAGCCCCGCTTTGGCGATTAGGCTTGCCAAGTTTGTAATCAATGCGGGATTAACAAAATCAAAAATACTTAGAATTAGCTTGATTCAATTTGTTGACAAAACCTTGGGTAGTCATCAGTAATGATTATTGTTGCATCTATATCACCACCGTTTCTCAACGATTTTTCGCCCCAAACATGAACTTGCAGGCATCCTTGATAATATTCGAAACAAACGCTCATGTTTTCTTCATATCCTTCCACTTCAATGCAAATACAACGCTCACTTGCTGTGATGCAGCAGGGAACTTGGTTGTTAGCTAAGCAAGTTGCTCCAGATTCTGGCTTTTGTTGACTGTCTACTAGAGTTTGACAATACTTAAAGTCTGGTTCCATATTAAAATGTTTTGTTTGTTTTGTTTCAATCATCGTTGAGTTGCTCCGAATCACAAATTGTGGCACGAATTGTTTCCCAACTAATGCCATAATTGCAGTCGTGATTTTTAAAAACTGTATGTAAAACTTCTAAGGCTGCTTGCTCCGAGATAGCATTAACCTCTACTTCCTTCCACTCAGCCATCGTACTTTTCACATCTTCGACATCCCAAACAATTGCAATTTTATCAGCCCAGTAATCAGCCAAAGCTTTTTGAGCTTGAACAGGGTCTGATATAAGTTTGACTTTAACCAAGTGGTCACACATCTCACAAATGTGGTGGTCGTACATCGTTTTACTACTCCTTCTATCTACAACTGAAACAGCCCAAAATTGTTTAAACTCCGGGTATTAACTACAAAGTGGCAAAACTACAAATCAAACAAGTCTGCTAGCCTACGGTAAGTCTACTCAGCCTTAGAGGTACTATTCTGCCTCGTCGGTCAGGTCTTGACTTGGGATGTCTTTCGTAAGAATTCAGCCCCAGTTTATTCGTAACTGGAGCTGCTTTTATGGAAATACTATGCGGTAGCGATCGCCTTCCAGGTCGCAGCCGGTAAACTCAGAATCTTTGAGCCATCTCTCTCGAAATCAGTCGCGCGATCGTAGTTGTTCAAATCCTGGCTAGTGCGAGTGACAGCATTCATTAGCCCATAAGCTGTCAAGTCGCCTCCTTGAATTAGGTGCGTCAATATGCTGGAATTTTCCTCACTTGAATAGCCAAATTTTTCCGAGAGCACCGACACCGCAGCAACCGGATTCCCCTCAATCTTCTGCTCGGTAGCTGCTTGCATCCGGTTAACGATTTGCCCGAATTTAGCCACGTCAACCGCTGCTCGTACTGTGTCTTGCACTTTTAGATAAAACGCTTTATCATCCGCTTTGAGTGTCTCATCTGAGTATAACTCGTAAGCTTCACCCTCGTCAGCTACTCGCCCCACATGGTACTTTTTAGTAGCGAAATCTTGCGCTATCACGCCGTTCAAGCAGATTAGGCGATAGATTAAAGGCTCTACTTTCAAGGAGCCAAGACCCACTTCCGAATTCGTAATGCACACTCCTGCCTGCACAACATCGCCCTTTTTCACTTCCATCTTTAGTCGCCGGTTAATCGCCTTGATATACATCCTGGAGCCCGTCAGCTCACTGGAGACAATCTCGATACTCTGTCCCATTTCTGAAAGAATCGGGAGAGCTGCTTCAGCTAAATCGAAGTTGTCTAGCCTGCGATAGCGATCGCTAAGAAAAGCTCGAACTAACCCATCAAGTGTACGCACCATACGGCGCTCTGGTTTACTTTGGAACCACTCGTTAACATTAGCTGCCAATAAATGGGGAGCTTCGATTCTCATCCTATTGTAGTACTTAGCTGGAATATCAAGCCTCGCAGCAATTTGGGTGTGAGCATGATCTGTAATTGTCAACTCTTCATGGCTATCGTTATTAATTGCAAGTTCTGCTGCGTCAGTCATTGCTAACACCCTGGTGTCAGCAATGTAGTCAGCTTTCGCCTTGCTTTGACGTTCTAGCTCGATAGCTAACTCTACAATTGACTTGCCGGTTTTCATGAGAATTATTCTCCTGGTTAATAACAAGTTTCGTCCTACAATCAACCACTGGTTTAAGTGTTCGTCGTTATGCTCCCCATCCTCACCACCACAGTGCGGCAGCACTCCTCTAGGGCAGCCGAAGCTGACATCACCGCCTGGTGAAGCCGCCTGCCCCAATCAATCACTAGTCCAATGGATTTAGTCACCATCCGCCGTCTACCCGCTTTTAGAACGAACTAAAAGCGGGTAGACGAGCCGGGGTTAGTTCTGAAATGCCTGTAACAGATAGGTATTGAGCATTTGCATTCTTAATGATTCCTGTCTCGCATCATCAGCAAATCCGAGGGCAATCATTTTCTCCCTCAATCCATCATCCTTCAAAATGTGAGGATAAGGAGCGTAATTAAACTTTACACTGCCAGTCTGAGCAAATTTCGCCTGCTCTTGATCCCGAAGGTTTGTCGCTGCTACACTAATCAAAGAAAGAGCTATATTGTTCTTTGCTCTTGCGCTTAAGTGGGCTAGCTCAGGGAAGTTAGGCACACGTTCATCATTAATTAATGCCGAAGCTAAAAGCGATTTCTGTTGATTAGACGAACTGCCGTACTGTCGCTCTAAACTGTTGGCTTTACGGAGAAAAGCGTCCATCCCCTCTTCATCAAGCGAACTGTAAGCCGGAGCGCGGAGATAAACTTTCCCAGGGTTTTTGGCGGCGTCGTCAAGTGCTTGTTGACGATGACCTAGAATTTCTTGAATGATCTCCAACTT
>CAXUIG010000381.1:0-4959 GCA_964250845.1 uncultured bacterium | reverse complement strand
ACATCAGGTAATCTTTTACATTTATCACTTTACCATTACTATGCAGGAGTACCAGTATTACCTGTACGGAGTCCTGATACTTTAGCAGCAGCACCGTCTGTGTCAATGTGAACAAAGCTAACAACTGGCAACTTATTCAAATCTCCATAGCGGTCTACCAGTAGGCGGCGCATTCGCATCAACACATCTCGACCTGTACCCCCAATGCCAATACAGACAGTCCGGTTTATCCCTTGATATTGGCGATCGCCACTAGCTTGATCGTACATTTACTAACCTCGATTGAATTACTACTGACTAATTTTGATGGCTATATAAAAGTCAAGATTTTTATCGTCTGGGCAATTCAGCTGCAGCCGATTTCCAGTAACCCTAGTTCGTTTGGTAATTTCTCGCTCACCCCAATAAATCGGCGCTGATCCAGTAGGCTCCAGATACAGCTGATTTCCCTGCCGCTCCAGATAAGCTCTCACTTCTGAGCGTGGACACTCAACTGAATCGATACAGTGAGAATCATAACCACCAATTCCAATCGACTTGTTACACGGCAGATAACAAATCTTTTCATCTTCAGCTGGCTGAGAGTCAAAGGTAAATCTCATCTGCCATTTCTTTTTTGTACTGAGCTGCCATAGTAGAAAACGCACAACTCCTCCTAAAATAGTTATCAATACTGTAGTTAGGAGCAAGCTTGGCAACCATAGTTGCCTGACTAGATATGGATTCACCAGGCAGATGCTTGTACCACCAGGTGCAGGAGTGCAGGACTCTTGCACTGTCGGGGCGATATCCACAACTGTAAGGTTGTAGCTTTCTAAATGCAGCGATCGCTTATCCATGACAGGACACAGAGCCTTAAGCCAAGCCTGTCGCAATTGACTTTCCGGGGAGCCTAAATTCCGAAATGGACTGCGAGCAGGAGTTTCCACCCAGGTTTGAGTAGAACTATATTGACACCCATCTCTTGAGTTCATAAAAAGAGGAGCATCTGTAATCCAGACAACTGACTGAGGCTTGATAGGTTGATTCTTGTTTATACGATCTTGATTTTGTTGGGCAAGATACTGATAAATCTCTAGTTCTGCTCGCTGAATGTCTGTGTTAGCGCGGGTTGGCTCAAGCTGAAATGGTGTAGCATTTAATATTTCGGGAATCTGGCTTTTATTCCTAAACTGAATGCCATTCTTTGGTAAATTGGTATTTGATGCAAAAGGAATGACGTATACAGAATCCCCAGGCTTTAAGCCATCTTTTATGATTTGAGTCAAGCGAATTCGACCTGAGTCGTTCAGTCCTACACTTCCAGTAGTATCGAGCGCTAGTACAACATCCTGCCCACCGTGCAGACGAGCAACCAAGTCAAGCCCTGATTTTTGTAAAGATGTAAGAGGTTGTCCTGGAGTTACTCGTGGGGATAGCACAACAAGATTTAGCCATAAGTAAACCATTGCATTGTATAAACCCACAAGGGTACAAGCTTCCGAGTTTTCACTATTATTTCTTCAATAGTCTTACTGGGTAACTGTAGTTTCACGGATACAAGTGTCTTTTTCAGCCAGCTCTATTTACTTGCTGGTGAACCACTTCTGATAAAGCTCTTGATAAGTGCCATTTTCCTGCAGTGTCAGGAGGGCTTCATTGATCGGCTTCCGATAAGGGCTATTTGGAGGGAAGACAATGCCGTAGTTCTCCTGGCGGAAAACACTGCCAATAACCTTTACCTTTCCTTTACCTTCATGAGAGGCGTAGTAGAGGAGAACGGGCGCGTCAAAAACAACTGCATCTGCCTTGCCCTTTAGGAGTGCCTCATAAGCTTCAGCAAGCCTATTAGACTCTAAAACCTGAATGTTTTTTTGATGCAGGTAAACTGCCGACGTACTGCCACTTGAAGTAGCAACTCGCTTCCCCAGTAGGTCATCTGGACCTTTGATATTTCCCTGTAGCTCCTGCACTGTAAGGGAGGTAGTCACTGTAGCGGTGAAGTAGGCGATAAAGACAACACTGGTAAACATCCAGATCACGGCTACTATCCGTCCTAGTGGGCTCTTAGGCATCTCCTCAGCTTGGGTAGCCAGGGTAGAAGCTGCCCACCAGCAAGCTTTGAAAATGCCGGGGAAGTAGGACGCAGTTGAAATTATCCCTCCAGAGCGGCGACGCTCAACAAACCAGACGATATGGGCTGGCACAAGGATAATCACTAAAATGATGCCAATGAGCTGCACAAACTCTGGTGAAAAAATAACCGCCAACAGACTGGGCACTGATCTCATACCACCGGATTGCTCCGGTACTAGAATCTGGAGCCCTGATTCAAATATAGGTTGGGAGAAATCAAAATTCTTTTCCCGCTCGGCAGTAATAGATATATTGCCAATCCCCACGTCCGCCTTGCCAGACTTAACAGCAGAGAGCAAAGCCTGAGTAGTTGAATTTGCAAATAGCTCGGACTTGACACCCATCTCGTCATTGATGCTGCGCCAAAGGTCAATGCTAAATCCTGCAAGCTTACCCTGAGTCTCAAACACAAAGGGTGTAGCCAATCCTGCCACCACACGCAGAGGTTTGGTTGGTTTCTGAGCTGACACTGGGTCTACCATCAGCACCAGCACCAGCAATCCTCCTACTAACCACTGCCAGGACAGTGTTAAGGACTTACTACTTTGGTTGCTGCTGTTGTCTCGGCGACACTTCCAGTCTACCCGATTTAAAAAACACATTTTCACTAAAGGCGTTTCTGCTTGCTTAACAACTGCCGCTCCGTGCCTAGTTAATATCCACCGAGTATTCCCTCACGCTTGGCTTTGCCTTCAGCCCAACGAAAAACCAACAGACCCAAGACAAAATATCCTACCCCATTGAGCAAGGCAAGAGCGAACACAGAAAAGTCTAAACTCTGATTGCGTGCCATCAGATCACGGAGTCCGCCTGCACCTAGGGTCATTGGCAGCACTAGTCTCAACCCCTGGAGTGGACCTCTCCAGGTCTCAGTGGGAAATGTCAGCAAAAACAACAGTGCGAACTGAACAAGACTGAGCAGTTGCTGAACGCGCTTAAACAGCAAGGCTAAAGCTCCCATCATAAAACCCAGACCATAGGCTCCTAGTAAAACCGTAATTAGCGGCAGCAGGAGATTGGGCGGGAAGTGCAAGTGACGCCCGGTAAGAACGATGGTGAGCAGCAAAACTACCCCAATCAGCACTAGACGTAATGTCAGACTAGCGATCGCCCGTGCCAAGAAGATCCTCAACGTGCCAAACGGCGACAGGAATACCTGTTCTAGAGTTCCGGTCTGCGCTTCGATTTGTAGTCCAAAGGCAATATCAGATACGATAAATACTACTAATATCCACAGCACATAGCCAACCACGATCGCATCGAGTCGGTCACCGAACTGTAAGCTGGGGCCAGCTATATAGCGGGCGCTAAGGAATAGTCCATAAAAGATAAAAGTAGTGAAAATGACTCCGGCGATCGCATCAACAGGGTAGCGGATAAACTCCGTCCAGATCCGTTTTAGTTCAGTCAGGAATAGTTCAAGCATGGCGGTCTTCTCGCACTAGCTTTAAGAATATTTTCGTCAGGTCAGCCTGATCCTGTTTTACTTGTACTAGAGGCAGGGGTTGAAGAACTGCCAACACCTGATATAGACCTTCTGGCGTTCCACCATAAACAATTTTTCCCAACTGAACCACTGCGCCTAATACCTCAATCTTGCTGATTCGCCTTGGGTCTAACTCGCCTTCGACTTCTATGGTATAGGTCGAGCCAGAAAAACGCCGGATGATCTCGCGGGTTGGTTCCTCAGCGAGAATCTTGCCCTTGTGAATAATTGCTACCCGGTCTGAGATCTCCTCAGCCACATTAAGTTGATGGGTTGTCAGGAGTATGGCACAGCCCTCTCGCGCTACCTCCCGTACTAGCGCTTTGACGTTCTCACTAGCTTCGACATCCAGTCCCAAAGTTGGCTCATCCAACAGCAGTAGTCGGGGATGGTGAATCAAAGCTACTGCAATAGCCAACTTTTGCTGCATCCCCCGTGAGAGAGTCTGAACCGGAGTGCGACGCTTGTTCAGGAGGCCAAATCTCTCTAACAGCTTAAGACCTTGTTGATGGGCTACTCTACGGCTGAGCCCTCTCAACACCCCAAAATACTCCAAATTTTCCTCTGGAGTCAGCCGCCAGTAAAGGTTGCGGTTTCCTTCCAGCACTGCACCTAGCATCCGAAGCGCTTGCGGATTGCGATGGGGGTCACAACCCGCAATCTTCACCCAACCCTGATCGGGCCTGATCAAGCCCGCAATCATCTTAATGCTGGTTGTTTTCCCTGCTCCATTAGGGCCAAGAAAAGCTAGTACTTCCCCAGCATTGATTCTCAAACAGATGCCAGAGACTGCCTCAATCAGCTTTCCACGCTGTTTGTAAGTCTTTCGGAGGTTGTAAACTTCAAGTGCCGTCATGTTTGCCTTCAGCCACTTTTTGTTCGATATCCTCCCATTCCAGCACCAGTTGAATCTAAGCTACTATTCTAGAACGAATCTACCGGCAAGTAAGCCTGACGCATGGATATGAAAAAAAGTTATTTTAGTGCTGTTCGTTTGTAGACCAAGAAACCAGCGATCGCATCGAGGAGAGCTTCCGGCTCATCGGCTCGGATCAAATGACCGCTGTTTTCAAAGATTCTCAGGTCGGCGTTAGGAATTACTCTGGCAATTTCTTCAGAAAATTCAGGTGGACAAATCCAGTCATGCTGTCCTCCAATCACTAAGGTTGGTGCAGTTATTTTATGTAACTGGTCTAGTACATTGTAAGAGCGCAGGAAACCACTAAAGGCAACATTGATGGCATCGAGAGAGAGAATGGTTCGGTTCCCTCCTTCCTGACGTGACTTGGGGTCATAGGTGAGTGAGTACATCGGCATCATCACTTGAAAGTACTGGCGCAGTTGTTCCTCATTCTCGA
>CAXUIG010000380.1:0-5033 GCA_964250845.1 uncultured bacterium | reverse complement strand
AAAAATTGGGCTTTCCCATCAGTTAAATGTGAAGAAATATTTCGCCAACAGTGTCTACACGCCGCAGGACTATCAGCAGCTGTTCCAAGATGGCGGACTCAGCCTGGCACAGCAGTTGGCACCCTCATACATTGGCTTTGTCAAGTTCGCTCCTCCGTTCTTCCCCAATGTAGATGTCTATGCTGAAAAGGGCTCCGGGCTCGATACGGTTGTAGGCACAGAGCTACAGAATTTCGCTGTGGGGCAGGTACTGAGCAATTCCCCTGTCACCATTACAAGGCATGGTGACTCCAACCAAGAGGACATCACCAACGAGGCGATCGCAGTGTGGGCAAATATGCCTTGCTACCGTTTTGTTCTAACTGACAACCCAGGTGTGGGTCATTTCGATTTGCCTAGTAACCCAGCTATTTTGCAGCGTCTGTTGGCGAACCTACAACGGACGAAGTCAGTTTGTCCATCCCCCCAGTAATTCTATTGCTAGGAGCCTGCGTCATGCCATAATCAAACGTTATGCCCGGTCTTGAAGCTCTTCTGGCTAGATATCAATTAAGCAATACCACTTTTATCTGAAAATCTGCTGAGATTAGACTGAATTTCCTCTAAAAATGACATGAGAAAAAATTTGGGGTGATCTCAGATGAGTTTCATTTTCATCTGAAATAATAATGAATAGTCATTTATATTAATCATGACGGCGCATATCTTGCTAGTCGAAGATGAGGTCAAACTGGCTAAGTTCATTGAACTGGAACTTAGTTTAGAAGGCTATTGCCTTAGCGTTGCTCATGACGGTTTTTCCGGCCTGACGGCAGCGCGAGAGTCTCACCCAGATTTAGTGATTTTGGATTGGATGATGCCGGGTTTGTCGGGAGTGGAAGTCTGCCGCCGCCTACGAACCACGGGTAATCAAGTCCCCATCATCTTATTAACCGCCAAAGATGAAGTTAGCGATCGCGTTGCCGGTTTAGATGCCGGTGCCGACGACTACCTGGTCAAACCTTTCAGTATTGAAGAATTGTTGGCGAGAGTTCGAGCGCACTTGCGCCGGACTCAAGAACAAGACCCAGATGTGCTGCAATTCGAAGACTTAAGTTTGAACCGGCAGACTCGCGAAGTTGATCGAGCTGGTCGAGCGGTTAAGTTAACTGGCAAAGAATTCGATTTACTGGAATACTTACTCGCCCATCCCCGGCAAGTCCTCAAGCGCGATCAGATTTTGGAGCAAGTCTGGGGCTACGACTTCATGGGCGACTCCAACATCATCGAAGTTTACATCCGTTACTTGCGTCTGAAGTTAGAAGCAAATAACGAAAATCGCTTAATTCAAACGGTGCGTAGCATTGGCTATACATTACGAAATTAAACCCATTTCAGCTAGTTCAGGTTAGCAGGCGAACACACCTAAATTTATATCAAACTTTTCTCAGCAAAAATCTTAATTGAACTCAGGATAAACTCATTTTTTGGAAAATGAGTTTATTGAACTTAAAATATACGGCTAATTCAGACTAATAACTAGTGGTTATTAAATATATATCAGGTGAAATTCAAGACAATTTATCAATCTTTTGAAGAGTTCACCTGACAATTTTTCATAACTTAATCGGTCAGACAACTAACTTTTTGCTAGATGGAGAAACAGAAGCAGCCCATCTAAAGTATGGGGAATTAGACCAAAAAGCTCGGGCCATTGCTGCCTATCTTCAGCTCTTAGGTATAAGCAGGGGACAGGCTTTGCTACTTTACCCACCAGGTTTGGATTACATCGCTGCTTTTTTCGGGTGCCTGTACGCTATGGTCGTGGCAGTCCCCGCTTATCCACCCCGGCCTAACCAATCCCTGTGCCGACTCCAAGCTATTGCGACGGATGCACAGGCAACAATAGCGCTCACCACCACAACTATCTTGGAAAACTTGGAGAGGGGATTAACCCCAGGGCTATTTCATTCTAAATGTAGGCGGCATATGGTAAAATCAGCGCGCAAATTCTGTTGAATGCATCTACTCCCGTGTCTCAAATCGCAATTATAGAAGCCTTTGCCTCTATAGAAGACCCTCGTCCCAAAGTGCCGGACAGCGTCACACTCTTCCACTGTGCCTAGCACTATTCACTTTGGCGATCGCCGCAGGGAATAAAGGATTTTTAGCAATTGGAGACTGGATTTCAAGCTACCACGAGCAGTTGATTGACCTTTTTAAACCTGCGAAAAATAGGCTACCTGCTTACAGCACTGTACGTCGTGCCTTGTTATACATTAATTATCAACAGGATTCCGTGTGCCTTGCCAAGTTCTTTAACGTACAACCCGATGCTGGAGAAACTATTGGCGAAGAAAGGCAAAGTCCTCCTCGGTTCATATCAGATTGAAGACGATAATCCAAATTCTGATTCCCACCCAGCAATTATGTTGGTCAGTGCGAACAAAAGTCGAGCGGGGCTTGATTCTAGAACCGTTTGAAGTTGATGCCAAAACTCTCCGTTATTAAAGCCATACCTGAGTTGATTGAGCTCCTGGCTCTAAAGGGAGTTGTTTTTGCCTTTGATGCCATTAATACCCAAAAAAAACTTGTGAGTTGATCGTCAACAGTGGCAATGATTATATTGCTGCCTTAAAAGGCAACCAACCTAGTCTATTCAAAGATGTCAACACAAATTTTACACCGGAATTTACTTATGAGCAGATAAACAAAGGGCATGGTCGAATCGAAAAGCGTCATGTCAGTATTTGTCAACCTCTTGATTGTATTCGTCCTTGGCCGGGACTTACCACTTTGATTCAAGTTAAATCAGAACGTCAGGTGTTTACACATCATGTGATTGAAGTCACTACTGAGACTCGTTATTACATGTCTTCATTAAGTTTAACAGCCCAAGAATTTGCCGAGCGTATCCGTGGCTATTGGGGTGTTGAAAATCAAGTCCACTATGTTCGTTCCGTTACTCAGGGCGAGGATGCATCGAGGATTCGCACTACCCCTCTGCCTCAGATTTTTGCCATCGCTCGCAATTTTCCCCTCAATTTATACCGTGACCAAATGTTTGAAAACATGGCACAAGCCCAACGACTCTGCTGTTTTGGGCTAGACACACTTAAGCAACTTTTTAGAATGAAATAGCCCTGGATAGAATGCAGTGGCATCGTGTAAACCAGGATTCCAGCCTTCTTGGGCTGCCCAATTGAGGGCTTTTCTGAACTGCTGAAGGGGTCATGGGTCGAATCGTCATCGGAGTCATACGTCATATCCTCAAGTCAAATTCTTCAAAGAGGATATAGGTTTCATCGGCAATCCTGCTGCATAAAAAAACAAAAGCCATCCTACTAAGGAAATACGAGGTGTTGAGATACTTCAACCTAATTGTCACAAAACGCTCAAAAGAAGGTAAAAAATATGGCACTCCTAGATATCTCTAATCTCTCTGTACCTTCCTCACAACCAATGGTATCGTCAGAAAACTCTTTGATTCAGAATCCAAAAATCACCCGACCCAAGCTTTCAATGATTTGGGTGAAAGAATTTGATGGAGAGCGTCAGCGTTTAGTTGCGCGATGGGTTACAATACTTCTCGGTTAAGACCAAAATCAGGTAAATTGACTGTTGTCCCCTGAGATAGCGCAGGAGCTGTCTTCAGCTCAAAGAATTCTCCTTAATCTCTCCGGTGATCGAATCAGCCGATGTGTTCCAAGCGATAGAAACGGTTATTCCCTCCGATGTGATTGATGTGACTCTTGGTCAGCCAAGAGGCTCCAGGGGCTTTCTTGCGCATCTTGCAGGGCGTAAGGTTGTGTTGCAAAAACTATTTGAGGACAGAAACATCCTGTAGTTGAGGATCTAGTTATGCAGTCACTCCAAAAATTTGATACGCGAATTCTACTTGACCTAAAATATCACTTTTTTCAACCCCATGAAGCAAGTCCTTTGCGAATCATGTTCATTGCTTCTATTCCTCGCAAAGTTCTCCTTGCAGTGTTAAACGAACCAAATCCCATTCCAGGTTTTGTAAGCCGCTTGATAAATCGGTGATCCTGCTCCACTTGGCTGTTCAAATACTTCACCTGTCGTAACTCGGTGGCTTCAGGTAAATGTTCATCAGCTTTAAGGTCATCAACGGCGGGAGGATACGCTGCATTCTTATCTACGTTGATCACCCGTGGAGTCTGAGTGTGAGTAGCATTGAGGGTTTTACGGAAAAAGCGCTCTGCCGCTCGCGCATCGCGTTTCGCACTCGTGCCGTAAGTCCAAAGTGTTGCCCTCTGAATCTACCGCTCGATACAATTACGGACACTGTCCTTTGACCAAGATGAACGGTTTCATCCACTCGCCATGAGTCATTGCTGGGCCGTAGATGAGGACGCAGCCGTTTGTCCAATTCCGGGGAGTATTTTAATACCCAACGATTGATAGTCGAATGATCTACATCAATCCCCCGTTCTTGCATCATCTCTTCTAAATCCCGGTAGGACAACGCATACCGACAGTACCATCGCACATTCAACAGGATGATATCTGCCTGAAAGTGACGCCATTTAAAGAGAGTTTGGGTAGACATTGGAAGCCGAGCATCAAAGACGAACCTTCCCTACCGTACCATCTCCTTCATTTTTTGCGACAGAACCGACAATCGAGCCATCCTGTCCATTGGTCGCCACTGTTTGACCATCAGGGCTAAAGCTTAAACACGAAGTCCAACTGGTTAAATCCGAAGTCCAACTGGTCGCTCTCTGGGTGATGTTCTAGATCGATTGGTTGAGTATAATGAACAAAAAACTTGGTTAAGTGTTATGCCTGTTTTGGTAGCAATTGAATGTCCTCATTGTCACAGCACACAGGTGACTAAATATGGTAAATCGCCAGTAGGCAAACAACGTTACTGCTGTCGAAACAAGAATTGTCCTTACCGCACTTTCATTCTGACTCAAACTTATCCAAGAAGAACACGAGAAGTCAAGCAGCAGAGCGTAGAAATGACACTTAACGGTATCCGTTCAGAGGGGGTCAGGAAGCCAGTATTATTTGGTGTTGAGAATTCC
>CAXUIG010000379.1:0-5040 GCA_964250845.1 uncultured bacterium | reverse complement strand
AACCATACGGGAGAGTGCTTTGAGGCAATTCGCTTACATCGAACTCAGGTTGTTTAAGTTCTGGCCACCTAACCTCCACTGGCCATCCCACTTCCACTGGTCACCCCATCTCCACTGACCTGACTCAGCACCACTAACAACCTTTGGCATCATAAATATCAATGCCATCGAAACGATTCCAACCGCCCGTTTACCAAATGAATAACTTCTAGTCACCGTCACCAATTTCCACTGTTAAGACTAAAGACAATCTGTTATGGCTCTCCTGTAGTTTGGTTTGAAAAGTTATCAGCATAACTGCAAGAGAGCCATTCAAATTAATATCAATAAACTTATTTACCTAATGTCTAACCAAAAGTAGATTTTAACATTAAATCTTTATGTAAATTCGGATACAAATAGCCCGGCAATGTGCCAATAATTCACAGGTTTTGGCTAGAATCAGTAGGATGTTGTAGCCTGAGATAGCTAAAACCAATGCAGCTTAAAGACTTCGAGTGGGGCAATTAAAATTCACTTTTGTGTGCTATCCGAGCTTTTACACAGTTGGAGTTAATGCCACCTGAAGAGTTAATTGAAACCTGGTATTGCCGTAATCCCAAGTAATATTAAGTAATTAATACTAGGAGGGTTAGAGGGTGTTTGGTAGTACATCCTAAGCTCAATTCATTACTATTCCACTCACAATAGTGTTCTTTAGTAATGAGAGTCAAAACCAAAGTAGTAATTCAAATGCTTTGTCTATGTTGGTCTATACGAAATGGAACTATGAAGTAACTCCACCCACGTTGCTATGTTGGCTGCTTGGGCTTTGTTGGGGCGGAGTTTGTACTGGTAGCTAAGCGATATTGCGCTCTTGGGCAGGTGTTGATGCTAAAACTCCTGGTTCTCGTTGGATGGGAAGTACATCCAAAATGTCAGTTTGGGCGCAGTATTTCAAGTCTGCTTGACAGTTAAGCCGCAGGAGTCGTTTGCCATGGCTAGCTTGATAGAATAATTCTAATAACTTGTCTTGCCACTGGGTGTAAAGCGCGATCGCTGCAATCACTTCATCGTTACCAGCCAGTTCCTCGAGGGGCAAGTTGGTTGATTTTAAAAGGCTGTGGGCGATCGCACCGGCACAAGCTGTATCCTCTAGCGAAAAACTGCCTTCCCAGCCCGATCCTACAATCCACACTGTCTCTGGCTGCTGGGCAAGGACATACTGCACCACAGAAGCGCGATTGACAAACGCAGCTGCTAGTACAGATGGAGCGTTCTGCACCCGCTGTAAAGCACGAGTGCCATTGGTGGTACTGATGAACAACCGGCGTCCCTGCACCCGCTCTGGTGTGCTCTCAAGGGGAGAGTTGCCCATGTCGAAGCCAGGCACTTTAGCGCCGCCCCGTTCCCCAGCGCGAAGCCGTCGCTCTGCTGGCCACTGTTCGCTCACCTGCACGAGTTGCTCTAGATCGCTGAAAACCTGGATGGCTTCGCCTCCAGATGCCAAGAATGTCGCCATTGTGGTGGTGGCTCGCAGGATGTCTACTGCGATCGCACAGTCTGGCACTTTATCTGTTGGAGTCAGTTCGGGGGTGTGGTAAATGAAGAGCTTCAAGGCTAGCTACACCTGGATTTTTAAGGTTGACATAATATTTTAGGAGTCTTCGTTACCCAAGACTTAATCGAACATAATATCAGTAAGCGCTACAAAGGCGAGTATAGGGCTATGGCGATTGCTACCGTAACCGAAAGCTTCTCTCTACAAGACTTTATGGCTAATCCCCCCGATCATATGGAGTGGGTGGATGGGCAACTTGTGGAGAAAACGGGAATGACTGTAAGGCATAGTCGGATTCAGTCGAGCTTGCTTTGGTACTGGAAAAATTACATGACCGACTGTGGACAAGGAGGAGATGTTGTTGTAGAACTTCCTTGTCGGACTTTCAAGCAGGGGCGTCGTCCTGATGTTTCTTATCTCACAGCCCAACTGCTAGAGCAGTTTGGCGAGGCTGCTGCATTGCCACAGAGTCCGCCGCTGATTGGTGAGATCGCTTCTCCAACAGATTTAGCTGAGGATTTGTTTGGCAAAGCTCAAGAGTATTTTGAATCGGGTTGCGAGGAAGTCTGGCTGGTATTTCCTGAGAGTCGTCGGGTTTTGGTACTTACTCAAAGTCAGACATTGGGCTTTAAAGCTGGTGATGTAGTCAGCACACAATTGGTACTCAAGGGATTTAGCGTGGCAGTAGATGACTTATTGGCTTGAGGTATCATCTGGCAGAAAGTAAGGTCAAATACACCGACACAAAAATCTGAGGAGGAGGACTCGTCGCCACACTTTCTCAGTTCGATATCAATTTTTTTTCTATGGCGCAGTCAAGGTTGGAGCCACCAGTACCGCTGCTGCTTTTCCCGAACCCAGCAACGTCTTAGGGGTCTGTCTGCTGTGTCTTTTCGGTCTAGGCGGTCTGCTCAAGAAAAAGGTAGGCTCGAATGGCACTAAGAGAATAGTTATGACATTCAGAATCCTTTGAATTGGGGTGTTTTCACCAACGGAGAGGGGGAGATTCGAACTCCCGGAAGCTTTCGCTTCATCCGATTTCAAGTCGGACGCAATCGACCACTCTGCCACCTCTCCAATTAATCTGTGAGCTGATCAAAAAGCTGACAAATCATACTATATCGCATCATCTATGCAAGCTGCACTACCTGACTGGGTTGCTGGTAAAGAATTTGCTCAGATGCCACTGTGAAGTCTTTGCCGATCCAGACGAGAGAGATTTGAGAGACTACCCCGGCTTGCAGGGACACAAGTGAGAAATTGCGGCGGCGATCGCTCTCATGCAGAATAATCCGAGGCACACTTGCTGCGTTCAAGTAAACCGTCCCCTCTGGACTGGTAAAAACTGGCTTTCGCAACTGCTGTTTTGTGTACCGCAGGTTGTGGTGCATATGACCAAAAGTAACCAAGGAAATCGTTTTCCCAGAGGCGCGAGTCTGGGCGATCGCATCTGCCAAATCTGGATCACCAAAGTCGCCGCCTATTGGTTGCCAGTCCTTGCCACAGGGGTCTTCGGCGCGATCGCCTAACCCGACGGGGCCATTATGACCCAAAAAAATCACTGTTTCGTAGGCTGCCCTGTCCGCCGCCCCCACCATTCTGGCGGTGGATTCCTCAAAACTCCTCACTCCATACCGCTCTTGATAGAAGTCGGCATTTTTCCAGACTGCTCCACCCCAGCTGAACGGACGACTGCCCACCACCGTTAAATTCAACGCCGGGAAGTCCAGGTTGCCATAGCCCACATGGGTTTCCCCCAGCAAATCCAGTTGAGCCTGCACCCAGTCTTCTTTGGCGTGATCGTAGGGACTCTTTTTGCGGCCCCAATCTGAGGCAGTATACCAGGCATCGTGGTTTCCCAACACCACTGCTTTGGGAATGTCGAGGGCGGCGATCGCGCGCACCACCTCCACCGACTCATTGCCAAAATCCCCCACAAACAACACCAAATCAACACCCATCTTTTGGAGGGCGATGCCGTCGTCCGCTTCCCATTGATCGTGAATATCCCCGACGACAGCGATTCTAATCGGTTGCTCGTGATTTCTCTGACTGGTCATGCCATCTTCCTTGCCGGTCTTTCTCCAGTTTGACATCATCCCCCGCTAATGAAAGCGGTCAAGCTGTGGATTGCAACTTGAAAAGCGGGTGTGGGGTGTGGGGTGTGGCACATTGCTTTGCTTGTGCGTGGTGATCGCTACCCTCAAGCGTCTCCCCTCACCTGGTTTTACGACGCCGAACTTGGGACTGGCTACCACTTAAATTGGTATAGTGCTGTCTAATTCTAAATACAAGTATATATGAGCATTGTACAAGAATATGTGCTCAACTCACGCCCTTTGGGCAACCTGGCCCGCTTCATTTCTAGATTCAGCCAGCAGTTGTACACCGGCCATTTTTGGTAATAAACACTATAATTCACATACAACTACTTCCAACAGCAGGCAAATTTTAACTGTGTTTACGACTGTACTTGCCCAACGAGACCTAACCCAAACATCTCAACCACCACCAGACCTGTTTGAAGCGATTCAAGCCCTCAAACAGGAACTGAATGCCGTTATTCTGGCTCACTATTACCAAGAGCCAGATATTCAGGATATCGCCGACTACATTGGCGATTCGCTAGGGCTTTCCCGGCAGGTAGCCAACACTGATGCTGATGTGATTGTGTTTGCTGGTGTCCACTTCATGGCAGAGACAGCTAAGATCCTAAATCCTGATAAGCTGGTGCTTTTACCGGACTTGGCGGCGGGTTGTTCTCTGGCAGACACCTGCCCCCCAGAGGCGTTTGCAGCTTTTAAGGCAGCTCACCCCGGTCATCTGGTGGTTTCCTACATCAACTGCACCGCCCAAATTAAGGCGATGAGCGATATCATTTGCACCAGTGCGAACGCTGTCGAGATTGTGCGCCAGATTCCGGTAGATCAGCCGATTATTTTTGCCCCGGATCGCAATTTAGGGCGGTACGTGATGGCTCAGACTGGGCGAGACTTGGTGCTGTGGCAAGGCAGCTGTATTGTGCATGAAACTTTTTCTGAGAAGAAGATTGTCCAGCTCAAAATTGAACATCCAGAAGCAGAGGTGATCGCCCACCCTGAATGTGAACCAGCTGTACTGCGCCACGCCAGCTATATTGGCTCTACCACTGCGCTCCTAAAGTACTGCCAGGAGAGTTCTGCAAGCGCCTTCATTGTCGCTACGGAGCCGGGTATCATTCACCAAATGCAAAAGCAAGCTCCGCAAAAACACTTTATCCCAGCCCCGCCAATGAATAGCTGCGCTTGCAATGAGTGTCCTTACATGCGGTTAAACACTCTGGAAAAGCTTTATTGGGCGATGAAAAATCGCGCTCCAGAAATCACAATCTCAGAAGAGATCCGCTCTTGCGCCCTGCGACCGATTCAACGAATGCTAGAGATGAGTGCCTAGATTAAAAAAAATCACAAGCCCCTTGGAGTCAAAGACACCAAGAGGCTTGTGTGGTCAATATTAATCCT
>CAXUIG010000378.1:0-5054 GCA_964250845.1 uncultured bacterium | reverse complement strand
GTTTGGGGGACAATGTGTGGTCTTTTATTTTCTTTCTTTGAGCTTAGTATAAAAATGAAAAGAATATGAAAACATCTATATAAAGAAAGAATAATCAAGATAAATGAATAAATGCAGGGACCTTAAACATTGAGTCATCCGCCACTCTAAAAGGAGCCATTTTGACGACTGACGCCTTTCTTATTTTTGGTCATTCCCATTTATCAGCGCACCTGAAACTGTACCCTGAAGCTTTTGTCAAGCTGTGGCTACAACCAAGAGCGCGAAAGCACTATGATTGATAATGCTTAAAAATATCTTAAGATTCTGAGAATAATTAATAATAGCTGATTGGGAGGAGAAGCGATGGCGGCAAATTATTCGGAAATTGATATTGCCCCGTTGATTGACCACGCATTGCTGAATCCGACTGCCACGCCAGAACAGGTGGAGCAGTGGTGCGAAGAAGCAGACCGATTTCATTTTGCGACGGTTTGTGTTTATCCTGCATACGTGCGTACTGCAGCTGAGCTTCTCCAAGGCAAGCAACCCAAGGTTTGTACGGTGATAGGCTTTCCTTCAGGGGCAACAACCTCAGCGGTGAAGCTGTATGAGGCTCAGGAAGCGGTGGAAAATGGGGCGAGTGAACTAGATGTCGTCATCAACCTGGGCTGGTTGAAAGCTGGGAAAACGGAGGAACTGCACCGGGAAATTGCCGAAATTTGCTCACAAACAGGGCAAACGGTGAAGGCGATTTTGGAAACCACCCTGCTGACAGATGCAGAGAAACGACTCGCAGGTGAAATATGTATGGATGCGGGGGTGGTGTTTTTGAAAACAAGTACAGGCTGGAAGGGGGGTGCAACGGTGGAGGATGTGCAATTGCTTGCCCAAATGGCACAGGAACGAGTGGGGATCAAGGCGTCAGGGGGCATTCGGACAATAGAGCAAGCCTTGGAGCTAATTAATGCAGGTGCTACTCGGTTAGGCACGTCTCGTGGCCCTGATTTAATTCGCCAGCGCGATACCCTGGAAAAGAAGGACTGAATAAAAGTGATGATTTCCTGACGGGGCGGGTCTACAATTAACTGTTCGCTCTCCCGAAGCCCACTGATTAAACAAAAACCTGCCAGTGCTGAGTTCTGAGTTGTTTTAATTCAAAACTCAAAACTCAAAACTCTGTAAAGCTGAAATTTTTAATGGGTCGAACTTATAAGGCAACTGGAATTAATCTCAAGAGTATGCCGCTGGGCGAGTCGGATCGGCTGCTGACGATTTTGACGCGGGAGGAAGGTCTAATTCGGGCAGTGGCACCGGGTGCGCGCAAGCACCTCTCAAAGCTGGGCGGCAGGAGTGGGTTGTTTGTGGTCAATGAGCTATTGATTGCGTCGGGGCGATCGCTCGATAAAATTACTCAAGCCGAAACCCTTGAATCTTATCCCGGTCTAAGTCTTGACTTGGGCAAACTGGCAGCCAGTCAGTACTTGGCGGAAATGGTACTCGCTCAGGCTTTGAGCGAACAACCCCAAGAAGAACTGTTTTGCTTACTAAATGAACATCTTAGCCGGTTGGAGCGGTTGCCCAACACCAGATCCCCGTTAGTATTAGCCCATTTAACCCATGCTGTCTTTCATCTGCTAGCTTGGGCAGGGATAACGCCCCAAGTTCAAGTTTGTTGCTTGACTCAGCTTCCCCTGACGCCAGACTTTACCGCTCCCGACTGGCGAGTAGGATTTAGTGTGCCAGCGGGTGGAACGGTTAGCTTGCCAGCTTTAGAACGCTTACGCAAGGAAGAGAGGGAGAGGGGGAGAGGGGGAGAGGCAAGCACAGGCTACCAGACGGTTGTACACCGGCAAGAAACACCGGTGCTAAATACCTGCCTTAATGCGACAGAACTCGCCTTACTCCAGCAGTTGGCTAGACCAGAGCAAGCGTTGCTTTACACAGCCTTGCCAAACGAGGCATTTAGTGCTGAGCCCAGCTGGATAGTTGTTGAGCAAATTTTACGTCAGTATGCCCAATATCATCTCGGGCGGTCAATTCGCTCTGCTGCCTTGCTGGATAGTTATTTTACGCCTATATCCGATTTTTTTCACAAACCATGATGCAACCTGATTTAGAGCCAGAAAATTTCACTCTGTCCCGGAACCACCCTAACAAGTATAAGAGCGCGATCGCAGGCCAAGCATACCATGATCGCCGAGCTATTTTAACTTCCACACCCAGTCAGATGTCCAAAACAGAAGACTTCCTGTCTGACCAAATTCGGATATCGGAGGTGCCTTCATTCGATGCCGCGATCCGAGGCGAGAAAAGTGAACTATCCACCAACGCTGCCCCTTCAACGTCCTGTAACGAAGACATCAGTGTTGTGCCATCGGGAGATTCCGGTTCTGGGAGTGATTCCAGTCTCACCACGGATGAAGAATCACAGGACGTTAAAGAACCTGGGTTTATGCCCGTTCTGAAAAACCGCAATTTCCTGGCTCTGTGGAGTGGTCAAGTCTTTTCTCAGCTGGCGGACAAGGTATATCTGGTGCTGATGATTGCAATAATTTCCCATCGCTTTCAGACGGGCAACCAGAGCATCAGTGGCTGGGTATCTGCAATCATGATGGCTTTTACGATCCCAGCTGTGCTGTTTGGTTCGGTCGCGGGTGTGTTTGTGGATCGGTGGTCCAAAAAGGCAGTGCTGGTGGGAACAAATCTCCTGCGCGGCAGCATGGTTTTAGCAATCCCACTGTTGCTGTGGCTGACTCAGGACTGGGCAAGCGTAGCTGGGTTGCCGGTGGGTTTTGGCATTCTCCTGGGTCTTTCTTTCCTGATTTCCACTCTGACGCAGTTCTTTGCACCAGCTGAGCAGGCGGCGATTCCCCTGGTTGTGGAGCAGCGGCATCTGCTGTCAGCTAACTCTCTCTACACGACCACGATGATGGCGTTGGTGGTAGTAGGATTTGCGGTGGGTGAACCTTTGCTGGCGGTCGCAGATACGGTCTCGGCTCAACTGGGGGTCGGGATTGGCAAAGAACTGGTGGTAGGGGGCAGTTATGCGATCGCTGGATTGCTGTTGTTGCTGCTGAAAACTGGTGAGAAACACAGAGACACTGAACAAGAATCCCCCGAAGTTTTGCAAGACCTGCGCGATGGTGTGCGATTTTTGGGACAAAATCATCGCATCCGCACTGCCCTGATCCAACTCGTCATTTTGTTTTCCGTCTGTGCTGCCTTAACCGTCCTAGCCGTTCGCATGGCAGAGGTAATTCCAGGGATGAAATCCTCCCAGTTCGGCTTTTTGCTGGCAGCTGGGGGCGTTGGTATCGCTGCGGGTGCTACGCTTTTGGGCCAGTTTGGCCAGCGCTTCTCCCATACCCAACTGAGTTTGTATGGCTCTATGGGGATTGCCACTTGCTTGATTGGTCTTTCCGTGTTCACCAAACAACTGTGGGTCGTGCTGTTGTTGATCACACTCTTAGGCAGCTTTGCAGCTCTGGTGGCTATCCCGA
Organism: uncultured bacterium; assembly: GCA_964250845.1. Taxonomy (GTDB): domain Bacteria; phylum Cyanobacteriota; class Cyanobacteriia; order Cyanobacteriales; family Chroococcidiopsidaceae; genus CAXUIG01. The sequence continues at coordinate 1,572 of CAXUIG010000378.1, read as the reverse complement.
TGCAGACCACCATCCAAAAAGAAACATCCCCGGAAATGCGCGGCAAAGTCTTTGGTCTGCAAAACAATGTGATTAACATTGCCCTGACTTTGCCCCTAGCTTTAGCGGGCTTGGCGGAGACCCTGATCGGGTTACAGGCCGTTTTTCTGAGTTTAGCTGCGACAGTGATCTCAGGTGGTGTATTTACCTGGTATATTTGCCGTACAGAAACAGAAAATTTATGAGTTTTGAAGAATGAGTTTTGAATTAACAACTCCTAAATCAGAACTCATAACTGAAAACTCAAAAATCTTAAAGAATGCATATTGCCTGGATTGGAAAAAAATCACCCTTTTGTGGCAATGTAACTTACAGTCGAGAAGTCACCAATGCCTTACTAGATCGGGGACACCAAGTTAGCTTCCTCCACTTCGCCCAAGGAGAATCGGAGCCGGGCAACTGGCCAGACTGCTTAGAAGTTTCCCTCCCTTTCCTTTACAAGTCCCAGGTCTACACGATTCCCACACTGAGAGCGACTAAGGTTTTGAGCCAGTCGCTGCGGCGGCTGAAGCCAGATCTGGTTCATGCGTCCTTGACGCTGTCTCCCCTAGATTTCCTGCTACCAGAAATCTGTGCTGAACTTAATTTGCCACTGATTGCGACGTTCCATACGCCCTTTGCTGGCAAACACGCAAAACTGCTGAAGTCGGGAACCCAACTCCTGGCGTACCAGCTCTATTCGCCTTTCCTAGTTAACTATGATCGCGTCATTGTCTTTTCTCAAGTTCAGCGAGACTTATTGGCACGTCTGGGCGTACCGGCTCGTAACGTCGCCGTGATTCCCAATGGGGTCGATGTGGAAAAGTATTCTCCTGGCCCTTCCAACCTGAAGGCACAATTGCAGGCCCAGCGCCTGTTTATCTACCAAGGGCGGCTTGCCCCCGAGAAAAATGTAGAAGCACTCCTACGAGCCTGGAAGCAGGCGCAAATGGGGCCAGATAGTAAGTTGCTCATTCTCGGCGACGGTCCCTTGATGCCGTCTTTAGAGCCATTTTATGGGCCTGAATACGGCATCAAGTGGTTGGGAGCTGTTGCTGATGAGAACAAGCGAATCCAAATTCTGCGAGGAGCCGACGTGTTTATTCTACCTTCTTTGGTGGAGGGCTTGTCGCTGTCTTTGTTGGAAGCGATGGCCTGTGGTCTTGCATGTCTGGCAACGGATGTGGGTGCGGATGGGGAAGTGTTGGAAAAAGGAGCGGGTGTGCTTCTCAACCCCCGACGGGTGGTGTCGCAATTGCGGACCCTCCTGCCACTATTGCAAGACCATCCTGAGTTGATCACCGTGCTGGGGCAGAAATCACGACAGCGGGTGCTGGAGCGCTATACGCTCAGGGATAACATCAACCAGTTGGAACGACTCTATACCCAGGTTTTGCAGCAGCGGCGGGTCAGTGTAGAGTGCTAAGAACAAGAGGGGGTGAGGGGGTGCTGAGGGAGCTGAGGGAGCTGAGGGAGCTGAACCAGAAGAAAAGGAACTAAGCACTGCTAGGGTAACTGCAAACAGGAGCGCTGCGAACGACTAGATCTATCCTC
>CAXUIG010000377.1:0-5059 GCA_964250845.1 uncultured bacterium | reverse complement strand
TTTACTCCAGTATCCCCTAATATGGGTACTCTATTTACGCCGCACTGTACTAGTTAATGATATATGCCTGAATTTTACCAAATCTACCTCAAAAGTCAACTTGAACCGTGCCAATATTTGCTGCTAAGTATCTTGATTGATCTGTTGCAATCTATTAAAATGGTGAAACTTGAAGCTTTAGCTGCCGCGCTCCCCTTGCCGATACAGTTTGAAAGTCGGCGGCATAGACTGCAAAGATTTTTATCGCTACCAATATTAAAAGTCTAAAAACTTATGTGTCCCTTTATTCAAAAGTGGTTAGCAACTGCTGCATCCCTACTCGCAAGTACTTTGTCTTGCAATTGATCGCACGAATTGGGGATGTATCAATTTACTGATGATTAGTTTGATTTGGGATAAACGCGCCATTCCAATTTATTTTGAGTTGATCCCGAAAACAGGGAGTACTAATTATGAAGAACAGATCGCATTCTGCAACAAAGTTTTACATCTAGTTAAAAATTATAAAACAGTTGTATTGGGGGACAGAGAATTTTGCTCTGTAAAATTAGCAAACTGGTTAGCTCAAAAGGGAGTGTATTTTTGTTTACGTTTAAAACAGAACGAATATGTTCAGCTAGACGATGAAGTTTGGGTGCAATTAAAAGATTTGGGATTAAGCCCTGGTATTTCTCTTTACTTAGAAGGAGTGAATGTCACGAAGCAAAAAGGATTTGAACGGTTTAATCTAGCAGCCAAATGGAAGAAAAAGTATCAAGGATGGGCACCAGATGAGGGGTGGTTTATTTTGACAAACCTAGAGTCCTTAGATGTGGCAATTCGAGCCTACCAAAAAAGATTTGACATTGAAGAGATGTTTAGAGACTTCAAGAGCGGAGGCTATAACGCGAGAAGGAACTCTCGTTACAGACTTCCGGTTGAGGGCAATAATTTTATTAATAATGATTGCCTATACAAATGCTACATTTCAGGGCAAAAAGATTAAACGGATGGGTTTACAGAAGTATGTAGGTCGGGTCAAAGAATTTGGTCGAACAGTACGACGGCATAGTAGTTTTTATGTTGGCTTGTATGGACAGACTTGGGTTAATTTCATTGAACAATGCGCAGACGCAGTGGCGGAATTAATGAGATTAACTCGCAATAAGCGGAAGTATTATCAACGAGGTCTAAGGGCCAAGGCGCTTATCCTGTCTGCATTTCAGACCTCCTTGTAACCCCTTCAGCTCTGATACTCGAGTAGAGCTAAATGTAAATCCCTCATATCGCTTACTAAGTGCTGATTTAAATAGTGCTTCTGCTCTCTCGTACAAACCACCTTGATTCTTCTTCAAAGCGATAACGTAGTCGCCTCCGCCCTGGATTATCTGCTTAACAATTTCCCTCTGGCACCCCATGGCATCTATCGTTACAATGCAGCCATTTAATGACAAAACCTTAAGCAATTCCGGGATGGCTGTAATTTCATTTGATTTATCATCAACTTTAACCTGTCCCAGAACGAGTCGATTCTCTGTCGCCCAAGCACTCACCCTTCGGGTTCGCAGTCGCCTACGGAGGGAGACCCTCCTGCAGCGCTGTCTCACCATATGAATCGCAGCTTTATCTTCAGAGGCATCATAAGCCGGGACGTAGAGTCTTCCCATCAATTGCTATGACTTCTCCTTTCATGCGGATTGCTAATTGATTTTATCCAATTTAAAAAGCTGAGCTGGAATTCCTCTGGGTCTAACTGGGCAAATACTCGGGCAAATGTATCATGACTGCGGAGGTTCTGCGGGAGAGTACTCTCCCGCAGACACTCCGCCGGAATGCCATTTGGCAATTCTAAAAACCGTTTTAACCATTTCACCTTAGCGCGCCCGTAACTTTCCATATCCACCCATGTGTCAGCACCACAAATTACTGCGCAGATAGCTATTGTAATAAGGTCGATTAATTTATGTCGTCTGCTCCGTTCAACTCTAGGGTCTGTCATCTGAGCAAAGTGGTCAGCTTTTCTTTATTTTGGGCTTTAGCTTCATCCGATGGATTCCAGTCTACTATTTTTCTCTACTCGGAGTATTCCCCCAGGATACCACTTAGCTATTGTGTATAAATTTAGGTGCGTTCGCCCTAGGGGTCGGACTTGCCGTTCATTAGTCGGCAGGATTTGTCCGCCATTGGCGGACAAATTATCTACTACGGATGCGGAATCAATCAGCTGATACGAGTGAGAACGTTGAAACCCAAACCGTTCTTGGCAGTAGTCCTCAAATTTTCGGTGAGTTGATCTATAAAGCTAGACCTCTTTTCTTTATACCATGATTACCTGAAACCTTTAACCTACAAGTGTTGTAGCTCTCCTTGTCACCCCTTCAGCATAAAAGCATGTATTGCCCGTTACTTAAAATAGCCTTGATTGTTGGAATGCCGCTCTGATACATTAACATCAGTTATTGATGAAAATTTTGTCTGGATGGCTATAAAAGTCGCCGTGAATATCCCACTTATATTGGTCTTCTCCCCCCAGCAACATTCCTAACCAAACCTCGACCAACGGCATCCCTAATCCTTCAACCAGTTGCTTGAGGGAAACTGCCTCACTCTGAGATTTGTGGCTCATCCAGTGAGCGATCGCACTGAACCAAGCGGGGATATCTTCAGCGTGAGCAATTGCTAAAACGTGCTCATTAGGCAACAATTTCTCGGGATATAGCGGCATGCCATTGTCAACATGCTTTTCTACAGGCACCGACAGATAACCATTACGAGGGCTGTCCGCTATATCCCAGAATTCATCTCGGGTCACCTCATCACTCAGGTGAGGCTGGGACTCTAAGGCTTTCAATAGGTCATTTTTATCGATAGACGCAACTACAGAACGTCCATCATTGGGAAACAAGTGTTTGCCATTGCGGTTTTTGCTCCGAGGCAATGGTGGTGGAGCCTCAACAAACTGTGAAAAGTCTACGGACATTGACTGCCGGACGAATTTATCAAAGAATTCGGCTGATACAATAGGGCCTTCGTCTTGGTAAATGCTCTCAATCTCTTCGAGTGTCAAGAAAGAGCGCTCTGCAACAATTTCAGTGATTTGGGAAATTACATCCCCAGCTAAGAGCAACTGCTCGGAAGGATTCAGATGCTCGAGTTCTGTATCTAATGCTGTCCACAAGTCCTCTAAGAAAGCCCGTTCTGGGAACTCCGCTGCAATTTTGAGAGTTCCCCACAAATCAAGTTCGAGCTGTTTCATCAAAGCCTCTCCAGGCACCCCGTTAGAGGACAGCAACGCGGATTCAATTCCTCCAAACTTGCAAATTTACGAATACTATACACCTGTTGTAACTTTTTCAGGAGTCGCTCTAGATAAATCTCAACCTGTCTCGGAGTCATCTTCATGCAGTGGACAGGTGCAATGTCAGCCTCTTTCTGCGTTAAACGCCAAATTTCGCCACCGACTGCATGAATCGGAGCATCCACAGACTGTCGATACACTTGCAACACAGCTGTATAGGTAACATTCGGCAGCTGGGTTTCAAACTGAATTTGTTTGGGACTACTGGCGACTACCACTTTTTCCGACAGCACGGAATCCGGTTCTAAATCATTCAGTGCAACCACTGTACCTCCGTTCTCTAAAGAACGTTTGAGATTGCGTGCCTGATTGCGGCGATCGCGGTGACGAGCATGAGAACGCCGATTAGGACAGACGGTGGAATCCCAACAGGAGTCACCTTCTGGTTTGGGGCCATGGAGCAGTTTTGCCTGCTCTGCCGTGAGCTTGGCACATAGCCGACATTTCTCCGGCATTGACCTGGGCATAATTAGCAGCTGATTTTTTTTGGTTGATGTTGATTATTTTCTCACTCTGTGACCAATTTTGTCATATTGTAGTCATATTCCAGATAAGGTGCGTTATCTGGAATGTAAGTGGACTGGACAAGTATTTGTACTTATTAGTCAATTTGGTTTGAGCCCTAAAAATCGTTTCAGTTGAGTCAAACCACAATCTGTTGGCACCGTCCCGAGATGAATTCGCTTGTCCAGTGACTAAAGCCCTTTACAACATGCCTTTCTTGCGTTGGCCAACAGATAACCGGCGCTGTGGGCTTTAGTCTTATCCCGATAAATTGTTGCCGCAACTCTTTTTACACAAAACTCCCCAAACTATGTCTAGTCGTTCAATTCCAGATATTCAAATCATTCCCGCCCGAGCCCAGTCAACCTTAGACTCGGTTCTACCAGCTGGTAAGCCCAAAGCTAGAACAGTAAAAGACTTACGCCAAGAGCGGATCAAGGAATTCTTGCAGGCGCGATCGCTAGCACCAAAAAGCCAAAGAGCTTATCAGCAGGACTTGCAACGCTTTTTGGACTGGACAGACCGAAATTGGGAGTCGGTGACTCCGCGAGTGGTTGCCCAGTTCAAAACTCACTTGTTGAGCATCGACCCGGAGAAAAACTTGCGAGTTCTTTCCGATGCTACCGTCAGTCGCACCTTGGGTACCCTGAAAAACTTCTATGGATTTCTGTTCCGCTCCCGCTATGTCAGCCATGATCCAACAAGCGAGGTGTGCAGACCAACACTTAAGGAGCCCCCAGCCCAAAACCTGAATGACAATGAAGTAGAGCTAATTTACCAGGGTGCTGCTAAAAGCAGTTTACCGGAGCGCAATATCGCCCTAATTTCGGTTTTGCTCCATGGATTAAGGGCTAGTGAAGTTTCGGCACTTAATCTATCAGACTACGATGGACAGCGCCTGACAATCCGAGAGGCCAAAGCAGACAGTAAGGGAACTGTACCCCTGGGTACCCAAGCGAAGTCAGCATTAGAGGGCTATTTAGAATGGCGGAAGTCTTTGGGAGAAGTTTTGCATCCGGGTGCTCCTTTGTTCGTTTCTCACTCTCGTCGGAACCAGGGGGAGCGGCTCAGCTATGACGGCATCCGTAAATTGGTAGAGGCAATTGGTAAATTTACTGGGCTGAGTCACCTGCATGCTCACCAGTTCCGCCACACTTTCGCGACTAACCTAGTAGTCTGTCAGGGTTGAAATGAGGGATAGAGTCGTTTAAGCTTAAT
>CAXUIG010000376.1:0-5136 GCA_964250845.1 uncultured bacterium | reverse complement strand
CCCCAATCCTGGCTTTACCCTCATAGAACTTGTGCTCGTAGTGTTGTTGATCGGCATTTTATCTGCGATCGCTGCTCCTAGCTGGCTAGCCTTCGTCAACCGGCAACGACTAATTAAAGCTAACGAAGCGATCTTGGCAGCGCTACAGTCAGCCCAGCGAGAGGCAAAAAGAACTAAACTCAGCTACAGCGTCAGCTTCAGCTCAGATCAAGGTAAAGTTCCTCAGGTTGCAATCTATCCAGCGACTCCTACCTCCCTACCTAAGACAGACCCCCGCTGGAAGAATTTAGGTGAAGATATTGCACTCAAGCCAGGGCTAATTCTACTATACACCAACATTGACCCGGCAAACCCAAACAAGGTCGTTGCGAAAACTTCCCTGCCAGATAGCAAAAGCCCAAATTTGCCAACGATCACTTTCGAGTACACGGGTGCTCTACCACTTGGAGCCGACACACCTTTAAAAGTCGTGGTAGCTGAAGCCAAACGTGGAACTTCTCTAGAGCCTAATACAGTGAAGCGATGCGTCATTGTCCAAACCCTAATAGGGGGAATGCAAATAGCGACAGACAATAATTGCAATTAATTACTTTTTTCAGCACCGCAGTCGGGAAACATGCTTGCTTTTTGCACTGGCGATTCTGATTCATCAAGACCACGGAGTTCTGCGCCCATAAAGAGGAATTGCTCCGAGTCCTCGATACCCCGCAAGTGCCACTGCACACCAATGCTGCCGAGGCTGATATTCGCGAGTACGTCACTAGACGCTTTTCTTAGTGGTGGCATCCGCCATGCGGATGGTCGGTGTCAATTGTATGTTTCTATTCATCTTTCTACCTCAATAGCAACTTGCTCTTTAGCAAATTTGATTAAAATACTGGGCTCGCTAGACAAGTCCAATGCATTCAGGATTCGCTCTTTCCAATACTGAAAGCCCAGATCGGTGCGCTTACGGGGATAGGGTAGATCTAGGCTGAAATCTTGATGGATACGTCCGGGATTGCCACGCAAGACAATGACACGATTACTCAGCACTAAGGCTTCTTCAATGTCATGCGTCACAAGTACCATTGTCGGTCGACCGTATTCCCAGATGTGTAACAAATGATCTTGTAGCTTCATCCGCAGAAAGGCATCAAGAGCGCTGAAGGGTTCGTCCAGTAGCAGAATCGAGGGGTTAGTCACCAAGGCACGGGCGATGGCTACCCGTTGTGCCATGCCACCAGAGAGTTGACGGGGTAGGGCATGGATGAATTTGGTTAACCCGACACGATTAAGGATGAGATCGGTTAAGCGCTTTTTTTCCGCCTTAGAGATGCCCTCCAAGCCGAACTGGACATTCTCCTGCACCGTTAGCCAGGGCATCAAACGAGGTTCCTGAAAGATAATTCCAATTTCAGGATGAGGTTCAACGATCTGTTCGTTATTAATCGACACATGACCGGATGTTGGCAAATCCAGTCCGGCGATAATTCGCAGGAGGGTACTTTTGCCGCACCCGCTCGTTCCTACTAGACCCACAATCTCGCCTTCAGCAACCTGAAAATTTACGTCCTCTAGGGCAACGAAGCCGTTGCCAAATTGTTTACCAACCTTCTCAATTCGCAGCATGGCTTCTCCTCAGTGAGACGATGAACTATAAGAGTCCTGCCAGTGCAGCAAACTCTTGCCGACAGTTGCCAGCACTGCATCTGTCAGTTTGCCCAGGATGGCAAACAGTAAAATGCTGGCAAGAACTACAGTGGGGCGTCCTGTCGTTTGTCCATCTACCAGCAAGAACCCTAAACCCTGGCTCGAACCCATAATTTCCGCTGCTACGACGAACATCCAGCCTAAGCCCAACCCACTCCGCAAACCAACAATATACGCTGGTAACGTTGCCGGTAGAAAAACACGCCGAATCAATTGAACGGCATTCAAGCGATAAACTTTGCCTACTTCTACCAGTTTTCGGTCTACTCCCTGCACACCACTCATGAGGTTGAGATACACCGGGAAAAATACACCTACGGCAATCAGTACGACCTTTGAGGTTTCATAAATTCCCATCCACAAAATGAACAACGGAACCCATGCTAGGGATGGAATATTTCGCAGGGATTGCAATAACGGATCGAACAGATCGTGCATCAAGCGGGAATAGCCAGTTAACGCACCCAAAACTGTGGCGATCGCGCTGCCAATCAGAAAACCCAATGTCATCCGGTACAAAGTGATACCAATGTGTTTGAACAGTTCGCCGCTCAACGCTAAGTCCCAGATAGTGGCGACCACCGTTGAAGGTGCAGGAAGAAGATTGGGAGGGAAGAACTTAATGCGGGACAGAACTTCCCAGCCAACCAGGAGAATCACCGGGAGGAGCGAACCACGTACCCAAGAAACCTGGGATAGCTTGCGCCGCTTGTGGTTCCTGGTTGGAAGAGGGGTGATTGTAGCGGAGCGGGCGTGCGGTTTTGAGACGGACGAAGAACGGCTCATATGAATAAGAGAAGAAGTGGAGAATCGGGAGTACAGAAGACGCTTCTACTTACTGGCGACCTTTGTAATGAACTGAGGATTAATCAAGTCATTGACCATCTGGGAAACATTCACGGATGACTGAATCACACCACTCTTTTTCAGCACATCACCTGCTGCGCTGATGACCTCTTTTTGGGGATTCCCGATGCGAGCACTCGACAGATCGGTACGTTCGAGTTGTTTCGCCGCAACAGCATCCGTCAATTTCGACGCTTTCACCAACACCTGTTTCAACTCATTGGGGTTTTGCAATGCCCACTGCCGCGCCTTTTCATAAGCTGCCAGCACGCGTTCCACATCATCTGGATATTGATTGGCAAACTCCTGCCGCACATTCAACACACCGTAGCTGTTGAAATTGGGTTCGCGGAAGAACAGGCGAGACCCTTTCTCAATCTCGGTTTTTGCCATCTGGGGGTCTAGTCCTGCCCAGGCATCCACATCCCCTTTTTCTAGTGCAGCCCGACCATCTGCATGTTGTAGTTGCACCAGTTCAATGTCTTTTTCGCTCAGCCCAAACTTATCGAGTGCCCTCAGAAGGAAAATGTAGGGATCAGTGCCTTTGGTTGCAGCGACTTTCTTTCCTTTGAGGTCGGTAACGGTTTTGATAGGTGAATCTGCCCTAGTAACTAAGGCAGTCCACTCTGGCTTAGAATACACATAAATGGAATTGATGGGGTTTCCATTAGCTTTGCCAATCAAAGCTGCGGCTCCGGCAGTAGAACCAAAGTCAATGCTGCGGCTGTTGAGGAATTCCAGAGCCTTATTACTGCCCTGACTCAGCACCCACTCAACTTTGACCTGATTTTTCTTCAGGTCGTCCTCCAGCCAACCTTTTTCCTTCAAAACTAGGCTGACGGGATTATAGTAGGCGTAGTCCAGCCGAATCGTGTCTGAATGCGCTGCTGTCTGACTCGTTTGATTATTTGGATTGCTGTTGCAACTGCTCAAGATGGAGAAAACGAAGACCAGAGCTAACCCCATCAGCCAGCTTGGAAAGCGTCGATTTCTAAGAAATTTGAATATTTCTTGGGTAAATGGAATTGCAGTCATCTTTAACTGGTGCGGATAATGGTGGTTAGATTTTCAACCAGAGCAAAATCAGTCAGGCGACAGCAGGGCAATTGTCCCCCAAATCATTAGCCTGTGTCAGATTAAGCTCGAGCTATTACAGGTAATTTCTGTGGTTTTTCGAATTATTCTGTGAGATCATCCGGTTTAGTAGTGGTAAAGTACTGTAACTATACCAAATAAACGTAGATTAAATTCCATCAACTGTAAATTGTTTAACACGCTGAGTAAATTTGACATTCACCTCTTAGGTTTGGTAACTGCTGTTCAAATAAATGTTGTTTCAGCGTTCAACCCCAAACTTGGCCTTGTTTGCCACGACACTCTGTTTAGGTTTGGCAACCTCTGGCTGTGCTCCGAGTAACTCTACAAGTTCTATCTAGTGACAGGGTATGGGGCTCAGCCGGAAACACTCAACCGGCAGATACCAGAGAGATTTGGAACTTCAAGGGCTAGATGAATAAATCGGTAGAAACTTTACAGGACTTTTCTCAGCACCAAAATGAGTATTTTGTCACGTCAACTATCAGTTCAACGGCTTTGGAAGCGCATACAATCTTACTTAGTGATTAACACAATAGTAGTACAACTGGCGGCAAGCCTGGTATTTCTCCATTACGTATAGGCTTTCAAAAAGACAAGTACGAGCTAGGAAATTGCCCAATCTTCTACAGGTGTTTGGGCAGATGAATAAAGTCCTGCTGAAGAGTTTCAGGAAACATTATCAAAGCTGCGGATGATTGAAAACCCCTCCGAATCCGATGTTGAATTGCCCAATCGCAGGCAAAAGAGCGTTTGCATTCCCGCAATTTGAGCTGCTTTTAGCTCCGCTGTCACATCCGAAATAAAGAGAATTTGTGTTGGCAACACACCGATAGCTTGGGCAATGGTGCGATAACTATCCCCCTCTTTTTTCGCCCCTGTTTCGGTATCGAAGTAACCGCTCAAAAACTGGGTTAAATCGCCTGACTCGCTGTGCCGAAATAGAAGCTGTTGCGCCTGAATGCTTCCCGACGAAAAGATATACAAGCGCTTGCCCGCACGAGTCCAACGTTCAAATGCAGGTTTGAGATCGGCAAAGAGTTGCGCTCGCAACGTCCCATCCTGATAACCCTGCTCCCAAATTTTCCCTTGCAACGATTTGAGTCCCGTCGATTTGCGATCAGCTCTTACACAGTAGACCTATGTGGAATAAAAAACCAGCGTCCGCAGCTCTATGCTCTCTCGCGGTAGGGCGTTCGGGGGGCTGGTTGGGTCCTCGAATGCAGTATGGGCGGCAAACCGCGCTCGTCCGTCCTCGGCGGAGTCGAAGCACTTGATGAGTATCGCCTCGTCCGGTTGCAGTTGCGGAAAGTAGAACCAACGGTGTGTTGGATTGTAGGTAATCGCATACGTTTCGCCAACGCGATCGCGATACACTAGATCGCCTGCGACAAGATCCGTCGGCGCGATACTTGCCGCATCACATACTGCCAATGGAGATGCCTGCACGTAGGGCGAACGCACCTAAATTTATACACGAGAGCTAAGTGGTATCCTAGAGGA
>CAXUIG010000375.1:0-5198 GCA_964250845.1 uncultured bacterium | reverse complement strand
TAAGTAAGCTTGATTAGTGATCGCTCTTTGGGAAAAACTTTTTGGTTTACTGATACAGATCCTCACTGACTACGGTGAAATCACGCCGAAAAGCCTGATGATGCCACACATGTAATCGATACAGAGAGGGCCAAGTATGACATAAGGCATGATAAGTGTCTCGCACCAACTCAACCCACACCAAAGATGCCATTCCCCAGGCTACCGTCGATAGAAAAAAAATTACGAAGTTGTTCGCAGTTATCATTTATGCCTGTAAAATTAAACAGAGATATGAACCCAATGATTTATTTGGGTCGAAAACCACAGACCACGTAGCCATCGGTGACACACCAAAAGCACTGGGGAATCCCCCTCTACAATCGCGAGGGAAGAGCACGATTGATTTAGGGGGGAGAGGATGTCAAGGCGCTCTGCGCCAATTCGCGCCTTTTCGCAATTCGCGCCTTTTCGCAATTGAACCCCCTAGCTGCTTAGATTTCCATTAACTATTGGGGATTTGTAGTTTATCTAAGCAGAGCTTCAACTTTTCGGCTAAAACTCTTACGTGGGGCTCACTCATCAGGGACCCCTCAAAGGCATGACAACCAGGAACTTCATGCACTTCTACGCCTCGAACAGCTACCTTGTCCCAGCCTAACAGAGGGTAACGGCGCGAAATTGCACGCGAAGTTGCACAAATAGGGCGCTCGGTTGCCTTAAATAAAGTCACCTGACCTGGGTAGACTTGTAGGATGTAATCTCTTGCGGCTTGCTCGTTGAGCTTAAACATTCGTTGAATGTGTAGAGGAAGGAATTCTAAGCCTGCAAGGTCTTGAGGCAAGAGATGATTGCTATTTAGACCAAATTGACTAGCAATCTTTTGACTAATATTCTTGACATGGTACTTTAGTGAACTCAGAACATAGAGCAGCTTATTTTTAGGCGAAAGTTGTATAAGATTAATCAAAACAGAAGAAGCTTTATCCCAATATGATGGGACGTAATTCATTACTTCGGGAGTGCTAGGGTCAAATAAGGCTAGTAAGGCTACCTCCTGACCATGCATTTGGAGTCGCTGAGCTATCTCCAAAGCCACTAGACCTCCACAGGAGTGTCCTGCCAGAAAATAAGGACCTTCAGGCTGGAAAGTACACATTTCTTTGATGTAGTCAGCCGCCATATCTTCAATTCGGGTATGGGGGGCCTGTTTTCCATCTAAACCTTGTGCTTGTAGCCCATAAACTGGTTGATCGAGACCCAAATGATTTGACAAATGGCGGAAGTAAAGGGTGTCGCCACCAGCGCCACCTATACAAAACAGAGGTGGTTTAGAACCAGCGGGTTGAATCGCTATTAATGAAGACCAAGGTGTTGACCACTCTGACTGACGGAGAATATTGGCTATTTGCTCAACCGTCGCTGCCTGGAGTAAGGTAGCCAGAGGAAGAGCTTTGCCGAATCTCTTTTCGATTTGTCTACTCAGACGCATAGTTAGCATCGAGTGCCCCCCTAGATCATCAAAGAAGTTGTCTCTGACTCCGATAGGCTGAATCTCTAAAAGTTCTTCCCAAATCTTTGTTAATTGGATTTCCACTAGGTCTCGGGGGGCCACAAGGGCTCTTTCTCTAGAAGCCATAAAATCTTTATTCTCCTTATCAGCCTTCAGGGATTACAAATAGCCTCTTTCTAGTTCCAATGGCTCGAGCTACGCTTATTTAACACCTCTAGAGCAGCCGTCGCTAACGTAAACTTACTCTCTCCAACAGATGCTTGCTCGGTGTTCGCTAATTCTAGGAAAGCGTTCGAATCCATTAATCGGACATATGGATAGCAAGCTTTTCTTCTGTCATAACAAAGCTCAGACAAGTATTTTTATAATGCTGTCAATTTCACACTCATTGAACATTTATCTGACAAAATAAACCGGCATTAAAAATGCAAACTGTTCAAAGCAATTCCTTATACAGTAGCATAAACAAAAAAAAGATATTGCTTAATTATACGCTATCAGCGAATTTTAATACTTGATATTAAGTGATTCAAGGCTTTCTATTTAGAAGCTTCCTAACTATATTTATGTCTTGTTTAGAGTAACTTAGTTTTTATCTATGGTGAGTTTAAATTAGTTTAATTAAAGTCTTGAATGTGTGTAGCTTATGTATTAGTTAAATATATTTTTTTTTTACAGCAACCAAAGTGGCTAATTATTTGCTCTAAACCAACGAGATAGTTGTATCATAGGCAGTCATCAAAACTACAGTGTTTTGCCCCACATCCAGCCCCTCAATTACATGTCTAGTATTAAGTCTTCGGGAGCTTCCGCATGCTCTGCGGCTCGAAAGAGAGTAACTCGGCCAGGATAGTGTTGTGGTACTGGCTGTTTTGATGCTCGTCCTGCTGCCTCGGCTCTAAATTGATGCCAAAATTACAATCATCTTTCAACTTTGTTAGGAAGTCTAGAGATGTCATAACCGAATCGACATCGACTCCAAAGTCGATGAGACAAGCAATTTCATCAACGCCAATTTCCTTAAGGCGAGCAACCATTTTCAAGCAGGTATCTGGTGTGCCAAATAAGGCACTTGTTTGAAAGTAGCGCTCAAAGGCATAAACCAATAAATCTTCCTGCTCTTTCTCAGTCAAATCATCCAGGCTCTTTGAGCCACGACGCCATAGATCCACAGAAGTTTTGAGATATTCTGTAAATGGCCCTCGAACATTGTTACGAACGACAGCCATGTCTTCGCCGACAAATGTATGCAGCATTAGAGTCACATGGCCTGTTTCAGGAGCGTGGCCATGTAGGCGGCGTGTTTCACGGTAAAGGGCTATTTTTTCAGCCAATTCTTCAATGGGTTGGAAAAGAAGCGCCGTTAAGATATTTGCACCAAAGGCACCAGCTTCAATAAATGTCTCTTTACCCCCACTACAAGTAATCCAAACTGGCAATTCGCGCTGCAAGGGCCGGGGATAAATTTTAATTTCGGTTTCTTTACCAACGCCATTGGGTAACAAGATTGATTCCCCCCGCCAGAGCTTGTGTACTGTTTGGATGCCTGAAAACAGAACTTCTGTACGGTTGGCATAGGACTCTGGCGAGAGGACAAAGTCATTGGGGTTCCAACCCCTAGCAAAGCCGATGTCTACTCGACCCCGCGACAAGTTATCAACAACAGACCATTCCTCAGCAACTCGGATCGGGTTGGAAAGAGGCAGAATAACACTACCAGCTCGCAAGCGTACACGTTCAGTTACCATCGCCAGGGCGGCACCTAGGACAGAGGGATTGGGATAGATGCCGCCAAAGGCGTGAAAATGACGTTCTGGTATCCAAACGGCAACAAAACCATTTTTATCGGCGAACTTTGCCCCTTCAATTAACAGTTGATATTTGTCGTTTGTAAACTCAGCCTCGTTACTGGAAAAGTAGAACAAGCTGAATTGCATGCCATTTTTTGCGGCTGAATGTCCCCCTTGTCTCACTCTTGTTTGTCCGAATGGACGCAACTTAGTATCAGATAGAATCCGGCTGGCTATCTGGGTAATGCTGATGTCCTCCAGAAATATCCCCATCGGTAAAACCAGACCGAAGTTAGCTTCAATATAGTTTTTAATTTCGACAGCTTTAAGTGAATCGAGACCCAGGGTGTTGAGAGGCTGTTGCGGTTTGAGTTGAGATGGAGCAATCCCCACTATTCGAGCAATTTCGTCCCGCAGGTTTAATTCCAATAACAATTGACGTTGTGTTTTGGCTTTTGCCGGTGATGTTTCTGAAGTTATGGTATTGGCTTCAATTAAGTTATCGGTGTGCCCTAGGATACTGGAGCCGACAAGAGGTAGGCTCTCTGCTAGAAATCCAGCACGAGCTGCGTGGCGCTGAATCTTGCCGCTGGAAGTCTTCGGGATACTCCCAGTCTTGAGCAGCAACACGGCATAAACCTGCAGCTCGTGCTGTTCCGACACCGCCTTACGGATGGCCCCAACCACCTCATCCACATCCAAATTCCGGAGATAACTACGTTCCACCTCTTGAGCAACGACCAGCTGCTCAGAGCCCTCTGCTTCCACCGAAAACGCTGCACCACAGCCCTCTCGCAGTGCCGAATGACTCGCCTCCACCGTCAGTTCAATATCCTGGGGATAATGGTTGCGACCCCGGATGATAATTATATCCTTGAGGCGACCCGTGACAAACAGCTCACCATCCTTCAAGAATCCTAGATCACCTGTGCGGAGAAATGGACCTTCTCCAGTATCTGCCAGGTAAGCTCGGAAGGTGCTATCTGTTTGTTCAGGACGATTCCAGTAGCCCTGAGCAACGCTATAGCTTGATACCCAAATCTCCCCGATTTGATCCCCAGAGCAACTGGTCAAAGTCTCAGGATTGGCGATCGCAATCTTTGTATCGAGCATAGCTTGGCCTGATCCCACCAGATGCCTGACATGCTCAAAGTCAACAGACGCCTCGATTACACGATTCTTACGAAGTGCATCTGCCTCAACCACACATATTATCGGCTCGTCACACGCCAATCCACCCGAAACCATCAAAGTTGCTTCGGCAAGCCCGTAACAGGGATATAAAAAATTGGCACGGAAACCACAGGGTTTAAAGATTTGGGCGAACCGCTCTAGGGTTTCTTGGCGAACCGGCTCCGCGCCGTTGTAAGCTGTACACCAGCTGCTCAGGTCGAGGGTCTCCCGTTGTGACGGAGTAATCTTTTGAATACAAAGCTCGTAGGCAAAATTGGGACCTCCGCAATGGGTTGCTTTGTAGCGTGAAATTGCCTGAAGCCATCGAATCGGTTGCCCAAGAAAGGATATCGGTGGCATTAGGAAACCCGGAAACCCTGTATACATAGGTTGGATGACTCCATCGAGCAGTCCCATATCATGACAGCTAGGCAGCCACGTCACGGACACGCTATCCGGCGAAAGTTCAAATGCATGCTTAATGTAAGCCGAATTGTGCAGGATGTTTTCATGGCTCACCATCACGCCCTTTGGTGCAGATGTGGAGCCTGATGTGTACTGGAGAAAGGCCACTGTATTCCCGCACAACGTCGGAGCCTGCCAATCCTGGGCGAAGAAGCTGGCAACTCTGTCGGTAGCTAGGCAGCGCAAAGCTGCCAGTTCTATATCATCTGTAAACCGTCGCTCTATATTAGACTTGTCCGAAATATTATCTCGGGGTCAAAAACATGGTAGAAAGGAAT
>CAXUIG010000374.1:0-5210 GCA_964250845.1 uncultured bacterium | reverse complement strand
CCAAATTACCCATGCTGCACCTTCCGTGGCAGCATGACGGCGGTCGATTTGACCACCGGAAAGCTCTTGTGGAAGACCTACACCGTACCAGACAACGGTGGCCAGCCGGATGGCTACTCAGGCGCAGTAGTGTGGGGCAGCACACCAGCAATCGACCCCAAGCGCAATTCGGTATATATTTCAACAGGCAATAACTACAATGTGCCCCAGACGGTAAAAGATTGCATCGCTAATCTCTCTTCGTCAACGCCCAGTGATGAGTCGCAATGCCTCGATCCCAATAATAATATTGACGCGATCATGGCACTCGATCTCGATACCGGCGCGATCAAGTGGTCGAATAAGCTGCAGGGGTACGATACGTGGAATGTTGCCTGCATCAGGGGCAGTGCGGCGAATTGCCCTGATCCACACGGAGATGATTATGATTTCGGTCAGGCTCCAATGCTCTTTAGTGTTAAGAATGCTGTCAAACCGCGCGACTTAGTCGGCGCTGGGCAGAAGAGCGGTGTCTTTTGGGCGCTTGACCCAGATACCGGCAAAGTCGTCTGGAGCAAAATCGTTGGCCCTGGTGGCACAACGGGTGGAATCCAGTGGGGCTCGGCCACGGATGGCCAACAAATTTATGTCGCGATCTCAAACTCCCAATTCCAGGAGTACACGCTACAGCCCTCGGGTGAGACTACCAACGGTGGGTCATGGAGTGCGCTCGACGCAGCGACTGGCAACATTATCTGGCAGACTGCGGACCCAGCAGGTGAGAGAGATATGGCTCCAATGACAGTAGCGAATGGAGTGGTTTATGGTGGCTCGATGGCATCAGGTCTGGGCCAGAATAACATGTATGCATTGGACGCAAAGACTGGTAAAATCATCTGGGGTTTTAATAGCGGAGGGTCGGTGATTGCAGGTGCTGCGGTAGTTAATGGTACGGTGTATTGGGGCTCCGGCTACGGCCACTACAACCTAGGCACGCCGAATAATAAGCTCTACGGATTCACACTCTCCCAATAGAGGGCTGGCGTAGGATCTATGTCGTCCCTCTTCAGTACAGAGTAGTGAGCGGTACTCCTAACCACCCAGCAAAGTTCTGTTTCTGGGTAGGGGAAGGACGCTCTACAGGAATCACTTGATAGCGGCTCGGACGCGGGGTTGCCAGGGTAACGGGATAGGTACGAAGTTCGTCTTGGTGGAAAACCGTGACTTGGATCGTGTCGCCAGGTTGGTAATCTTTGAGGCGATCGCTCAACTGAGTCGCCGTTACCCGCATACCCTCAATCGCCAGTAACTCATCCCCAGCATCAATCCCACTCGCGTAGGCAGGCGTACCCGCTTCGACAAACTTAATCAACTCGCGTCCATTCTCCGTCGTCGCCCTCACACCCAGCTCAGGCACGGGTTCCTCTTCCTCAACACCAATTAGCTGCAAGCCAAAAGGTTCTAAGTACTCATTGAAGGGTAACTCCTCGGTGCCATCGACGTACCGTTGAAAGAAATCATCCAAATTCATCCCAGCGACTGACGCAATCACTTCCTTGAGCTGTTCTGGGGTAAAGCCAATTTCTGCTTGCCCAAACTGCTGCCACATCTTGAGCATCACATCATCGAGCGATCGCCCGTTAACCTGTCGTCGAATTAGCAAATCCAGCAACAACGAAACCAATTCCCCTTTCAGGTAATAGGAAATTTGGGAATTACCGCTATTGGCATCCGGTCGGTAAAGCTTAATCCAGGTATCAAAACTCGACTCACTCACCGGTTGCACCTGTCGCCCCGGCGTCGTCTGCAATCGCGTAATCTCCTTGCCCAAACCATTCAAGAACGACTTGGCATCATAAATCCCAGCCCGGAAGGGAATTACCAGGTCGTAATAGCTCGTCGTACCCTCACTGAACCACAGCGACGGCGTGTAGTTTTCCTGGTCGTAATCAAACACTTCCAGAGCTTTGGGTCGAATTCGCTTCACATTCCACAGGTGAAAAAACTCGTGCGCCACCAGCTGCATGAAGCGCTCATACTTATCCTTAGCGCGAAACCCGAAACGGGGGTAGTTCAACGAACAAGCATACTTATGTTCCAAACCACCATTGCCTTGGGAAGACAGATGCAGCAAAAACAAGTATCGGTCATAGGGCAAACCGCCAAATAGCTGAGCTTCAACCTTGATAATTTTCTGGATATCAGGAATAAGCCGTGCAGGGTAAGCGTTGCCCTGTCCCCAAATAGCGAGTTCATGAGATTTGCCCAGCACCTCAAATTGATGCAACTCGTGGCAACCAATCTCAAAAGGACTATCTACCAATGTGTCAAAATCTGAGGCTTGGAAAGTATTGGGCTGCCCCAGAACCACTGGTAAGGGAGTAGTGACGCGCCACTCTGGTCGCGGCGGCACTATTGTAACACTTATAGGTTGCTCTTCTACCCCAGGAATTCTCAAGAACAGAGCCGCGCCGTTGAAATAGCCGTGCGTCGCATCCAGGTGGTTCGTCCGCACCGACAGCTCCGCAGCAAACACGCGGTAACGTACCGTAATCGTAGAGACACCACCCGTCTCGTTTAACACAGATGTTTCAATTTGCCAGTGATTTTTACTCAGCTTGCGCCAAGGCAAAGACTTTTCATCTGCCTGGGCTGAGAAATCCTGGAGTTGCTTGGCGTATTCCCGCACTAAGTAAGAGCCTGGTGTCCACACAGGCAGTTTCAAATCCAGAACCGGCAATGAGTAGCCTAACAGGAGCAACGTCACCTCAAACAGGTGGGATTCTGGCTGGGGCATTGCGACTTGGTAGTGAATCGCCGCTGCGATGCCAGGTACGCGACTAGGGTAAGTTAGGGTGGCTTCAGTCATTTTTTTAACCTATTTAGGCTTACAAACGGTTGAAACACCGATACTAGTTCAGGTTGACTGACGACTAGGGTGGGGTAAGAGCGATCGCCATAATCCTCCCCATCTAACAAAGGAAACACCGGCTCTGAATCCAGCGATACCCAAACCCCTCCAGCTGCCTGCACAATCACCCATACTGCAGCAATATCCCAGATTTTGGGTGTAGCCTCGACACCTCCAAGGGTAGAACCATTAGCAACCATGAGGAAATTGTAGCTGGCGACGCCGAGCATCCGAGGTTTGGCAGGAAATCCCTTCTGTAGTACAGAAGTGCTACGAGAGCAGACGCTGAAAAAATGATTATTGCTGAGGGAATCAGTGCTGGTATGAATGGGGCGGTGATTGAGAAAAGCACCATTATCTTGTCCAGTTAACCCAGATGATTTGTCCCAATAGCCGTGAAAGGCTTGTGCGAGTGGAGGGACGTAAACGTAACCAAAAACCGGTGTGCCTTGGTAAAGTAAACCCAGCGAAATCGCCCAGATGGGAATTCCCCGCGTAAAGTTGGTCGTGCCATCCAGGGGATCAATCACCCAGCACCATTCGGTCCCAGGAAAAATGTGTTCGTCTTCTTCGCTCAAAATACCGTGACTGGGGAATGTTTTGGCGATCGCATCCCGAATTTCCTCATCCGCCCACTTATCCGCTTGTGTCACCAGAGTTCCATCAGCCTTTTCGGACGCCTGCACTTTTCCAAAATCTTGCAGCAGTTGGGTTCCCACTCTAGCAGTGACCACTTGGGCAAAGTCGAGAACTTTTGTCCAGAAATCATTCATTAATCTACTTCTCCTGACAAGACAGATGCGATCGCTTGCTGTGCCTGAGTGCGGAATTCTGCCACATTCACCCGGTTGAGAAACCAAATAGCCACTACCATTCCCAGAGCTTGGGGCACAAATACAAGTCCATAAGCAAGCTCTGGGGCAGAAAACAGAGTTCTACCCAAATCTAAGAGAGCACCTCCTGTCACCACTGCTATCCCCCGTGCTATCGACTGAGCCAGTCCCCAAGCAGCAACAAAAGTGCCTGCGGTTTCAGCCGCAGTGAGATCTAACATCAAGCTGACTGCTCCCGTCGTTACGACACCTGAAGCCAAACCGAATAATAATAACACTACCTTCAGCAACATCTGATTGTGGGTGAAGCCCGATAGACCAATCAAGCCAACGCAGACGGCGACTAATAAACAGCCAAGTCTAGTAGTTCTTTCCTTACCCAAGCGAGGGACAATTAAAAAGCCTGTTATGTTTAAGCCAATCAGCGTTCCTATGCCCCCAAATGAAGGCAGCTTAGAAGTTTCAGCAATCGACATCCCAAAGACCTTAGCCCCATATGGTTCCAGAACTGGCTCCTGCATAAACAAGTTAATTGTCATTAACAATAAGAAGGTGAAAAATAGCCCAGTTTGGGGGCTCGCAGTCAGGACTCGCAGAGCTTTGCCCAGGGTAATTTTATCTTCCCGGTTGACCACTTTTGAACGGGAGGAATAGCGTGAATACTTTTTCTCAACACCAACAGTTGCCAATAGCGAAGCAGCGAAGACAATCGCCGGGATGATGATAAACAGTCGGTTGATTGATGCCTCCAATGTTTCTAGGGGTGTACTTCGAGTTACTTGCTTGAGCAAGATACTACTGACAATCGCCCCCACAACAACTCCTACTATCAGCATTGACCAGACAATACTCACCAGTTTGGAACGGTTGTCTTCATCAGAAACATCGACTAACAGAGCCGGAAAAGCAGTAGAGCTAGCACTTAGCGCCAGACCGTATAAGACAAAACTTAGAGCCAGAAGTCCTATCCAGCCATAAGCTTCGGTTGTCCAAGCATGAGATTGCCAACTTTTGCCCAGTTGCCAAGTTACTTGTACTGCTATAAACGGAGCGATCGCATATATAGCCGCTCCCAGCCAGATATAGCTTGTGCGGTGATAGCCGAATAAGGGCTTGGCATCGGACAGATGTCCGAACCAGAGCCGTGCTGGGGAGACAAATTGAATCATTGCTATCGTTGCCCCGACAATCGTAGCCGGAATTGCCAACTCCTGAATCATGACTCTGTTGAGCACCCCCAACGTCAGGACGGACATAGTGCCCAGCCCCATCTGAAACAGACCGAGCCGAAACATCGTCAGCAGGTTGACCTTAGGCATTTGTTGAGTACTAGCCTGCTTGGGCTGGGAATCAGATAAATCCCTGCTTGCCATATTTTTTTTAAAGCTAATTAATACAAAGTTTCTTGTCTGTTTTTAAGCATAAACGCCACAAACCTGAGTTCGATGTAAAAAATTAGAAAGCTAAGCCCTCTGTAAGCTGTGACA
>CAXUIG010000373.1:0-5257 GCA_964250845.1 uncultured bacterium | reverse complement strand
GGAGAGGGGGAGAGGGGGAGAATTTCCTCCCGTCACTCCCTCAACTCTCACTGTGGTCATATATAAATGGCGTAATATGAGCTTTACTAGTGAAGTGTATGGTCAGAGTTTTAGTCACGGGTGCTGCTGGTTTTATTGGTTTTCATCTGAGTCAGCGCCTACTGGCTAGGGGGGACGAGGTCATTGGGCTAGATAACCTCAACGATTACTACGATGTCCTGCTTAAAAAGGATAGGCTTGCCCAACTGCAAGCTAAATCAAGTTTTGGGTTTCACAAGCTAGATTTGGCAGACCGTGAAGGTATGGCTAGGCTGTTTGCAGAGCATCACTTTGAGCGGGTGGTCAATCTGGCAGCGCAGGCTGGTGTACGTTACTCCTTAACGAATCCCCATGCTTATACAGATAGCAACCTGGTTGGTTTTATCAATGTTTTAGAAGGTTGTCGCCATTCGGGAGTTAAGCACCTGGTATTTGCTTCCTCTAGTTCGGTTTACGGTGCTAATACCAAAATACCATTCTCTGTTCACGACAACGTAGATTACCCACTCAGCCTATATGCTGCCACCAAGAAAACTAACGAACTAATGGCGCATACCTATAGCCATTTGTATGGTCTGCCGACTACTGGGCTGCGTTTCTTTACCGTCTATGGTCCATGGGGGCGTCCAGATATGGCGTTATTTCTGTTTACCAAAGCAATCTTAGAAGGGCGACCAATTGATGTCTTTAATTACGGAAAGATGAAGCGCGATTTTACCTATATTGATGACATCGTAGAAGGTGTTGTCCGAGTGCTGGATAAAATCCCTGCTCCTAATCTCCCATACTCAGGGAATACACCAAACGCTAATATCAGTGATGCTGCGTATAAGATTTACAATATTGGCAACAATCAACCGATTGAGTTGATGCGCTTCATCCAGGTGCTAGAAGATTGTTTGGCTATGAAAGCAGAAAAAAATATGCTGCCGCTTCAACCAGGCGATGTACCTGTAACCTATGCAGATGTCGATGCTCTCGTCAAGGATGTAGGCTTTAAGCCTAACACACCTATCGAAGTCGGGATTGAACGTTTTGTCAAGTGGTATCGGTCTTATTACCACCTTTGAAATCTCAGTACCAGTTTAGACTAATCGACAAGCCTTAATATTCAGCGCGATCGCGAGCTGAGCCGGATGCAGCAGAGTAGGTGGCGCACTGGGTCAACGGCAGCTGGATTTTTCTCGTTATCGTAGCTGGTACGCCCATCTCGGCATTGGTATAGAGTCGTTCGAATTCGCGTTCAAAATGGGCGGCAACGGTGGGATTGTGAATCACCAATAGGGTCTCATCATTCTTACTGTTGGCTGCCTCTGACCAGTTGTGGGAACCTGTGATCACCGTTTGCCTATCGATGACAGCAAACTTATGGTGCAACAACTCACCCTGGGGTAGCTCGGGTACACCCACCGTTTTTATTGGATTTTGCCAGAGATGTTGGACGCCTTTGAATTTGCAGCTGTGGCTGGCAACTCCCTGCATGGCTAGTCCCTGACTGTAAGGGCGATAGGCAAAGTCCCGCGAAATCAGAGCGCGTTCCTCCACCCCCCGTTGATGTTCTGTTTCCAGGATATCGGCAATATGCTGTTCTGAGAAAACAAACAAAGCCATGTCTACTGATTGGCTAGCCGTACTCAAAGTTTTACCGATCAGACCATTGCCGCTCTGTTCCCAGGATTGACTTCTGGACGTAGGAGAAAAATCCACTTCTATCGTGGTGTCTCCCAATTTGACTTGCTGAATCGGTCGAAATGGTTTCATTAAGCCAAACTTTTTCGTATCTGGCTTGCCTCCCTGCCCATCACCCCACATCAAGTTAAACTCCTGGGTGAACAGAGCAGCTAGTTGGGGACTCTCAATTTTCACCAGGTTGTTGGCATCCCCCTGACTCTGTGAATGATTCATTGCTCCGTGGATTTGTTTGGTGGTGAAGTTGGCGGAGGTGACAATCAGGGCTTGACCATCAATGTTGACAAACTTGTGATGCATGATTACGCTTCCACCTGAATCATTAGTTTTGTTGTCAATTATTGGTACACCACCGTCACGCAGCATTGTCACCGCATCTCCTGATGATTGACTCAGCTGCCTTTCATTGTCATAGCGATCGCGGTCTCGAAACGGTAGTTTCGCTACTTCAGCTGGAGTGAGCACACTTAGAGGGCGACTGTAGTTCTTGTCTAAAATTACTCTTACCTTGACACCGGCTTTCTGGCGGTCAACGAGAGCCTGAGCAATTTTGGGCAACCGCAACTCCATCACTGCTAGGTCTACCGTGGAATGGGCAGTTGCAATGGTATCGACAATCTCTTTTTCTAAGTCATCTCCTGGTCGAGTCTGGTGGCGGTAAGGATCTGTGTATTCTGATGACTGTTCGTGATTAAAATATACCTGAACTAGAGGGTCTTGGGGCAAGGGAGCTGGTCGCTGAGTTTGCAGCCCTTGCTGTTGACAAGCTTCGGTGGTCAGCAATAGAAGCAAGGCGGAACAACGAAGCAGGCGGTTGAAATAATTAAGTAACATCGATGTATAAAACTGCGCGACACCCTCTATCTTCTACGCACATAGGCGAGAGTGTCAAATTATATACTTCACATCTGGAAAAAGATTGCGGATGCACGGCGCAGTATTAACCTTCGCCGCTGAAAAAAAAGAACGTTCGCATGGAAAACGGGCAGCTTACCCCCCGGATACAGGGGGGCCTAAGTGGAAGGGGTATGGGAACGACTGAAGTCTTAAGCGGTTGTCTTGACCTTATCCTTAAACACCTTCCCTGCCGAGAAAACCGGCACTTTGGTGGCCGGAATGGTGATTTGATCACCTGTTTTAGGATTGCGGCCAGAACGCGCTGATCTTTCCCTAGACTCAAAGGAGCCGAAGCCGATTAACACTACCTTGTCGCCAGACACAACTGATTCGACTATGGTATCAATAGTAGTACTGAGAATGGCGTCAGCTTGTTTTTGGCTGACATGGGCTTTGGCTGCTACGGCGGCAATCAGTTCGGTTTTGTTCATGAAATCATCAGACTCTAGAAGGCTACTTGCAGCGATTTTAGCCGAATCCGGAAGCCTGACTGAGCTATGAGACAGGTATTATAGGGGAGTATAAATGGCCCAAAGGTCTATGCAGCAAGTAATCAAGGGAGTCTATTTAGATTACAGTGCTACAACACCGCCGCGCCCAGAGGCGATCGCGGCGATGCAAGCAGTCCTAACCCAGTATTGGGGCAATCCTTCCAGCTTACATGAATGGGGACAACGAGCGGCAACAGTGGTGGAACAAGCCAGAATGCAAGTTGCCCATTTACTAAGCATACCTGAAGAACCTGAGTCCATTATCTTCACCTCTGGCGGCACGGAGGCCGACAACTTGGCGATTATGGGTGTTGCCCGTCGCTACACCGCACCCCAACATTTGATAATTTCGAGTGTGGAGCATTCAGCTGTTGCCGAACCGGCTAGGTTGCTGGAAAAGTGGGGCTGGGAAGTGACTTGGTTGCCGGTAGATGCAAAAGGCTCGGTTAATCCCCTCGACCTTCAGGCGGCATTGCGGCCCAATACAGTTTTGGTTTCGGTGATCTACGGTCAAAGTGAAGTCGGTACACTGCAACCAATTGAAGCACTGGGCAATATTGCCCGTTCCCATGGTGTCCTGTTTCATACAGATGCGGTTCAGGTGGCAGGGCGCTTGCCTATAGACGTGAAAAACCTGCCGGTGGATTTGCTTTCACTTTCTAGCCACAAAATTTATGGCACTCAGGGTGCTGGGGCGCTTTATGTCCGTCGTGGTGTAGAATTAGTACCTTTGCTATGTGGTGGCGGTCAAGAATGGCGACTACGTTCTGGGACACAAGCAGTACATGCGATCGCAGGCTTCGGCGTCGCAGCTGAACTGGCAGCACAAGAAATGTTGTCGGAAACCCCTCGCCTGATCCAGTTACGAGACCAGCTGTTTGCCCAACTGGCTAATACCCCGAGCCTAATTCCCACTGGCGATCGCCGCTCACGCTTGCCCCACCACGTTAGTTTCTGCCTACAACACGCCCATGGTGAAAAAATCAGTGGCAAAACCATCGTCCGGCAGCTGAACATGGCTGGGATTGCTATTAGTGCTGGCTCTGCCTGCCACAGTGGAAAACTCACTCCCAGTCCAGTACTGCTAGCGATGGGCTACCCTACCCAGGCAGCCCTAGGGGCTATCCGCCTAACACTGGGGCGCGACACCACGGCAGCTGATGTAGACTGGGCGGCAATGGTGCTCAAGCAGATTCTGGAACGGCTGATCCTAAAAGAGATGCCACCTCACCCCCTGACCCCCTCAGTGTACTAACATGGCAGAACTTCCCAAGACCTTAGAAGACGCGATCGCACAAGCTAGAGACGCAACCCAGGCAGCGATCGCAGATGGTTATTCCCGGTTACAAGTAGAGTTGCTGTTCCCAGAACTCAAACCGATGCCGGTAGCCCTGCAATTCCTCCCAGTCTTTGACCAGCTCGGTTCCCAACTCAAAGTTTTCTTTCCCGATGCTGGTGCAGCTGCTCTAGCCCGTCGTGATTGGGGAGACGTGCCGTTTAAAATCCTCGAAATCGGTACAGGAAGATTGCCGGTACAGCAGCAAGTTCAGCCAGAAGACAGGGCCTTCCTGTTTGTTGCCCCCTCAGCGGTGGAAGTGGCTCAAGTGGAAAAGCTGTGCCAAGAAGCAGGTTCTTCGCGGCCCTTTGTGATGCTCAATCCCCGGTTGGAAGATGTGTCCACCATTGGCATAGGCTATGCGGGGCGGCAATTGCGTAGTCGCTTCCTCAACACCATTGAATCCTGCTACCACATCCGACCCTTAGACGGAGCGGCCCTATTGCGCTGCTACCCAGACCCTTGGCAGGTTTGGCGGGAAACCGGCAATGACTACCAGCTGATTGCAGAACTGCCCAAGAAACCAGTAGGTGAGGAACTTGACCAAATCATTGCCGGGACAACTCAGCCATCTGGCTCCCCACCACCTAAAAAGGCAGGGTTCCTAACCAATCTACAAAGGTTTATGCGTACCTTAAGTCGTTAGAGCTTGCATGCTCTAAAAGCAAAGCGGCTTCTAGTCGTTCAAACTCGATTTGAAGTTGCTTTACAAGTACTTCGGCACCAACTGTTGTCCCAGCACGCCCCATGGTTTCGAGAGCTTCGCACACTTGAGCCAGAGGAATTCCCCCCACAGTCACACTCA
>CAXUIG010000372.1:0-5312 GCA_964250845.1 uncultured bacterium | reverse complement strand
GTGGTAGTAAGGACCATACGATCAAAATTTGGAATCTGCGCACTGGAAAGCTGCTGCGTACCCTGATTGGGCATTCAGGTCGGGTTAGATCCGTCGTCTTCAGCCCTGATGGCCAAATGCTTGCCAGCGGCAGTTGGGACCGAACGATCAAAATTTGGAATCTGCGCACTGGGGAGCTGGTGCGCACCCTAATTGGGCATTCAAGTTATGTTAATTCCGTCGCCATCAGCCCCAATGGTCAAATTGTTGCCAGCGGCAGTGATGACCATACGATCAAGCTTTGGAATCTGCGCACTGGAAAGCTGCTCGGCACCCTCTCTGGGCATGCAAGTAATGTTAATTCCGTCGCCTTCGACCCCTTAGGGAAAATACTCGTTAGTGGCAGTGGGGATAATACCATCAAGATTTGGCAGCTTGCGAGCCTCGAGAGCCCTGTCTAGGAATAAGCGGAAGAGGGAAATTATACTGAATTGGCTGGAACCAGCAAAATCTACCTAAAGACTTATGAACTAGAAAACTTTATATCTTTTCATAGACAGATCTTTTTAGACTGTAAACCAGTTTTAATTAATCTAAGTGAACATAATCGGAGAAAAAACGTCCATGGGTTGGTTACAAAGACTTTTTGGACTCGAAAAACCTCAGGACGCACAAGTCAATCCCAGTGCCGCCCCAGATTATAGTGCCTCGCCAGATGATCAAGCCTCTGACCCTACTGAGTCAACTCCCCCAGAGCGCGTGGGCTTAAATGGAGAATACGACCAGAGTGGACTAGCCAAGCGGGTTGCTCTAGCGTTCGATCAAGACCCAGATTTGGCTGATATTGATACGGTCTACGTTGCTCAGACAGGCAGCGTCGTCGTTTTGAAAGGCGAAGCCCCCAGCCAGGAAATTGTTAACCAGATGGTTGCTGTGGCTTTAGACGTTAATGGCGCCACAAATGTTGAAACCGATCAGGTCACGGTTGGCTAGGCCATAACCACCCCGACTATTGCCAACGTTCCCGCCAGACGTAACCGCCAATACCGACTGAGCCAGCTTTTAGTCATAACAGGGACTTGGCGCAACTTGAGCAGTGTTGCGAATTGACCTTCGTTACATTTAAACACAAAAAAGCGCCCCCCGAGGAGAGCGCTTTTTATTTAGCTAGATATTAGCTATTAACCATTGATTGCTGGAGCAGTCAATGCTACGGGAGTAGCTTCACCAGCAGCCAGGTCAAGTGGGAAGTTGTGAGCGTTGCGCTCGTGCATTACTTCCATCCCGAGGTTGGCGCGGTTGAGCACGTCTGCCCAAGTGCCAATCACACGACCTTGTGAGTCGATCACTGACTGGTTGAAGTTGAAGCCGTTGAGGTTGAAGGCCATGGTGCTGATTCCCAGTGAGGTAAACCAGATCCCCACTACTGGCCATGCTGCTAGCAAGAAGTGCAAGCTGCGGCTGTTGTTAAAGCTGGCGTATTGGAATATCAACCGACCAAAGTAGCCGTGAGCAGCCACAATGTTGTAGGTTTCTTCTTCTTGACCGAACTTGTAACCGTAGTTCTGAGATTCGGTTTCTGTGGTCTCACGCACTAAGGATGAGGTTACCAACGAGCCGTGCATGGCGCTGAACAATGCACCACCGAACACACCAGCCACACCTAGTTGGTGGAACGGGTGCATTAGAATGTTGTGCTCAGCTTGGAACACCAACATGAAGTTGAATGTACCGCTGATTCCCAGGGGCATGCCATCTGAGAATGAACCTTGGCCCAGTGGGTAGATCAAGAACACTGCTGTGGCGGCGGCGACTGGAGCGCTGTAAGCTACAGCAATCCAAGGACGCATGCCCAGACGGTAGGATAGTTCCCACTCACGTCCCATGTAGCAGAACACGCCAATCAGGAAGTGGAATATCACCAACTGGTAAGGACCACCGTTGTACAACCACTCATCTAAGGAAGCCGCTTCCCAGATTGGGTAGAAGTGCAAACCAATGGCGTTGGAAGAAGGCACAACTGCACCAGAGATGATGTTGTTGCCGTAGATCAAGGAGCCTGCTACTGGTTCACGGATGCCGTCGATGTCCACGGGAGGAGCAGCGATGAAGGCAATGATGAAGCAGATGGTAGCGGAGAGCAGGGTTGGGATCATCAATACGCCGAACCAGCCTACGTACAGGCGGTTTTCGGTGGAGGTGATCCAGTTACAAAACCGCTCCCATACATTGGCGCTTTCGCGACGTTGTAAGGTTGTTGTCATTGTTTTATGAGTGCTTAATGTAACGAGATAGGTAGGTTGTTTTTTACCTATATTTATATAATAAGATCTTTGTTTCATTTTGTAAAGTGGTTTTAACAAATTTTTTGAGCAATGTTGTAACTTACAGCCCTGCCTACACGTTAGTCCCGACTTACGAGTGCTTTAATCTCTGTGCCTACTGCAACTTTCGGGCAGATCCAGGTAAAAGTCCCTGGCTGACTCTGTCAGCGGCAGAAGCCCAGCTGAGACGACTCCAAGCCCAAGGTATATGTGAAATCCTGATCCTCAGCGGTGAGGTGCATCCTCACTCATCGCGACGCCAGGCATGGTTCGGGCTGATTTATGACCTGTGCGAACTGGCGCTCTCGTTGGGATTTCTACCTCATACAAATGTCGGGCCCCTGAGTTTTGCAGAAATGGC
This sequence comes from uncultured bacterium, assembly GCA_964250845.1. Taxonomy (GTDB): domain Bacteria; phylum Cyanobacteriota; class Cyanobacteriia; order Cyanobacteriales; family Chroococcidiopsidaceae; genus CAXUIG01. The sequence goes on along the minus strand of CAXUIG010000372.1, from coordinate 2,648 downwards.
ACAGATGAAGAAGGTGAATGTGTCGATGGGGTTGATGCTGGAGCAGTTGACGCCCGAGCTATTGAAAACAGTTCACCTAAAGGCTCCTAGTAAAGTACCGCAGGTGCGGTTGCAACAGGTGGCGATGTCTGGGGAACTGAGGATTCCATTTACGACTGGTTTACTGCTGGGCATTGGGGAGACACAGAAGGATTGGTGGGAAACGTTAGAGGCGATCGCACATCTTCACTCCTTGTGGGGCAACATTCAAGAAGTCATCCTGCAACCTCATAGTCCAGGAAGTCAGCAGCATTGGGATGCTCCAGGTTTTGACACTTTTGAGCTGCCGCAAGTGATTGCCACAGCCCGTCAGATTCTGCCGCCAGAAATTACCTTGCAAATTCCACCCAATTTAGTTAAAGACCCCAGTCTGTTACTAGCTTGTTTAGAAGCCGGTGCGAGGGATTTAGGGGGGATTGGGCCAAAAGATGAAGTGAATCCCGATTATCCTCATCCCCATGAGCAGAAACTGAGAGAAATCTTAGAGCCAGCTGGGTGGCAACTGATGCCCCGTTTGCCGGTTTACCCCCAGTACGACAGCTGGTTGCCGGTGCGATCGCAAACAGCTGTAAAGCAGTGGCGAACGGCGATGTCTGAAAATATCCGGTATTCTTCACACGGGTGAGGGAGCAATGTCGAACAGCGAAATTCGATAAAATAAAATTAGTGGATTCGGAGGCCAGATAACTGGTCAAATACGCCTATCGAAACTATCTACGGTAATCTTCAAGGTTTAAAAGCCAGCCAGATGAAGCAACTACAACGGCTATATCATCAGCGGGTACCGGGCGATCGCATCACTACGCCTGAATTTGCTCAGCGGCTGGCGGCAATTAGCACCGAACTCAACCAGCCGCTATGTGCTTACATCAACCGGCGAGGACAGGTGATTCGCGTCGGAGTAGGCACACCCCGTCAAACCCAGATTCCTCCCCTAGAACTACCCCGGTATGGTGCTGAGCGACTTAGCGGCATTCGCTGCATCGCTACTCAGATGAAGTCAGAACCACCGAGTGAAGCCGCCCTCACCGCGATGGCACTCCAGCGGCTAGATGCATTAATTGTTCTCAGCCTCAGTGGTCACGGATTTGAACGCCGAGGCGGTGGTTCGACTGGGTACGTCAAAGAAACTTACTTGGCTCAGTTAGTACCATTACATAACCAGGACGCCCAAAGTCTTGAATCAGGAATCACCACTTGGAGCGTGTCGCCGCCCCTGAGCGTTGATGTACTGACCGAGCAGGATTTTCTCGATCTGGTAGAAGGACTCGAAGCAGAGTTCCGGCGGGAATTTGTGGCGGCTCAAGTAGACGCTGACCAAGACCGGGTGCTGCTGGTGGGTATGATCACCGATGGCATGACGACTGAGCATTTCCAGGATACCGTGGAAGAGCTGGCGCGGTTGGTGGACACAGCTGGGGGAGAGGTATTACATACACTGCGGCAGAAGCGATCGCGCCCCCATCCCCAAACTGTCGTCGGCGAAGGCAAAGTGCAAGAAATCGCCCTTACCGCGCAGACACTGGGGGCCAATCTAATTGTATTTGACCGCGACCTAACACCTGCTCAGGTTCGCAACTTAGAAACGCAAATTGGCATCAGAGTAGTAGACCGCACCGAAGTCATTCTGGATATCTTTGCCCAACGCGCCCAGTCCCGCGCCGGTAAATTGCAAGTAGAATTAGCCCAGCTGGAATATATGATACCACGACTGACTGGCAGAGGTCAAGCGATGTCGCGCTTGGGTGGTGGTATCGGCACGAGGGGACCCGGTGAAACGAAACTGGAAACCGAGCGCCGCGCCTTGGGGCGTCGCATTGCCCGACTGCAACAGGAAGTTGACCAGCTGCAAGCCCACCGCTCGCGGCTGCGGCAGCACCGTCAACATCGGGAAGTCCCCTCGGTGGCTATAGTTGGCTATACCAACGCTGGTAAGTCCACCCTCCTGAATGCGCTAACTAATGCCGAAGTTTACACAGCCGACCAGCTGTTTGCTACTCTCGATCCCACCACGCGACGCCTGATAATTCCTGATGCAGTGACGGGTACACCCCAATCGATTGTAGTCACGGACACGGTGGGGTTTATTCACGAACTGCCAGCGTCGTTAATGGATGCCTTTCGCGCCACGCTAGAGGAAGTCACAGAAGCGGATGCCCTGCTGCATGTGGTGGATTTGTCCCATCCGGCTTGGCAAAGTCAGATTCGTTCAGTGATGAGCATTTTATCAGAAATGCCAGTGACTCCTGGCCCGGCGCTGGTCGCTTTAAACAAGATTGATCAAGTGGATAGCGACACCCTCGCGCTGGCTCAAGAAGAGTTTCCCCAGGCGGTATTTATCTCAGCGAGCGCACGCTTAGGTCTGGAAACCCTACGTCAGAGACTCGCCCAGCTAATTCACTACGCTGTTGACCCTGGGTAATTTACTGCTGCCGTTTGTTGAAAGCAGACACGCCCTAACGGAAATATTATTTCCTTTGTTAATTTGAGCGCGAAATTTGGGAATAACAATATAAAGTCCGCTCTCTAGTAGTTCCCCAATTGTTGCGCTCAGAGGAAAATAGGCCATGTCTAAGCTCATATCTGACGGTATTGCTCAGTATGAAAAT
>CAXUIG010000371.1:0-5382 GCA_964250845.1 uncultured bacterium | reverse complement strand
ATAGATGTAGTCGTTCAAACCGCTCCTGTTTCCAGTTACCCTAGCATTGCTTGGTTCCTTTTCCCCTGCTCCCCTGCTCCCCTGCTCCCCTGCTCCTCTCTTTATAGCAGCCATTCCGAAGCCCGCTCGCCCAAATCCAAGGGAATACTGACGGCTTTGCCCAGTCGAGGGCGATCGCGTGTTTCTTCAATGAATTTTTGCACCTGTGCCGTCCCACCAAAGGCATGGAGATAACTGGCAACAGTATCCAGATGCGCTTGGTACTCCGCCTCGCTGAGGGGAAAAGAGGCTTGCTCTAGGTATTTCCACATCACCTGAACAAAAACTTTGCCTTGGGTTCGCCGCATCTGCACATCGTATGAGCGTCCCCACTTATTAAGCAACAGCTGGCGTAAGTCTTGTCCTGTCATGGCATTGTGCCGGTTAGATTTTACATTTCGTTATAATGTGACGCTCTGTAACTCAGGTATGATACCAATATAAAGAAATGTAATCCTTCCCTTAGAAAGGCTGGAAACATCCTTGAGAAAGGAATTGTGGCATTATTGCGGTTTCTAGCAGCTCGACTTAGGCAAGGATTTGTAAGGTTCTGGGACTTAGCCCAGAAGAGTTAACAAAGCTACAAACAAAGAGCGTAAACTATGGCTCAAATTTCTGGATCTGCGGACGTACCCGATATGGGGCGTCGTCAATTTATGAACTTTCTCACTTTTGGGACTATAACGGGAACAGCTCTAGGGGCATTGTATCCGGTTGTCAAGTACTTTATTCCGCCAAGCAGTGGTGGAGTCGGCGGCGGAGTGACGGCAAAAGACGAGCTGGGAAATGATATCAGCGAAAGTAAGTTTTTGTCAAGCCATAATCCAGGCGATCGCGTCTTGGCTCAGGGATTTAAGGGCGACCCCACATATATTGTGGTGGAGAGCAAAGAGGCGATCGGGGATTACGGCATCAACGCCGTTTGCACCCACTTGGGCTGTGTCGTTCCCTGGAATGTGGCTGAGAACAAGTTTAAGTGTCCTTGTCATGGCTCCCAGTACGATAACACCGGCAAGGTCGTGCATGGCCCTGCTCCCCTGTCCCTGGCGCTGGTTCATACAGCGATCGCAGACGATAAAATTAACTTTACGCCCTGGACTGAGACTGACTTCCGCACGGGTGAAGCACCCTGGTGGACTTAAGAAACCGGAGACTAGAAACCGGAGCTATTTTTTTACCGACTATCTGACTGAATCTTTGCTTACAGATGAAAACAGCTTTTTTATCAGCGAGATGGCATCGCAGTTCTAAAGCGATTGTCAAGACGGCAATCTTAGCGATCGCCACTGTGGCATTCTTCCTTATTAGCGATCTGGCGCTTCCTCAAGCCGCTGCTGCCTATCCGTTTTGGGCACAGCAAACTGCTCCGGAAACGCCCCGCCAAGCGACTGGGCTGATTGTTTGCGCCAACTGTCACCTAGCCGCAAAACGCACAGAAGTGGAAATCCCCCAATCGGTTCTGCCCGACACCGTGTTTGAGGCAGTGGTGAAAATTCCTTATGACACTAACGCGCAGCAGGTGCTCAGCGATGGTTCAAAAGGCGGACTGAACGTGGGTGCTGTGCTCATGTTGCCGGAAGGCTTCAAAATTGCTCCTGAGGATCGAATTCCCGCAGAGATGAAAGAAAAAGTTGGAGAACTCTATTTCCAACCCTACCGCGAAGACCAAGAAAACGTTGTTATAGTCGGTCCGCTACCGGGTGAACAGTATCAGGAAATTGTCTTCCCAGTTCTTTCGCCCAATCCAGCAACGGATAAAAACATCCACTTTGGCAAATATGCCGTTCATGTGGGTGGCAACCGGGGACGAGGTCAGGTTTACCCTACTGGTGAAAAGAGCAACAACTCCGTCTATAGCGCTTCTGCATCTGGCACCATTACTAAGATTGCCAAAACAGAAGATGAAGAAGGTAACTCCAAATACGAAGTGACAATCAAGACAGACACTGGTGAAACAGTAGTTGATCCGATTGGGCTAGGGCCGGAACTGCTTGTATCTGAAGGGCAAGCAGTCAAGGCTGGTGATGCCTTAACTAATAACCCAAATGTCGGTGGATTTGGTCAGGATGATGGTGAAATCGTTCTACAAAGCTCGACACGGATTAAATGGTTGATGGTTTTCCTTGCCGGTATCATGTTGTCTCAAGTCTTTCTGGTGTTGAAGAAGAAGCAGGTTGAAAAAGTCCAAGCAGCTGAGATGAATTTCTAAGTCTAGCTTGGCACAACGAAGGCAAAATTTATTACCTGGGGGATAGGCATTCAAACCTATCCCTTTCTTATTTAGCTGAGAATTTTTACCTTTCGTCTAGGGATAAAAAGATAGATTAACGAAAAATATTATTTTTGCGTTCAATACACAAACTAAGTTTTTTTTCCATTTAGTGAGAGTTAATTTTAGATGCGTTTGCCCTGGGCTGTGAATTTTCTGTAAAACTACCGAGAGCATAGCATGGTCTTAACCTCTACATAGCATTGTCTTAACCTCTAGGCGGTAGGATTCTCTAGAATACGCGAAATTCCTCATCGGAGATTTAACGTCTTCGAGATATCGCAATAGTCAAAAAAGTTAGGACAGGGTGCAAGGGTGGAAATCCTGGCTAGGAGCAAAGCTTCCCCGTCCCCTTGTCTTAAGCAAGCTGACTAACGATATAAATTCGACTTCTTTTGTCTGTAAAAGGGTAGCTCACCAAAATCATGTTCAACTTACTTAAGCGTACGAGCTTACTGAATTTAATTGGCGGGGTATCGGCAAGCTTTTTGCTGCTCAACCAGCCCGCCAAGGCTTCCACCTTCCAACACGTCTTAATTCTGTCTGTTGATGGCTTGCGTAGTGCAGATATCCTAGACCCAGCACTGCAACCCTACTTAACCAACATCAACAGTCTCCGCTCAATGGGGGTGACTTACCCTAACGCCTTTACCACCAGCCCATCCGATTCTTTCCCAGGGACTCTGTCTTACCTCACTGGTGCTGGTCCGGCGACCACTGGCGTTTACTACGATGATACCTATGCCCGCAATTTAACCGCACCGATTGCACCACTTAACGGCGATCCCAGCGGCAATATCAATAGCCCATTGGGGACTGAAGCACCCTACTTTGAAGCGATTGATTATTCCATTCCTGCCGATCCAAACAATCCAGATCCGACCAATGTAATTTGGAAACTTGATGGTGGTGGATATGTGGGCGGCGATCCAACCAAACCATTCGTTCAAGGGGACTATGGAGCTGGGAGTATCGACCCAAGCCGGTTACCCCAAAATTGCTCTAGCGGAAACTGTAAGCCTGTTTATCCCTGGCAATATCTCAAGCCCGGCATCAATACGATTTTCAATGTGGCTCATAACGCTGGGCTATACACTGCTTTCTCCGATAAACACGCAGGTGCCTACAATATCGTTCAAGGACGCGGTGGTAACTCGATTAACGACTTCTACTCACCTGAGATTAATGCCAGCGTCATCTTTGATCCAAACGGCAACTTGGTAGATGCTGTTTCCTTCGACACAAATGGTAAGCCGGTAATTGCTCCAAACGCTCACGTTGTAACAGACAACACCACCTTTACTAAGGCTTACGACGACTTGAAAGTCAATGCCATTCTTAATGAGATCAATGGGCAGAATTCTTTAGGAACCAAATATGCGCCCGTGCCTAACATCTTTGAGATGAACTTCCAAGCCGTGAGCGTTGGGCAAAAAGCACTTAATGGTGGAATCAATAATAGCGGTAATCCGACCAACAATCCGAATGCGACAGGGGCTACTCCTTCGACCGGTCCATCCAGCGTTTTGACTGATGCGCTGCAGCATACTGACCAGAGTATCGGTAAAATTCTGACAGCGATCCGCAGTAATCCACTTCTAGCTGACAATACCCTGGTCATTCTGGTCGCTAAACATGGTCAAGACCCCCGCAACGGTGTCGGGACTCTGCTCAAAGATAACCTGATCCCGGATGCGATCAGCTTCTACCTGGGAGATCCCAACTCAGTCAGTCAGGCTACTCAGGATAATGTCTCTCTGGTTTGGCTCAAAGATCAAAGCAAGATTAGCGATGTCACCAAATATCTCCACAGTTTGAGAAAACTCCCCCTCTGTACAGGTAGTTCATCAGGCTCTTCTACTTCAGCACCCACCTGTAATCCTGGCATTGCCAACGTTTTCTCTGGGGCTAAAGCCTATCAGCTTGGTTTGGCTCCTAGCCCTAACCCGGACAACCGCACGCCTGATCTGTTCGTCCAAGAGCTGCCTGGCTATATCTTTGTTGGTAATCCTTCAAATGGTAAGAAGATTTCTGAACATGGTGCTTTGTTTACTGCGGATTCGACCAACATCGCTCTAATTTTAGGTGGTGCTGGTTTATCCCCGACGGTTAAGGGCACAAGTGTAACAGATGAGGTTCATACAACTCAAATTGCTGTAACTGTTTTGAATTCTCTGGGTCTTAATCCCAATCTTTTAGCAGGTGTACGAATTGAAGGAACTAAGGCACTGCCTGGAACTGGAATTAAAGTAGTTCCCAGATAGGGGTAGCTCTGAAAGAGCTGCATTTTGGGGCAATTTAACCTTGGAGTCGGCGCATCTGACGGTTAAGGGGGAAAAGTAGCGAAGCTGCTGTAGTCCTTAGCCAAGGAATAGCTTCTAGCTAAACCACTCTAAGAGTGGAGCAGGCCGGGAGCTGATTCCTGCAACAGAGCGAATACCCCTTTCGCAATTAGCTGCACTGCGATCGCTAATATGAACAACCCCAGTACCCGGTTCAGCGCTCCCATACCATTGTGACCAAGAGCCTTAATCAAGGGCTCTCCCAAGACGAGACATAAGTAGAGAATAAATCCTAATAGAGCGATTCCGACCAAGTCTGCCAAATAGTCCAGCCATTGACTCGTCTTATCTATTAAACCAATCACTACCCCCATGGCTCCGGGTCCACTCACCAGGGGCACCGCCATAGGTGTGAAGGAAATATCCTCTTTATCCACCGCCTCGTCATTCTCCCTTTTTGTCAGTCGCTGGCGGGGTGTGACCATTTCCCAAGCCGTGTGAGCAACGAGTAAACCACCAGCAATCCGCAGCACTCCGAGCGAGATCCCGAAAAATTGTAGGATCAATCTGCCTGCCACCAGAAAAACCGCTAGCACACAGATGACATTGATGACAGTCTGTCGCGCCTGACGATGACGGCTTGCCGGAGTGTCCGCCGATGTCAAACTATAAAAAATCGGCACTGCACCGATGGGATTGGCAATGGGGAACAAAGCCAGGAAGGTTCCTACTGTATCGGAAATTAGATGCTGGGACATGAGCGGAGAGGGGGAGATGGGGAGAGGGGGAGAT
>CAXUIG010000370.1:0-5400 GCA_964250845.1 uncultured bacterium | reverse complement strand
AACTACCTAATATTTAGCGATCGCTCTTTGGGAAAAACTTTTTGGTTTACTGATGTGATGAACTAGCGTCTGCAGCATTGCCTGCGTCTTGACTTTGACAGCAAGGCGCTGATTGAACAGGGAAATTAGCAGTGTCGAACCCAAGATGATCAGCGTAGTAATCCCAATAGCAGTGGCTAGCGCGGAAATGTTCAGGGTGTAGCAGGGAGCGGGTGGAATTTCTTGGCTCGGTGTGAAGTGAGCCGCTGCGATTGCGGTGTAGTGCATCCCACTAATTGCCGCTCCCATAATCAGGGCGCTCCCCAGCTTCTTCCAGTCCCAAGTCGTCTGACCTCGCAGCACAAAAGCTAACCACAAAGCCACACAGGAGGCAGTGATAGCAATTACCACTGATAGCGCCACCAACAGATAGTTGTACTGCAAGACCGCCTGGACGTGCATCGCCATCATACCGATGTAGTGCATGGAGGCGATCGCCAGCCCCATGAAAACACCACCACCCAGCAGATCGCCTCGGTTGAAGACCGAGCGACTCACCTTCTGCAGTGCCACCCCGGAGCCAATCACCGCCGCTAGCATCGACAGCATCACGGTCGGAAAATAGTATTCTATGGGCACGGGCAAATGCAAGGCCAGCATTCCCACGAAGTGCATGGACCAGATGCCGATTCCCATAGCTATTGCACCACCGAGCAGCCAGGTGATGTAAGCACGCCCTTGTGAGACTGTGACTTGCCCAGCAATTTCAAGTGCCGTGTACGAGGCAAGCACAGCAATCAAGACAGAAAGTGCGACGAGGCGCAGGTCATGAGTGCCAGTCATCATGATGTCACTGGTCCAGCAATTGAGGCAGTTATACTCCTCAACCATAAGAGGTTGATTCTGGATTGATAACCGCAGACTTACGGAGTTTGAACTTAAATTGACAAGCTTACTTGAGAACCCTCCTGAGTTTTACTGACCTCAATCCGGGCTTGGAAGGCTTCCTTGAGGTGGGGCATGTGGGTGACAGTGAGGATGCAAGCAAAATCCGGGGTGATCGCATTAATCGCTGCAATCAAGCGATCGCAACCTTCCTGATCCTGTGTCCCAAACCCCTCATCCACAATCAGCAATTGCAGCGCCGCCCCAGCCCGCTGAGCCAATAGTTTAGCTAACGCTAGACGAATGGCAAAATTAATCCGAAACGCTTCCCCACCAGAATAAGTTTCATAAGGCCGGGTTCCACGCGCATCAGCAATCAAAATATCCAGCGTGTCAATCAGTTTCGTGGCTTTCTTAGACGCCCGACCACTACGCCCAGCTTTTTGAGTTACAAACTGAACGTGCAGCTGGTTGGCACTGAGCCGAGAGAGCAGCTGATTCGTTTCGGCTTCCATCTGGGGCAACACGTTCTCAATCATCAGTGCCTGGATGCCATTTTTGCCAAAAGCTTGGGCTAATTCCTGGTAAACACGATATTGCCGCCGGGCTATTGAGAGTTGTTGCTGCCCAAGGTCGTACTGAGTTTGGAGGGTTTCCAACTGGGTGAACAGCTGTTGTAGGCGACCCAGCTTGCCCAGCTGGTCATCCAGTTGCCGCCGTCGCCCAATCAGTTGCTGCTCCAATGCTTGAATTTGGGCACTGGTGTCTGGTGTTTGTTCCAACTGGTGGACAATTGTTTCGATTTGAGAGGCGATCACTTGTCGTTCAGCCAATCTGGCTTGGATGGCTTTAGCCAAATCCTGCAATCGTTGCTGTGCTAGGGGATATTGCTCAAGAGCTGAACAGAGCTGTTGATAGCGCATCTGCCACGACTGAGCCTGACGTAGAGCAGTGCGAAGGGCGTTGTGCTGCTCTGTATCATAGCCAATTTCGGCAATGTAGCTGTCGAGAGCAGTGATCTGTTTGGAACACTCAGAACCAGATTCTTGCTGCTCTATTCTTGCTCTCAAACCGGCAATTTGCGCTAAAATTTCTGTTTGCCGCGCTGCAATTTGCCCTTGTCGCCTCTGGGCATCTTTAATTTGCCCCTGCCGAATCTCTGCCCAACGCCACCGCTCCATCTCGCTGCGGGCTAAGGCGTGATCTTGCTCGTTGTAGTTGAGTTGTTGCAGGTATTGGTCGAGCTGCCGCAGTTCTTCTTGCTTGTCAGGGGCGTAGTCCCCGCTCTCGAGCGATCGCTCCAACTGCTGCTTTTCTGCTGCAATTTGTTGTAGTCGATTCTGGGCATCACCTGTGGCTGCCAGTTGAGCTGCCAGCTGCCCCCGTTGCTCTCGCAGGGCATCGGAGGTTGTCAGTTCTTGCGATAGTTCCCGATACTCTTGCCGCAGCACCTGAATTTCTCGCTCAGAAACTGCCATTTGCTCCCGCACTACCCAGAATTGCTCCTGAGTTTCCTGGTGCTGGGTTTGAGTTTTTTCCACCACTCGATTCCAGTGATGTTCATCCAAAGAGCGATCGCACAGCGGACAGATAGCATCGGGAGAGGCGAGCATCTGAATTTTTTGCTCTAGTTCTGCGATCTGTTTCTCATAGTCGCGTTGGTGTGCTTGGAGGCGTTCCAGAAAGTGACGCCGTTCCTGTCCTTTTTCCCGCACTCGTTCAAGATATACGCGCTTTTTCTCCAGTTGCTCGATTTGCGCTGCCACATTCATCACTGCCTGTTGCAACCGTGGCTGAAGTTGCTGCTGGGTACTCAGCTGAGTTTGTGAAGCTTGGAGTTCTTCTAATCGAGCCAGCATTCGAGCCTGAACACGCTCTATCTGGCTTTGCAGCGCGGCGCGGTGTTGCCGCATTGGAGCCACTTGGAGTTGCAGCTGATCCAAATCAGCCAGACGGGTACGGGCTGTTGCGAGTTGTGCCAATCCCGCTTCCACTTCCGCTGATTTATTCAAAGTTTGCTTCAGTTCTTGTTCCTGTTGCTGTAAGGCTTCCAGCTGGGCTTGGGCGTGTTGCAGTTGACGTTGAATTTCATTAATTTCTGAAAAGAGCTGTTGTTGCAAGTGCTGTCGCCTCACACAAGCAGCTTGATGAGCTTGAAATTTCTCACTTAAAGTTTCTTCCTGGGTTTGCAGACTTTCTACGTGGGCATACTTAGCTCTGATCTGATTTTCTTGACTTAATATCTCTTCTATAGCTGATAGTTGACCGCTAATAACAGTCCGCTCTTGTTCTAGGCGATCGCTCTCTTGAGTGAGATTTTGGTATTGCTGCTTGACAAAGCTGAGTTGTTGAGACCAGGCTTGCCGCTGGTTGGCTAAGGCTTGCAAACTTTGTAGTTGTTCATTATCAATTACTTGCGCTTGTTGCATCTGGCCCAGATGGGTTTCTAGGTCGGCTCGTTCCTCGGCGATCGCCTCACGTTGATGCAGCTGGGTTTGCATTGACTGCAAATTCCGCTCTAGCTGCTCGGCTTGACCCTTGAACTGACGCGACAAGTCTTTCGCCCGCTCTTCTAGGTCATCATATTGATTTAGTTTCAGCAACTGAGCCAGAATTTCTTTGCGCTCTTTGGGGCCTTTGAGCATGAACTCATCCGCCCTTCCCTGGCGCAGATACGCAGAATTGATAAAGGTATCGTAGTCTAGCTTGATGTGTTCCAGAATCAGTTGCTGCGTTGCCCGTACCCCTCGCTCTGTCAATGCCCGAAAGCCAGTGGGTGTAGCAACTTGAAATTCCAGAGAACTGCTTTGCCCTCGGTGACGGGTGCGAATGACTCGATAGTTATGGTGGTTGCTAGTAAAGGTGAAATCAACCCTAACGTCTTGAGCGCCGGTGTGAATCACGTCATCTTCCGAGGCAGCGCGGCTTTCACCCCAAACTGCCCAAGTGATGGCTTCCAGGAGGGAAGATTTACCGGCTCCGTTGGAGCCACAGATGCAGGCAGTATGCAGCCCATTAAAATCGAGGGTTGCATTGCGGTAGCTGAGGAAGTTTTTGAGGGTCAGTTGTAGAGGAATCATTTAGGCGATCGCGCCACACTCCTAATTTAGGAATACCAGTACGTTTGCACTGTTGCCTAGTCTATCGACTTGACACTGCTCACGGAAAGATATACCTGCAGATTCTTGGAACGGAACCTTTTTTTGTCTTTACTGTCTACTTAGATAAAAGGTAACGCGGAGTATTAATGGAGAACGATGCTTTATGTATAGTTTCAATACCTGGAAATCTGGAACAGCTGCACTCATGGCAGTAGCAATAACAGCTAGTGCAATACCCATCGTCACCCCTGCTCCTGTTTTTGCTCAATCATATCCGCTTTCAGTCTCAGCTGGCACTAGCATCCCGGTGCGGTACGATAAGTCACAAAAAATCGTTGTCAGTCCCAAGGAAACCACGTCCCTAACGCTCAAGGTAGCAAGTGACGTTACAAGCAGTGACGGTAGCTTATTGATTCCAGCTGGGTCTCAGATCGTCGGTCAACTGCAACCTGCTGGAAGCGGCGATCAAAAAGGCGTACGATTCGTGGCGAGGGAGTTGATATTTAATTCTGATCGGCGAGTGGATATTGATGCAGCTTCTGGGATAGTTACCAGAGTTCAACGGGTCACAAAAAACAATAGCGGTAATATCTTGAAAGGTGCAGCAGCTGGTGGAGGAGCCGCAGCAGTGCTCTCAGCTATCGGTGGCCGCGTACCTATAGGAGCGGTCTTGGGCGGTGCCGGAGCAGGCGCTGTAGGTGGGCTGTTGCTGGGCAAAGAAAAATCTGACGTCGTCGTCGTTTACCCCAACAGGGACCTAAATCCTTTGAGACTCCGCTCTAGGGTGCTAGTGCGGTAAAAACGAGTCTCCGAGTCAGGAGTCTCCGAGTCAGAATGGCTTCTTTTGGAGTGGCGGATGACTCTAGGTTTCAAGAAAAGAGGATTTATCCATAGAATTTCGGCCAAGCATCTTGCTCGAAATCCCTGACTTGAGACCTTGGATTCTCCTGACTCCTGGCTCGGAGACTTTTGTTCATAGTTGTTAGGAACATGAAAGTTGCCATACAGGTCTACGTGCGACGTGAAAGTCGTGCAGTTTGAGTGAGGGTCAAAACTCTCCAAGGATTCCTTCTCCTTGTCCTCACGTAAAAGAGTCAATGACTCTGCCTACAGTGTTAGTAAGTAATGAATTCACTGGAATGCAAGGCACGAAAGCACAAAGATACTAACAGCCTAAGTTGGTATCGGTGCAAGAGGAAGATTCAGAAGGGTTAACGAAAGTGAATCGTCGTAAGCTTCGTCATGGCGGAGAGAGTGAAATAAGGCTGTAACACTCTGACCAAAAGGTGAGTGGGTGACTATCAAACTGTAGACGTTGATAGTGAAGGACAACAATCCCACCGGAGTATAGACGGAACCCAACTGAAACGCATCTCATCTGTCCGAAACACGGTAAGCCCTACAGGTTCTCCATCAGGAGTAAGCCAACCGTAAG
>CAXUIG010000369.1:0-5415 GCA_964250845.1 uncultured bacterium | reverse complement strand
ATAGCTCTCATCTGGCTATAAAAAGCGCTAATAGTATGTTCTAAACCCTACTCCGGTCTGCTGAAACACCGACCTCTAACGGTCAACAATTTTAGTCAGCACTGGAAACTTAGCTCACTATTGAGCGCTACTGATCTAGCTGCTCAGATTTGTCTGATTCACGAGCTATTGATCCGAGTGATTGTCCCTAATGCTATCAAAACAGTTAAGGGAGATTATCTCTTTTTCCGCAGAAGCGAGTACGCCAAACCTGGAAGAAATAGGACGCCTCCTATGGGAACTGGCGCAGGAACAGGAGTGATGGTAGCAGAGGTAACGGGTTGGGAATAATATTGTGAATAACTAAAGTTTGATGGTAATCCTAGAAGAGACTGATCATATGTAAGTTTTCCAGAAGAGAAGCTCAACCCGGATGGATTTGCAGGATCAGGATAAAAGAAGAGACTAAGTAGGGTAAAATCTTGAGTGTAAGAATGGCCTGTACCAGAGGGATAGGGGTCTCGAAACTCAATGTCGATTCCGCCATTGAATGGCTCCGAGTGTCCCGGAGGTATACCTGAACCTCGGACGGGGGGCATTTGGGTGTACGTGAAGCCCTGAGGGTTAGAGAAAGAAATGTTGACTGGTGTAAGATCTCCCTTATAGGTAGTAAGATTTCCGGGAGTGGAAGGAGAAAATTGGAGGGTGGAGAAGGTCCCGCTAAAGGTGGAAAACCCAATAGACGACGGAGTACCGGCAGAAGAAGTGGCAGGTCCCAGAGTCCCTTGCAGTTGGAAGTCAAAAGCCACAGCGGGAAGGCTTACTCCAACTAGACCCGGAAGTGTACAGCCAAGGGTTGCAACTAAGAGCTGGGTCGATGATTTATTTAGTATCATAGGATGAATGTGCTTATTCAAGGGTTTATTCTCTGAGTAAAGCATGACAAGCGTTACTTGTGTTGTCGTCTAGTTAACATAAAGTCTCACAACTCACAATGAGCATTACCAGCACTCGGTTGTCTTCTTTGGGCATAACACCATAGCTGATGGTTCTCTTGGGGCAAACTGTAGAATCGAAAGCTAGTTAGGGTATATGGTACATAAAGGTAGTTTCCCTTTGTCAAGAAAGACATCAGCGACACAAGCAGCCACATACTCCCCTAAACTGTGACCGATAACAATGTCTGGTTTTATACCCCAAGACTTCCATAACTCAAAGAGCGCATATTCCAAGGCGAATAAAGCACATAGGGTGTAAGCAGTTTGATCGATTAGTGAAGTCACCTCTGGCGAAATTCCCGCAAGGGCGCACAGCGTAGGCCAGACTTAAGGTCATAATTGACTTAATAAGCACCTTTTTTTCCAATAACCACCGTAATAGTTTGCAGCAAAATTTGCAAGTCTAACTCTAGAGACCAGCTTTCAATATAGGTCATATCTAAACGTATTACTTCTTCGAAATCGGTAATGTTTGACCGACCGGAGACTTGCAAAAGACCTGTTATGCCAGGCATAACTTCGTGGCGAATGAAGTGGTGAGCCGAAAATTTTTCTACATCTCTAACAGGTAAAGGGCGAGGTCCAACCAGACTCATTTCTCCAAAAATAACATTAAAGAGTTGCGGAAACTCGTCCAAACTATAATGACGCAAAAATGTACCAACACGGGTAACGCGCGGGTCATTTTTTATTTTAAACAATACGCCATTTTTCATTTCATTCCTCACTTCTAAATCCTTTTGTAACTGGTCTGCATTAGAAACCATGGTACGGAATTTCCAAACTTTAAACGGTTGCCCATGTAGGCCAATACGAGTCTGCTTGTAAAAAGCTGGGCCTGGAGAATCTAGTTTTATTAGTAAGGCAATGCAGAGATAGAATGGTGCGGCCACTAAGACAAAAAGAGTAGCACAACAAAAATCAAAGCACCGCTTTACCAAGAAATCACTGCCTGTAATTAGCGGCGGAGACAGTTTAAGTGCAGGTATTCCACCTACCATTTTGAGCTCTAATTTTTGGTTAATGGTTTCTAAGCCAATAGGGAGAATATGTAACGTAATTCCTGCATTTCGGAATTTCCAATAAAGGAACATGCGACTTTTTACACACTCCCAGGAACAGACAAAAACTTCTGCTACGCCTAAACCGTAAATATGTTCTAAAGTAGCATCCAAACTTGCTCTGTCCGCTGCCACTGAATTAACATCCGCCCATCCAAGGAGATTGTAACAATTTTCTTTTACCAGTAATTTGACAGCTTTTTCCCTATCTTCTGGGCGACAGATGAGGAATGTAGGATAGCAAGCTGCACCTTGTTTACGGAAATGTTCAACGGCATTATCTAGACTAAATCGGGCAATACAAGTAAAAGAGCTGCCCAAGAGCCAAGAATAGATAAAAGTTGACCGTGAAACTAAGTCACCTTGTTGATAGAAAAATGCGACGAGTAGCAGCAGAATATGGGAAAAAGTGAGGGATTTAGCAATGCTGAAATAATTACGACGCTTTTGCCTAGAACCATATAGTCCTTGTGCTGCAATTAGACTAATATCAGTGGCAATAATTGGCAATAGCGAGAGTGAATGGTGTGGCGTGCTCCGAGTATAATCTAGAGAATTACCATAAATTTCGGCCAGTTGCCATGCCAGATACAAAATGGTTGTATCCAGCGAAATTAGTGTAATGACTCGCAGCCACCTTACACCAATTCCCCGGCGTAGCCGTGTAAGCATGGGCGCGCGCAAATCTAGCTTAGATTGGCTCAATAACGAAGTAGTAGAAGTCATACTCTGCACCTCCAGATTTAGGAGTCGTAAAATTAGGCTGCATGCATCGGGGCTCTGTCAAAAGCGCGGGCGATCGCATTCCATGCAAAATTGCGTCTCAGTTGTGTATTAAGTGGCAGGGGGCGGACTGGGGCACCATCTGCCCGTGGTTCATACTTTGAGAGCCAGGTGTAGCGATCGCTTAATCCCCATGTCAACACTGCGATCACTGCTGGCTCATCCAGCACTACCGCCAGATAATCCTCGTAAACTCCGGCGACCATGTGCTCGCGGACACTAGTATCTTTTGGCAGCTTTTGGTCTGTCACATCCATTTCGGTGATCAGGATTTTCAAGCCAAGACCCGCAACAGCTCGCAGAAAGGTCTTCAGCTTTTTGGGGTTAAATTGGGTTTCATCCCCCCGCAAGTGAGCCTGCATACCCAGAGCATGCACGGGAGTCCCCCGAGACAAAAGACGCTCTAGCAACCTAAGTACAGCAGTTCTCCTTGCTTCCTCCTCGCGTGTGTCATAATCTAATCGATTGTCGTTGTATACCAACAACGCCTGCGGATCAGCATCAGCTGCAGCGCGAAAGGCAATCTCAATGTAATCTGGCCCCAAAAATTGAAGCCAAGGCCACTTTCGCAGACCGTCAGACCGTCCATCTGCAGGATAAATTGCCTCATTTACCACATCCCATGAATGGATACTCCCGGCATAGTGCCCAACGACCGTCGCAATATGTTTCAGCAGGATCTGCTCGGCGTTTTGGCTGTCTACTGTACCTGCAAACCATTGCGGCAAATTCTCGTGCCAGACCAGAGTATGTCCACGAAAACGCATGTTGTGAGTGCGGGCAAACTTAGCCAACCAATCGCCTTTAGTAAAGTCAAAACTATCTGGACTAGGGCGAAGGCTTCCCCACTTAAGTTCCCATTCCGGCACAAGAATAGCGCACTCTTGTGCGAAGCAAGCCGCAAAATCTGCATCCGAGGATAGGGCACGGTGTGTACTCGCTGCTCCATAGATCAATCCTTTGGCTACAGCCCGCTCGCGTAAAGGAGTATTCCCAACTACTGCAAACTCTCTTTTCTCGTCAGCAACTGCTCGAATCTGGTTGTTCAAATGCCTGAGTCCACCCGCCACTGTGAAGGCACCCATGCCTGCCAAAGTACCCAAGCCCAACGAACAGGCGCGTCGTCTAGTCAGTACCAGATTCTTATCCATTGGATAAAACCAACCTCAATAGGAACCAAGGTTCGACAAAGTAGCGCCGCCAGAGCCGTCCAGGCTCGGCTACCAGGCGAAACAGCCACTCCAGCCCCCATCTTCCTGCCCACCTTGGTGGGGTTGGAACTGCACCCGCCACATAGTCAATAGCCGCCCCTGCGGGCAAGATAGCATTCGCTCTGAGCCGATCAAGATTATCCAGCACCCAGTGTTCTTGCTTGGGCATGCTCATGCCCACCATCAGTACGTGCGGTTGGTAAGTGTTGATTGCTGCCAAGATGGCCTGGTTCTCTTGGCTATCTGGACGAGCATCAAAGTAGCCGTGTGCCGTAGCAATCTGCAAGCCGGAGAACCTCTGCTGCAAAATCTCGGCTCCCCGCTCGGCCACCCCTGGCTTGGACCCCAGGTAGAAGACGCGCCAACCTCGCTGCGCGGCTTGGGCCATCAGAGGACCTGTCCAATCCACGTAAGTGACTCGCTGCTCCCGCTTGAGGGGAAAACCTAATAGCCGCCCCAAGAAGACCAGAGCCATGCCGTCTATATGTATGTAGTCAGCTTTAGCGTAGAAGGCACGCATCTTGGAGTCGTGGTGGTAGACGTAGATACTGTGCAGGTTCTGATGGGCGATAACCCAACGCTGGTTACGGGTAACAGCTTCAGCAATCAGGGCATTGAGCTGAGAGATATATAGAGCATGAACAGTAACCCCCAATATCTTGATCGGTTGAACGTCAGCAGATTCAGGTAAAGATTGCTTCATAAGAGTCCACCATTTTTTGCAAAGAAAAAACACGCGCACGTTCTAATGAGCGTGTACGCATACGACTGGCAAGCTCTGAAGAATCCAGAACCTGTCGAACAGACCTGGCTATTTCCTCAGCACTTTCTGAAGGGACAAGAATTCCAGCATCACCCAGCACTTCCCGCATCGCAGGTATATCACTAGCCACTACTGGTAAACCTGAACCCATAGCCTCTACTACAGCCATGGGCATGGCTTCATAGAACGAAGGAAATACAAACACGGAACAGACAAATAGCAATGCCAAGACATCTTGAGATTCCAGCTCGCCTAAGAAGTGAACTCTCTTCTCAAGTCGCAGTTGAGCAACCTGCTTCTGCAAAGAGGCCCGTAACTCACCATCGCCTACGAGGAGCAAGTGAGCCTCAGGTAGATGCAGGAGGGCTTCGAACAGGATGGCTTGATTTTTTTGCTGAGCTAGTCGGCCTACATTCACGAGCAAGGGAGCATTTTCGGGTAATCCCCAATGCGCACGAACTACTTCCGGGGAGTTTTCAATCTTCAGGCAGGGCACACCATTGTAGATTCTTGTAAGCTTTTTCCTATATACCTGAGTTCGATGTAAAAAATTAGAAAGCTAAGCCCTTAGGGCAAACGCATCTTAATGAGCGGCAACATGTGATAATAAAACGTGCTCT
>CAXUIG010000368.1:0-5438 GCA_964250845.1 uncultured bacterium | reverse complement strand
CCCCTCTCCCCCTCTATTACTAGGAGAGCCCCATGAACCTCAAAAACCAAACCATCCTCATTACTGGAATTGGCGGATTTATCGGCTTGCGCGCTGCCGAGCTCGCTATAGAGCAAGGGATGCAGGTTCGAGGGCTGCAACATTCCGCCCATAAGGCCAAAAAAGCGCAAAAACTAGGTGCTGAGGTAACTATTGGCAGCATCACCGATCCAGCTGCTGCCAAACAGGCTTGCCAGGGAGTGGACATAGTTCTGCATACGGCTGCGGTTGCGAAAGAAAGTGGGGCCCTTGAGCATTTTCGTGAGGTAAATGTCGGCGGCACCGTCAATATAGCCACAGCGGCTAGAGATGCTGGCGCGAAAACCTTTGTGCATCTCTCAAGCGTTATGGTCTACGGCTTCAACTATCCCGATCAAGTCACAGAAGCGGGACCGCTCTGTGGCGAGAATAATCCTTACTGTCAGACAAAAATAGAAGCCGAAAAGGAACTCTTACAACTTAACGCCCCGCCAGACTTCGGCATTATCGTCATTAGACCGGGAGATGTTTACGGACCTGGGAGCATATTCTGGATAGTCCGACCGCTTTTATTAATGCGCCAAAGATTATTTATGTTGGCAAATGGTGGGCGAGGAATCATGAACCATGTATACGTGGACAATCTGATCGATGCCATCTTTCTTGCCATAGAAAAAGAAGCATATGGAGAAGCCTTTAATATCACTGATGGACAAGAAACTTCCTGGAAAGAGTATTTTACCTGCCTAGCCGAAATTGCAGGTGTACCTGCGCCCTTTTCTTTGCCAGCAGATGTGCTCAAGTTTCTGCTCCGGCTGCGCTGCCTTGGGAATACAGTTTTGGGTAAAAAAACCGATACTCTGCCGGAGGCAATAAATTTTCTCACTCGGCCCCATGCTTATTCCATTTCAAAAGCCCGAAATCTGTTAAGTTATGAACCCAAAATTGATTTGGCAGAAGGAATGCAGCGCACACAGGAATGGCTGCTTTCAACCGATCTCCAAAAATTGATTCAATGAACTATCGCAAGTTGTAAAAAAATGAGCTCTATCAATCATAACCAAAGGCGACCATTAATCAAAGTTGTAGGTAAGTGGCCTGCAATTTTGCTAGTTGCTATGTCTTTAACCACTGGGGCCCTTTCTTTGTACATCATCTTGGACAAAGTTCGCCGTACCCCTCCAAGTATCGCCTCAAATCTTCCAAAGACTGAGCCTGCTATCACTAATGTTGGTGCTCTAGGGCGTCTAGCGCCTCCTCAAGGACAAGTGATTCATCTGTCTGCCCCCAATGCCCTTCAAGGTGAGCAAGTGGCGCAACTCTTGGTGAGGGAAGGACAAAAGGTTCGGGCGGGGCAAGTGGTGGCGATTCTTGCCAGTCATGCTCTCCGCGTTGCAGCCTTAACACAGGCCCAAAAACAAGTCGAAGTTGACCAATCTCATCTAGCTCAGGTAAGAGCAGGGGCGAAAGCAGGAGACATCAGTGCTCAAAGAGCGACAATTGCTAACCTCCAGGCTGAGTTAAGCGGACAAATTGCCACTCAAAAAGCGACGATTGCTCGCTTAGAATATGAGTTGCGTAATGCCCAAACGGATAATCAGCGCTATCAGGATTTATACAAAAATGGTGCTATTTCAGCCTCCCAAGCAGATAGTAAGCGTTTGAGCGTGGATACTTTTCTAGAGCAGCTTAACGAGGCCAAAGCTACGCTCAACCGTACTATAGCAACTAATCAAAAGCAGCAAAGCGAGGCCGAAGCCAAGCTGGAGAGTATTGCTGAAGTCCGTCCTACGGATGTCCAGGCAGCGCAAGCAGATGTTGACAAAGACTTGGCGGCAGTTCAAGAGGCTCAGGCACAACTGGATTTAACCTCTATCCGAGCTCCGCTCAACGGTCAAATCCTGAAAATTTATACCTGGCCGGGAGAAATTGTTGGCAATAACGGGATTGCCGACCTCGGACAAACCGACCAGATGTATGTGGTAGCAGAAGTCTATGACACTGATATTCAAAAAGTGCGTCTAGGTCAAAAGGCCACCGTTCATAGCGAAGCTTTTCCAGGGGACTTAACCGGAAAAGTCAGCTATATTGGTCTCCATGTAAGCAAACAAAACGTCTTCAATACCAGTCCAACAGCAGATACAGATCACAAAGTTGTTGAGGTGAAAATCCGTCTGGATCAGTTAAGTAGTAAGCGAGTTGAAGGCTTAACAGACTTACAGGTGCAGACGGTCATTCATGTAGCACCTGAACAGAAAATATTGTCAAGTAAATAAATAATCCACATTCTGTGATCCTGAAACAATGATTCTTGCTATACCTTTGGCTTGGCTACAACTAACCCGACAAACAATTCGATTCCTAGTAACTTTGGCAGGCATTGCTTTTGTTGTCATTTTGATCTTCATGCAAGTTGGTTTTCAGGATGCTCTTTATACAAGTTCTACACTTTTGCATTCAAATCTAAAAGGAGATTTGTTTTTAATCAGTACCCAGTACAGAGCTTTAACCTCCCAGCAAGCTTTCTCCCGCTCTCGTTTGTACCAGACTCTAGGCTTTGATGGTGTAGAGTCAGTTAGCCCTTTATATTTTGCGTTCGCGAAGTTAAAAAATCCCCAAGATGGTCAAAAGAACACCATATACGTTATCGGTATTGATCCGGCCAAGCCAGCGTTGGGATTACCTGAAGTAAATCAAAATTTGGATAAAATCAAATTTCCTGATGTGGCTCTATTTGACCGAAAGTCCAGGGTTGAATTTGGGCCGATATCTCAGGAATTTGATCGAGGAAAGAAAGTTGAGATTGAGATATTTGATTACAATCAAGCCGTTGGATACAGAGTAAAAGTTGTCGGCTTATTTACTCTAGGGAATTCTTTTGGAGTGGATGGTAATTTAATTATGAATTACTTAACATTCCTCCGAACATTTCCAACCCGTCAGGCAGAAAAGATAGATGTGGGCGCAATTACTCTCAAACCTGGTGCTAATATTCAACAAGTTCATCGAGCTTTGGAAACTAGCCTACCTAAAGATGTCCTTGTCCTGACAAAACAACAATTTATCGATATGGAGAAACAATATTGGGCTATAAGAACGCCTATCGGTTTTGTGTTTAACTTGAGTGTATCAATGGGTTTTATTGTTGGTGTAGCCGTTGTCTATCAAATTCTTTTTAGTAACATTTCTAATCACTTGATGGAGTATGCAACCCTAAAAGCAATGGGGTTTAAAAATAACTACTTACTGGGTGTGGTATTCCAACAAGCTTCGTTCCTAGCAGTTTTAGGTTACATCCCAGGATTTGCTCTTTCTTTGGGTCTTTATGACATAGCAAATAAAGCCACTCATTTACCAGTTCTTATGAGTTTTGATAAGGCATTATTAGTATTGACTTCGGTCACTTTAATGTGTTTCGTTTCCGGTGCTATTGCGATGGGTAAACTACGCTCTGCTGACCCAGCTGATATTTTCTAAAATTTTTATGGAACTTACTACGACGTCTCAAGAGATTCTTGTTTCCATTAGAAATGTCAATCAATACTTTGGTGAAGGGTCATTACAGAGCCAAATTTTATTTGACATTAACCTCGAAATAAAATCTGGAGAAATTGTGATTATGACTGGGCCATCGGGGTCTGGTAAAACTACTTTGCTGACTTTGATTGGCGGTTTGCGCTCTGTCCAAGAGGGAAGTGTCAAAGTTCTAGGAAACGAGCTTCGTGGAGCCAGTAATGAAAAATTAGTGCAAGTCCGTCGCCGAATTGGCTATATTTTCCAATCTCACAATTTACTGGAGTTCTTAACAGCTCGGCAGAATGTCCAAATGTCGCTTGAAATGCACAAAGATATTGCCGATCACGAAGCTCGCATCAAATCAGAAGCTATGCTCCATGCGGTTAAATTGGGTAACCGCGTGAATTACTACCCGCCTGATCTCTCTGGTGGGCAAAAGCAACGGGTAGCCATTGCCAGGGCTCTAGTGAGTCGCCCCAAATTGGTCTTAGCTGATGAACCTACCTCTGCCTTAGACAGTAAGTCAGGTCGAGATGTGGTGGAGCTAATGCAAAAACTGGCTAAAGAACAGGGATGTGCCATTCTCATGGTGACTCACGACAACCGAATTTTAGATATCGCAGAGCGCATAATCTCCATGGAAGATGGTCGCCTACGCCAAGAAGTTATGTTATGAACAGGAGTCAATTGGTACATTAAGTCCAAGCGCGAAAGAAGGTACTGTCCTCCCAGATGGCGGCAGTGCGTTGCTCAATCGCTCTCATCTCCTTAGCTGTGAGTGGCGCGAAAGCCTTAGCCACACTGACATTGTGTTCTAGCTGAGCTACCGTCTCAGCCGCAACTGTGCAACAGTTAACCCCAGGCTGCGACATTGTGTATCCCAGTGCCTGATGCATACCCTCCAGCCCACCGGGCTTGAATAACCGACCGTAAGCCGGTACTTTCATCGCAATCACACCCACGTTTTGCTTTTGAGCTACTGGCAGCACCACCGGGATGAAGGGGTGCGGATGATGTTTGTCTGCTGCATTGACCGGAATAAGGGCAGTGTGAAAGGGATACCGGCGCAACCCTTCTGCAATCGCAGTTGGGTCGTGGTGACCAGTAATGCCAGCAAAGCGTACAAGCTTCTGCTGCATCGCTTCTTCTAAGGCATGAATCGCCCCATCCCGACCAAAGATGGTATCCAATTCCTGCACAAAAGAGACGTGGTGCATCTGCCACAAGTCCAGGTGATCGGTTTTTAGGCGTTTGAGCGATCGCTCCAATTCTCGCCACGCACCATCACGATCTCTTAGAGCCGTCTTACTGGCTAGAAACAACTTTGAGCGCTGGGCTGGCAGCACTTTGCCCAAATAGTCTTCACTCGGCCCGTAACTGGAGGCAGTATCAAAGTAACGAATGCCAAGTTCCAGCGCTCTTTGGATCAGCGCCACGGCATCACCCTCGGCTGTGTCCGATGATAGCGGCGTTTGACCCGCTCCCCCCAATCCGAAGATGGGTAGTCGTACTCCAGTGCGTCCCAGCAATCTTTCTGGTATCTTCCCTGGTGGTGTAGCGGGGTTGGTTACATTTTCTTGCAAGGCAGCGCCTCCCACAATACCGCCAGCAACAGCCACACTAGTCATTAGAAAAGTGCGCCGCGTCGTTTTTTCGCTCATGCTCAGCTCCTTTAATGGTGCTAAAAGACTTTAAGGGCTTGACAAGAAGCTCGGCAATAGCGATCGCTTCCCTTCTAGTATGTTAGCTGGCCCTCCGAGTGTTGTGAAAACTGCTGTAGCTAAAGACACCTGCGTGGGCTTTTATAAGTACAATTTATCAAAAAATAATTAAATTTTAGATAGTTTAATTGGCACTGGTTACCTGAAATGGGATGCTGGAATGTAAGCCCTGGAAGGAATACA
>CAXUIG010000367.1:0-5443 GCA_964250845.1 uncultured bacterium | reverse complement strand
ATTCCTTTCTACCATGTTTTTGACCCCGAGATAATATTTCGGACAAGTCTATTGATATAGGCCAGTAGGTAAAGCGTCTTGGCGACCCGCCCGACTTCGCCAATGGCCCTTGCTATTGTTGAAGCGCGAGTGCCTCCCTGCAAAGTGCGCATTAGCTCCGAAGCACCTACTTTACCCTGCTTTAGGGAACCAGCCACTCGCAGCAAATCATCCCAGTTCTGTGCAATCAGCTCGGTATTCACACGCTGCCGAGCTAGCCCATTGAGCGCTCCGTAGTTAGCCGTTGGAGCTATTCGCCAAAAACGGGCATCACCAATATCTGCCAATCGGGGACTGAACTGGTAACCCAGTAGCCAGAAAAGCCCAAAGACAACATCACTGTAACCAGCAGTGTCTGTCATTACCTCAGTGGGCTGGAGACTAGTCTGCTGTTCGAGTAACCCCTCTAACAAAAACAGAGAATCCCTAAGTGTACCAGGAATGACAATACCGTGGAAGCCCGTGAACTGGTCGCTAGTAAAATTGTAGTAAGTAATGCCGCGACCGACGCCAAAGTACTTGCTGTTAGGACCAGAATTGAGAGTCCGCACTGGTACAATAAAGCGCATACCATCAGCAGATGCTACATCCCCTCCACCCCACTGCTTAGCCAGTGGAATTCGGGTCTGGGCTTCTACCAAGCGGGCATTGGCACGGGCTAGGGTTTCTGCCCGAACGTAGTTCTGCTGTACCCACAAAAGGCGGCTTTTTGTTAGTGCTGGAATATCGGGTTGCACCAGTGGTTCATATCCAATATTGCAGGCAGCGGCCAATAAGACTGCGCAGATGCTGACGGGCAAATTTTCCACCCGTGCTCCAGCTTCGCTAATATGGGTGAATTCATCAGCAAATCCCGTTTGGGCATGAACCTCTAGCAAAATTTCGGGCAGATCTACTGCTGGCAGTAGGGCGGCTACCTGAGTTCGTAAACACACCAAGGAGGCAGGCTCTTCCAGTTTATCGATGCCTGTCAGTACAAGAGTATCGCGGTCGTTCTCTTTAACGATTCTGACCGCCGCATTACACGCCAGATTCTCGGCAGTACGGCGGTAGGCTTCGTCAAGTTGATCAGCTAAAGACTTCAGTTCAGCCTCAGCAGTCACAGCCCGACCTAAAACCCGGCAGATACTAGGCCGTGCCGATTCCCAAGCAGCTCCTTGCAAAAGTTTGGTTCGCGGATCTCCCCAACGCAAGCTAGGAGAGACAAACAGGTCGCGACGACGCAGACTATCTCTCAGGCGTTCTAGTACGCAGAAGGTGTAAGCGCGTCGGTCTACAAGACCTTCAGAGTCCACCACTAGCTTTTGCCAACTGCGATTGACAATATCGAGCGGGGCTGCATCCATTGGAGCCCGTGAGCGCCCTTCAATCTTTTTGAGAAACTTTAAGGCTTCAAGTATAGGTTGTCCCGCCTCTGTAGCACCAAAATCGATAGTTTCTAACAGCACTGGTAAAAAGCGGCGGATGGTTCGCCATCGGTTTAGCAGCAGCTCGTAATAGTTGCTATCACTAGGCTGCGCTAACTGTCTGACTGTTGCTACTGCTACAGCTAGATGCTCCTGTTTGAGCTGGGCAAAGATAGCTGAACGGACTTTTATATCTTCACACTCAGGGTTAAGCAAGACATCGCAAGCTTCACAAAGTTGCAAAGCCGCTTTATCGAAGTTTCTGAGGGTCCGCAAGCGCTCAGTTTTGCCAGTCCGTTCTGAGTCAGCCAGCAGTTCCCCAACCAGGAGATCCAGCAGCTCCATCGCGTCGTCAGTCGCCATAGCCTCCAGTATGCGAGCAAATGCAAGCATTGTAGCCACTCGGCGTTCGGTAGGCATGCGAGCAAGGGTTTGAGCCCGAGCAGCAGCAGCATGGCGAGCAAGGGCAGCAATACGGCTGGGGGGTACAGCATGAAGGTCAAGTCCGCCCACACCTAGTTGACGCACCTCGACTAGTCGCTGGAGGGCTTCGACCAGGGCTGGGGCACTCTGTCGAGTTGGGGACCGGCGCAAGCGATCTAAGGGTGTTTGACGACTGCCCTCAGGAATGATTAGCAACTGCTCCAGGCGTTTACATTGCTCCGGGTTGGGAATCTGGGAAAGGACTCGCCACAGTCGAGTAGCAGTGCGATCGCGTACTCGTGCCACTAGCCGAGCCAGAGTACTGACCCCTGGCAACAGGACTTTGCGTTCAACCAGTCGAGCCGTAGCAAGATCAAAAAGTACGCTCTTGCTTTCGGCACTGAACCAAGCGCGTTCATACAACCAGCGAACCAAACTGAACGACTCCAATCGGTCCGAAAAGTTCCGATAGCCGTAGTGTCGAGCAATTTCACGCGCATGCTCCCAAGGGGTTGTTGGTCGCTCCAGGTACTTTAACAAACAACCACTGTCAGTGATGCCAAGCTGAGATGACACAAAAGAGATGGCTCCGGTAGGCACGTCTGTTGGGTTAGTCAAGAAAGTGCCAAGAAACCTCACCGTACATAACTGTAGAGCAAACCCGAGCCGGTTATGATTCCCACGCCGCCGCACTACCAGTGAACGGTCAGCATCGTCAAGGTGGAAGTAGCGAGCTAATTGAGCGGGAGATGGCTCTTGGTTGTAACATCCGTAACACTGCTCCTGCTCATGAGTGAGAAATTCAACCGGCATCGTCTTTCCTTGAACAAACCTCGCCTTTTCAAGATTTGTTCACTTTACACCTAATGGCTCGTGTTTAGTTGCTGGCTAACTGGATGGACTCAAACCGTTCTATAGACAAGCATTTCTCCAAAGTGCAAGCAGATCAAGCTGCTCAAATCAGCCCTTAATGCCCTGGTGCAGAGTTGTGGCGATACTCTGCATCAGTGGATGAGGCGTGAGAATGTAAACTGTTTAGAGACTCACCTAATTGTTGACGCGCCGTTCCCCTACGTGTTTGTTGTCCTCGGCTGTATTCGTCCTAACTTGCGGGGTGACACACACATGATCCGATGAAGTTGCTTCGCGCCAGACAAATCCTTGTTTACAGGTATCCGGTCCGTATGCTCCACCATTCGGTTCTCGACGTTCAGCACCTATGGCATTGTCAGCACGGGCTTGCTCACGAGTTTGAGGAGTGACGCAGACATGATCGTTGGGAACTGCTTCGCGCCAGACAAATCCCTGTTTGCAGGTATCTGGCCCGTAAGGGGCCGGTTCACTCGCAAGCGTGATCGGATTCCACGGATGCACCTCGATTAACTCCTCTCCGTGATGTGTGTCGATTAGTACATGACCATCAAATCGAATAAATTGATTTGCCTTGACAGCAGCTTTGGCATGGGCGGGCGTGTTGGGTTCGACCTCAATCCGCACAAATTGCGTTTGATTGGCAGGAAGCGATTTGCCATTCGTGGTGAACTGAGCCAGTTTGACATCAATCGTCCAAAATCCATCGGTGCTGTGCTGTGCATCTCGGACTGCCCAACCCTGGGCTGAGGCATCACAACCCGTATCGACCCAGCCGCTAATTCCCAATCGTTTGAGTGGCGTGCTTAAAAATCCAACACTCTTATCGAAATCGTCGAGGCTGTCTTCTGCATGGGTTCCTAAATTAGCAACAACCCAATCACCATTACAGACGGCGACAGGACGATCGGCGTCATGAATGGAGAAGAAAGCAAGGGTCCGATTGCCTTTGTCACCAATTACTTCCACCTTGAAGCCTCCCGGTGCTGAGCCACTTGCAGAGTTGCTTCCAACGAACGGATTGTCCCAGTAGAACGTGGCATTGCCACCAATGCCGTCGAGTCTATAAATTACTGAACCTTCTGTCCCGGTTGCAAAGCCCTTTGATTCGGCACGCAAATCACCAACGCCCCCAGCCGGAATCGTATGAGGTGGCTTTGTAGTTACAATGCCATGCTTGGTACTGCCCGATACAAAGGTCATCGTGTGGTTAGTATTGTTTTTGATAATTACGTGTGTGCTTCGTGCCGCAGCAGTGGCAGCAGAAGCGGTGAAAATCACTGTGAAAATGCACATGAAAAAAAGGATAGCCGCTCTTCGCATCCGCATAGGTTACGCTCCTGCTGTATCTTCACAAGTTCAGCGCCTGATTGAGCCAAAGTTCGGTCATGCATTCACTCTCAACTTCGGCAAATATAGAACTATTAACTCAGATTGCAAATGAGATCGCATTAATCCAGCATTCAAATGACATAAAACAAAACGAAATGAACGAAACTTAAGCACTTTCTACTTGGCTTAGTTTTAACATTGGAAAAATTTTGGTCGTTAGTGAGCAATTGAAACAAACTGTCCCATTTATGATGCTTGGTCGAGCACTACCCACAAGTATGTAATGCCGAAAATTCGTTTGTTAGGATTTGGACTATCCCATTAATGGCTGAAGATGAGACAGTTGAAGCTTATCGGTGGTCATAGAATCAGGCATCAAGACATGCACTAGAAGCTAGGATTTATAGGCTTTTCAGTCTTAACGACCAAAATTTTTCCATTACTAAAGCTAAGCCATTCTGGTTCCCCACTTTTTTCCCATATCACAGCGTAACGGTCGACACCCTGCACCGTGTAGCCGTTTATCCAAACAAGGCGGAAGCCCTGTGCAATATACTTATCGAAGCCCTCGCCCACTTGGCTCAGAAGGCTTTGGTTTCGCAGTATCAGTGCCAAGTGGAGTAGGCTCAGTTGCAAGCGGCACGGCGCGCCGGCTTGGGGCAAGACGATTGTCGAAAGCCGCCTGTGCGCGCTCCGCTGGCGTCGTGCAGACATGATCTTCCGCGTAGGCTTCGCGCCAGACAAAGCCTTGCTTGCAGGTATCCGGACCATATGCACCGCCGCCAGCCCGTCGGTCAGGCCCGGCCTGGTTTTGCTGCACAGTGAGAGTGCGTGTCGCCTCGGGAACGCAGACGTGATCGGCGGCGTTCGCTTCCCGCCACACGAACCCCGTGCGGCAGGTGTCTGCCGCAAGCGGCTGGATATTTGTATAGGTCAGCGACGGGTGCAGCGCGTCATGATCGTCGAGGGTGGCAACCTGCCCAGTATATGGGTTAGTGATGGTAACGACGGCTGAGGTTCCCTTGCTGGCGATGATGGTTCCCGATGCGAAATCCGCCTGGCTCGGCACGGGCGGACCATTCGCAATGGCGAGGATTCGGCTGTCGGGTGAGATCGTGAACTTGATCTCGGTGCCTATGGTCGTCGTGTATTTGTTGGTGCCGGTCAACGTGAAGGGCTGGTTGCCGTTGCGTGCCACCACGCCCGCAACGAAATCGGTAAAGGTAATGTGGGGATTGACGTAAGTATCGAAGGCTTCGAGCAGCCCGATGGCTTCGCGCTGATAGACCGCGATGTACATCCCGTATTGCTTGTAGCCCCCCTAGGGCAAACGCATCTTAATGAGCGGCAACATGTGATAATAAAACGTGCTC
>CAXUIG010000366.1:0-5446 GCA_964250845.1 uncultured bacterium | reverse complement strand
AAAAATTAAGTATAATTGTACCATGAGTTTCTAAATCATTTAGGATTGCTATATCGCCTGTTTCAAGAATTACCCAGCATCTTTTTTGAACTCATCGGTAATACTTCTGAAGATGCTAATACTTATAATTTCTCATCTGTTGAAATCAAACAAACTGCTTTCCGCATCGATGGCGTATTTCTCCCTGCACCAGAGTATGACAGCCCTATTTACTTCGTTGAAGTTCAGTTTCAATCAGACTCAGAATTTTACTC
The DNA here is from genome assembly GCA_964250845.1 of uncultured bacterium. Taxonomy (GTDB): domain Bacteria; phylum Cyanobacteriota; class Cyanobacteriia; order Cyanobacteriales; family Chroococcidiopsidaceae; genus CAXUIG01. Next base: position 5,192 of record CAXUIG010000366.1, on the reverse strand, counting down.
TCGATTTTTTGCAGAAATATTTTTATACCTCCGTCAGAATAAGCCACAAAATAACTGGTGTGCTGTGGTTATATACCCAACCCAGAGTGTAGACACAGGAGATATAAAACATTACAGTGAGTTGTTTGCAAGTCAGCGAGTCAGTCGCGTCTATCTAGATGAATTAGGCGGCTCTGCTGAGCAATCGATTGGTATTGGAACCGTTAAGTTAGTGATCTCACCACAAGAAAGCGCAGTTGAGCAAGCAAGGAGTCTGATAGACAAAGTAAGGCAAGAGATAGCGGATGAAGTGCAAGCGTGGAACTTATTACAATTAATAGAAACAATTATAGTCTATAAGTTGCCGAACAAAAGTCGGGAGGAGATAGAAGCAATGCTTGGGTTGAGTGATCTAAAGCAGACGAAGGTATATCAGGAAGCCTTACAGGAAGGCAAGCGTGAAGGTCGCTTAGAAGGCAAATTAGAATCAGTACCCCGGTTTTTGGCATTGGGGTTGAGTGTAGAGCAGATAGCAGAGGCATTGGGTTTGGGTACAGAAGCAGTGAGGCAGGCAGCACAAAATCAACCCTCCGACTGATGCTTTAGCCCAGAAGCGAGTGTTCCCCAAAACTCCCCAACATAAGTGGTCGTTCATGCACAGATAAATGTGAGTAAGTGCTGCAAAGGAGAATAGGTAGCAATGGTAACTTCTACAATTGACTCAAATGTATCAGAGGTCTTCTCTCTAGAAGACTATATGCTCAGTCCCCCTGAGCATATGGAATGGGTGGATGGGCAATTGCTAGAAAAAAAGGGAATGACGCTCACACATGGTCGGATTCAAGCAAAACTAGCTTCTTACTGGAGAAATTACATGACCGACCATGGTCAGGGGGGAGAAGTTTATACAGATGTACCCTGTCGCACTAACAAACAGGGGCGTCGTCCTGATGTTGCATATCTCACACCAGAACTGCTTACCCAGTTCGGTGAATCTGCCGTGTTACCCCAGAGTTTTCCACTGATTGCTGAGATTATCTCTCCTACCGATGCTGCTGAAGAAGTATTTGCCAAAGTCAAAGAGTATTTGCAATCCGGTTGTCAGGAAATCTGGGTAATCTTTCCTCAGAGCCAGTGGGTGTTGGTAATCACCCAGCAGCAACAGCTCTTCTTGAGTGTCGGTGATGTCGTCAGCACTCAGACTGTCCTACAAGGTTTCAGTATGGCAGTAGATGAATTGTTGGCCTAATTAAATTTTGTTACAATCCAATCGGCTGAGCGCGATTCCCGCAAGGGCATTTGCTGCAAATTTCCTTGGAGACACAGTAATGCTGCGACTCGAACATATAAGTAAAATATACCCCACAGGTGAAGTCCTCAAGGATGTGAACTGGGAAGTTAAGCCAGGCGATCGCATTGGCTTAGTAGGGGTCAACGGTGCAGGCAAATCCACCCAACTCAAAATCATTGCTGGCGAAATGGAACCAACCGCTGGGGAAGTCATCCGCCCTGCCAGTTTGCACATCGCCTACCTAACTCAAGAATTTGAGGTAGACCCCCAGCGCACCGTAAGGGAAGAATTTTGGACAGTCTTCAAAGAAGCGAATGAGGCGCAGCAGTCCCTGGCGCAGGTGCAGCGAGATATGGAAACTGCTAATCCAGAAGAGCTAGACCGCCTAATCAACAAGCTAGACAAACTGCAGCGACATTTTGAAGCCCTGAATGGCTACGGATTAGAGACAAAGATCGAAAAAATCTTACCAGAGATGGGGTTTGAGCAAACCGATGGCGATCGCCTCGTCAGTGCCTTCAGCGGCGGCTGGCAGATGCGGATGAGCTTAGGCAAGATCCTGCTGCAAAAACCTGACCTATTGCTGCTGGACGAGCCAACCAACCACCTGGATTTAGAAACCATTGAGTGGCTGGAAACCTATCTCAAGAAGCTGACAACCCCGATGGTGATAGTCTCCCACGACCGGGAGTTCCTCGATCGCCTCTGCACCCAAATTGTCGAAACTGAGCGCGGCGTTTCCGCCACTTACCTGGGCAACTACTCCGCTTATCTGCAACAAAAAGCGGAGGCGCAGTCGGCACAACTCAGTGCCTATGAACGCCAGCAGAAAGAACTGGAAAAACAGCAAGCCTTTGTTGACCGCTTTCGCGCCAGTGCTACCCGTAGTACTCAAGCCAAGAGCCGCGAAAAACAACTAGAAAAAATCGAGCGGATTGAAGCGCCGACAGGTGGGTTAAGAACCCTCCACTTCCGCTTTCCACCCGCACCCCGCAGTGGTCGAGAGGTGGTACAGATGGAAAATTTAGTGCATACCTACGGTGAAAAAATCCTGTTCTTGGGAGCGAATTTGCTGATTGAACGGGGCGATCGCATCGCCTTCCTTGGTCCTAACGGCGCTGGCAAATCCACCCTGCTACGCTTGATTATAGGTTTAGAGCCACCCACTGAAGGCACAGTCAAATTAGGCGACCACAACGTCATCCCCGGCTACTTCGAGCAAAATCAGGCGGAAGCCCTAGATCTTAACAAAACTGTCATGGAAACGATTCATGACGAAGTACCCGACTGGTCAAATGAGGAAGTCCGCACCCTGTTGGGACGGTTCCTATTCAGTGGCGACACAGTGTTTAAAAAAGTGGAAGCCCTGAGCGGGGGTGAAAAAGCCCGCCTCGCCTTGGCAAAAATGCTCTTACGTCCAGCCAATTTACTGATTTTGGACGAGCCAACCAACCACCTGGATATCCCTGCTAAAGAAATGCTGGAAGAATCAATCCAGCACTACGATGGCACCGTGATTGTGGTCTCCCACGACCGCTATTTTATCTCTCAGGTTGCTAACAAAATTGTCGAAATCCGCGACGGCGAATTCCGCGTCTATCGCGGGGATTATCATTACTATTTGGACAAAATTGCTGAGGAAAAAGAGCAGGCTAAACTAGCCGCGATCGCTGCCGAAAAAGCTGCAAAGAAAGCTGCAAAGGCTACAGCCAAACGCAAATGATTCGGACGAAAGCATCTGAGGCGACGAAAAGAGGTGGAGGGATAAACTCACGCATTGGTGGCACCAAGGCGCAGAATACCTGTTCGCGTCAGATTCAGCTGCTAAGTCCTAAATTTGTCCAGCCAGATTAAAAAAAGCTGATTACGAGAGAGGCCAAAAGCGCTCCCCGAGAGTAAAAAGGGTAATAATCTCATAAACGAAAGGAAATAAGTAAAAATCCTCTTGCAGCTCCAAGTGGTAATGGTATCATTGGCGGTAAAATTACAAAAACTAAAGGGCAATTTAACTTATGATGCAACCACCTGTCGCTCCCGTAGTGCTAGTGATTCTAGACGGGTGGGGTTACCGTGAGGAAACAGAGGGAAACGCAATTGCTACTGCCAAAACACCTGTGATGGACAGTTTGTGGGCTGCTTATCCCAGAACGTTAATCCGAACTTCTGGAAAAGCAGTTGGGTTGCCAGAAGGACAAATGGGCAACTCCGAAGTAGGCCATCTAAATATTGGCGCTGGGCGAGTGGTACCGCAAGAATTAGTCCGGATCTCAGATGCCGTCGAAGACCGTTCCATTCTAAGCAACAAAGCACTTGTGCAAATTTGTCAGGATGTCCGTAGTCGGGATGGCAAGCTGCACTTAGTAGGTCTTTGCTCCGAAGGTGGGGTTCATTCTCATCTGAGCCATTTGTTAGGATTACTTGACTTAGCCAAGGCGCAAGGAATTTTACAGGTTTGCATCCATGCGATCACAGATGGTCGTGATACCTCCCCAACAGAGGGTGTAGAGGCAATTCAACATATTCAAGACTACATTGACCGCATCGGGGTTGGACGCATTGTCACCCTCAGCGGTCGCTACTACGCCATGGATCGGGATCGGCGGTGGGATAGAGTCAAACGCGCTTATGATGTGATGACCCAGGACGGGCCGTTAGTGGGTCGCTCTGCGCTTGAAGTCTTGCAAGCCTGTTACGCAGAGGGAGTCACAGACGAGTTCGTCATCCCGACGCGGATTGCCCCCGGAGCAATAGAGTCAGGGGATGGGGTGATATTTTTTAACTTCCGTCCCGACCGCTCCAGACAACTTACCCACGCTTTAGTTGATCTGGAATTTACTGGCTTTGACCGTGGTACAAAAATCCACCCCCTCTCTTTTGTCACGTTTACTCAGTACGAGGCTGACTTGCCAGTTGCGATCGCTTTTGAGCCTCAAAACCTGAATAACATCCTGGGGAAAGTCATTGCCCAGCATGGTCTGAAGCAGTTTCGCACCGCTGAGACGGAGAAATACCCCCACGTCACATACTTTTTCAATGGCGGTCTTGAGCAGCCTTTTGAGGGGGAAGACCGAGAACTTGTACAGAGTCCAATGGTGGGGACCTACGATCAGGCACCGGCGATGTCAGCTGAGGCGGTAACTGACGTAGTCACCGCAGCCATTGCCAAACGCATCTACTCGCTGGTGGTAATTAACTACGCCAACCCAGATATGGTGGGACACACAGGTCAGATCCCGGCCACAATTCAAGCAGTTGAAACAGTTGATCGGTGTTTGGGACGTCTGCTGGAGAGCATTAGCCAAGTCGGGGGTACGGCGATTATCACTGCCGACCACGGCAACGCTGAATACATGCGAGACGAACAGGGGAATCCGTGGACTGCTCATACTACCAACCCAGTCCCCCTGATCCTATTTGAAGGAGAAAAAGCCAAAATTCTCGGACATGGCACGGAAGTTGCCCTGCGAACAGATGGTTGTCTCGCCGACCTTGCCCCCACCATCATGGAGATTTTGCAGTTACCTCAACCGATTGAGATGACTGGTCAATCCTTGCTGAAACCCTCTGAATATCAAATCCAAACAACTCGCACCGAGATGAGAGTTTCCGTATAGCATTTAAGTGCTAACTATTTGTTGCCCTGATAAAATTGCTACCATGACGATTTATAACATTGTAGAAGCGATCTGGACGTTTTCTGCCGTAGGCTTAATTATTTTGGTGTTGCTGCATAGCCCCAAGGGAGATGGAATTGGAGCCATTGGAGGACAAGCCCAGTTGTTCAGCAGCACCAAGAGTGCAGAGAGTACGTTGAACCGGGTCACTTGGACGCTTACAGTCATTTTCCTGGGCTTAACGGTGGTTCTAAGCGCCAATTGGTTAGGCAGATAGTGAAGAGATGGGGAGAGGGGGAGATGGGGAG
>CAXUIG010000365.1:0-5466 GCA_964250845.1 uncultured bacterium | reverse complement strand
TAAACTACCTAATATTTAGCGATCGCTCTTTGGGAAAAACTTTTTGGTTTACTGAATATGCCTGTGACCACAATTTAGACGCTACTGATCCATTGACTTGGCAGAAGTGGATAGCGCTTGGGATTGAGTGGGTTGTAACTAATCCACCTTACAACAAGGCTTCATCTTTCATTCCTTTAGCCTTTGAGCACGCAAAGGCAGGTGTAGCGGCATTGCTAAGGCTCTCCTACATTGAGCCGTGCGCGGATCGAGCCGATTGGTTAGAAGAGCACTCAGATCACTTTAGTAACCTAATCATTCTGAACCCACGCCCACGTTTTCGTAGCGATACCCGAGGCAGTGATAATATAACCGTTGCTTGGATGGTTTGGCGCAAGGACTTTAGCTGGAAACGGCTAGGAATTGATTGTCCCTTCAAATTTGTTTCTAAATGGGATGTCAAATGAGTTTGCCTGACGCTCGTTGAAACATTATTGCACTTAGTTTTTCAAGTAGCTGACTTAAAAAGCCAAACATGAAAAGGCACTGGTTTTAGTAAATTTCGATGCCTGTCGGTGCCTGTAGCTTGACTGTCATGGGAATGAAGTCTGCTGAGTATATTTACTCTCACCCATGAAATGGAGTAATGTGCCCCAGCTCTTACAGGGGAGTTCAGAGGGGAACCCCTCTGAAAAGGCAGGGGTTCTATTCGCAGCAAGCAAGCCAAACCTACAGGGCAAACGCATCTAAAATTAATAAAACTAAATGGAAAAAAAGTCTAGTTTATGCATCAAACGCAAGAATAAGCTTTTCCGTTAATCTGATTTTTCCTCCGTAGACGGAAGGTAAAAATTATTAGGGTAATGATTCTCAATAAAAAAGCTTAATGCAAAAAAATATGATTTTATTGAGAAGTAAGCCTTTTTATTGACAAGGTGCGTTCGCCCTGGCCAAACCTATCACCACTGGCTTAGGGTTGAGCGCGGCTTAATGTTGCATTATTTTGGTCAAAGCGCCTGAGAGCTAGCTTGGGCAAAGATTTCCAATGTTGCATCTTTTCAAAGGTATCCCAGCTTGAGGAATGGCGAGCGCTAAACTAACCCGCCAGCAACCCGCCAAATAGCCGACAATTAAAGATAAAGGGTTGGTTTGGTTATGGCAGCTAAGTTGACGGCTCGGCAGATAAAAGCTGTCGGTTTGTTTGCAGAGGGGCTTACCCATCTTGCGATCGCCGCACAACTTGGCGTGTCGCTTCGGACCGTCGAGCGCTGGTCTACTAGATCAGATATAAGGCAGGCGGTAGCCGACGCCCAGGCGAAGGCAGTCGAAGCCCTTGGGCAAGAAATCTTTGAGAAATGCCGAGCGGCTGTCAACCGGGGATTACCAAAATCAATTAAGCGGGTGGTAGAGGCTCTTGACAATTCTGATGCTCGAATTCAAATCAGAGCAGCTGAGGCGATCGCTAAGTGGAGTGGTTTTTATCAACCAGCAGCACAGAATAAGCCAGAGCCACAGGGCAATGCCGAAGGGAACTTGAAGGGATATCTCGCTTATTTGGAAGCAAACGGACATGGCAATCTCGATAAGTAAGTTCGCTTCTGACTCCAATCTATTAAATACGCCACTTTGGCCTAAGCAGTCACAAATCCTAGAATAATTCTGGCAAGGGAATTACGCGATCGCAGTCTGGGCGTTAGGCAGACGCAGCGGGAAGACTTTGATGAGTGCCATTGTCGCCACCTATGCCGCTTGTATGTTGGCAGATGAATATAAAAAATACCTTCGCCCAGGTGAGCGCTTCTATGTTGTTTCGGTTGCCAACACGATTGACCAAGCTAAAATTGCCTTGCAGGGTGTTAAAGACCTGATCAAGGGGGTGTGGTAGTAATGGAACGAAAAATAACGCTAGCCCCAGAAGCCTTGCTGAGACTGAATTCTGCTCTAACTTTCTAGAAAGTTAGAGTTTCAGCTTTTCTACCTCTTCGGACTCGTGCCTACTATCAATATGTATATATAAAGACATTCGAAGTGAGTAATCACCTCTTAACAATACAACATCGAGCCTTGTTGAATGGTGTAGGCTGGATTCATAGCAATAGTTTTGGGCAAGCGCGTGATTTTTCGTTCCGTTACTACCACACCCCCAAGTAGCGCTGCTTGGCTTGGAGAAGCTGCAACTCCAACTTGAGAAAGCTCCATTTCCTCAGCCTGGGCAGGGATGACTTCTTTGATCACCCGCTTAGCCTTGTCAAATGCTATAGACAAAGCTAATTTGCAATTGACAACCCGCTCTGTATTACGGCTCAGGGTCATAGTAAATGTTGCCTGTGGCTCAGTGAGCCAAGCCCACGTTTCGCTAGAAGTGTTTCCCTGCTTAGTTTTGAACTCTCGCGTTGGAATTGGTAAGGTTATGGTTCCCATGTCACTATCACGTTACGCTTACCGCAGTGTTTACGAATCATGTTCAAGAAACTTTCCTGAGTCTCACCAAATAAGTGAATACGTTTTCGGTGAGATGGATAGTAGTCCCCATAGACAAGCACCTGGCCTAATGCACACTTCCACGCGACTACGGGTTTTACCTCAATTACCTCAGTTTGAGTTAGTACATCAATCCTGCCTGCTAATGTTGTAACTTCTCGTTTACCATCTAATTTACGAGACAAAGCATCGCTATAGTCAGACTCCGTAAGCATCTGGCAGATTGCCTGATGTCCGCTGAACATGGATAAATCCCATCCAGATTCAGCTAGTTGCACAATTGCGGCGCTTGTTAGCCGCCTGCGACTATACGTTAAAACAGACTTAAGCTGCTGTTCGGTTAGCCAAGCCCAGCGTAGGTTATACCAATTTCCTTGACTTGTTTGCTTTCTCTGAGTCTCAAACGCGACAGCTCCCATCTCTGGCTCAGATGCCATTTTGGGATTGTATTTTTCAATCGTGGCTAAAAAGTTCTTGTGTTGGATACCCAAGCCTGGAGCAATCAGTCGGGAATCAACCACTAGAACACCACTGCGTTCAGCAACTGTTAAATTAGACATTGCCATAACCTCCATAAGTTAACGGGTCAGGTTGTGGTACAAGTGGCGATCGCTACCCTGCCAAGAGTTAGGCGATCGCTACTTGTTCGATTTGGGGAATCCAGAAAAGGTGCTGCCTAGTAAAAGGCATAAATTTTCAACTTCCCGACTAGGCATAAATCGACTGCCTGTTGCAGACCAGTGAGCACCTGTGTGTCATGCAGCGTCCTCCTCTTTGTGCTTAGATTGCTGCCGCTTAGAAGCCCACCATTGCCTCATCCGCTCTGATCTTTGTTGCCGATCCTTCTTCCTGGCAATGAGCTTTTTCTCTTGAGTTTGATCATTAAAACGCTGAATCAAATCTCCCGGTCCGCAATCAAGTACCTCGCAAAGCTGATCTAAAAGAACAAACTTCACTGCTGCGGCCTTGTACTCAAGATACTGAATGCCACCCAAGGACATATTCATGGCCAAGGCTAGCTCCTCCTGAGTCATGCCACGCTGAGTCCTGATTTCAGCAAGCATAAGTTTCACAGTCATTCCCTGAAATCTTCTCCTTACTTTAACATAGATAATCTCTGTAATCAAAAAGTATGTAAACAAAATCTTTACGTAAATAATCTTGACAATACATAGATTTTCTATGTATTATTTAAACATGAGGAAAGGGAGAGAGACAGCCCCCCGCCCGAAGGGAATCCAGAGTCTCACGCCGAACAGAAATTTCAACTGGCACAACAGAACAGCGGAGAGCGCAACCGCCACAACAGCGCCCGGAGACTGGTAACAGCGAAGCGCAAGCAGCAGCAACGGCCAGATGAGGAAACGCCCATGACAAGGTTTCAAGCCCTGCGGACTCTTAGACTGATATCTTGCACCAGTACATAAGTATTACGTGATAACAGCAGCCAATTGAAGCTCCAGCCCAAAGGCTTTCAATAAAGGACGTGTTCGTTCAACATCGAGTAACAGGAGGGAGAGCACCACTTCAGGCAACAGAGATTGTAATGCTAGATATGCACAAGCCGCCCAGTCGGGAAGTTCTGATGGGTTGGTGGACAAGTAAGCCCAGTGAGCCAGCATAAAAGCAATCAGCGACAGCACGAGCCAACGATACACTCCCAGTAGGGTGCCCTGACCAAATCGATGTAAGCCAAAGCGGTGTTTGCCAGTTTTAAAGAATCCTTCAATCGCCCAACGGCGCTTTCCCCACCAAATGATAGTACTGCCCTTGAGGGGGCGAGTGGAGAGAACAAATCGTTTCTCCAGCTTGCCGTCGCGCTTGAGGTACAACCAGGAAATCGTGACGGGGAAGAACAAACCATCCAAGCGCACCTGTTGTCCCCGCTTGCATAAATGGCGGAGTTGGCGACCGTCGTGCAGTTTGCGGTCGTAACGAACCCCGACAATAGCAGCATGGCGACGCTTGCGTACCCCCTTGAGGAAGTCCACACTGCTAAAGGCAGTATCGGCGAGGATGATCACCCGAAATCCCTTGGTCAGCTTTTTGGGCAGAGTGTCAATCAAGCGGAGTGCAAGTTGGACGGGGCTGGCGGTATCCTTACCGCGCCAAACTCGAAACCCCCAGGGGACGCGAAAGTCACCTACTACCAAGTACAGCACGACCAGATGCAATCCCCGCTTACCGTTAAGCACTTGATTCATGTGCTTAAAGTCTTTGAAATTGCCGCATTTGTCTAGTGTTGTCAGGTCGATAATCACCGGAAGCCAAGGTCTTCGTCCTTTGGCTGTATAGCCCAGGAGCCGCTGGAGCAAGTGATTCGTACTGTACGAATCACTTGTCGAGTTGACCAGCAATTCTTATTCAAAAAACGGCTCAGGGCACTCGGAGACTTGATCTGACTGTACTCAGGCAAGGGCCGCCCCTCGGCTTGCAAGAACAATCCCAGCATGGCTTGCAGGTTGTCTCGTTGGTAAGCAGTCGGCATCAAGCTTACAAGACTGTAGACTATTGTTTGGGCGTGTACAAGAATGGTTTCCACTGTTCTTGCTACATTTCAATGACTTCACGCCCTTTTCTCTCATCAATTGATACCGACCACAAGGCGATCATTTGTACTGGTGCAAGATATCAGATAAAGTATCGTTCATGACATTTCTCCTAAAGCTGCGATCGCGGACCACGTCATCCCCTGCGCTTGGGTTAAGGCCAGCCGTCGCCCGTTGGTGAACATGATTACCACCTCACCTAAGTACTCAGTCACCGACTGAATCAACTGATCGCGCTGTTGTTTCCCTAAAGCTGCTGCTGCTTTGTTCCACCAGGCTTGACGATCATTGCGGGGTTGGCAGTTGTGAGTCACGAAGTACTTGAATGCAGCGATAGGTGACTTCAGACCCTTGGTCGTAGCCTCCTCCTCCAACGCTGAGACGTTGCGTTCTAAGTGGATGAGGGGTTCGAGTAGCAGCGGAACCATAAACAACGTTAACCCGTTCATTTTTATGG
>CAXUIG010000364.1:0-5482 GCA_964250845.1 uncultured bacterium | reverse complement strand
GGAATTCTCAACACCAAATAATACTGGCTTCCTGACCCCCTCTGAACGGATACTAATTTCATCAGTAAAGATACCTAAATTTTACTTTATTATTCGCTAATATCAGTAATTGTATGGATATGAAAATCAACCACAGTAGTTAATATTTTATTTATGAAAATCGTTACTATATTGGGTGCAAGACCACAATTTATTAAAGCATCTGTAGTCAGTCGTGCTTTCAGCAGTGCTGGAATTAATGAAATTATTATCCATACGGGGCAGCACTTTGACACAATGATGTCCGATATCTTTTTTAAGGACTTAGAATTGCCTCAACCACACTATCATTTGAACATTCATAGCCTGAATCATGGGGCGATGACAGGTCGAATGATGGAGCGGATAGAAGAAGTCCTACTTCAAGATAAACCTGACTGGATATGCGTTTATGGAGATACAAACTCAACCTTGGCAGGTGCCCTGGTGGGAGCAAAGCTTCATATTCCAATTGCTCATGTAGAAGCGGGACTACGAAGCTTTAATCGTGACATGCCTGAAGAAATTAATCGAGTTGTTACTGATCACCTCTCCCAACTTCTCTTCGCACCAACACCTCTAGCAGTTAAGTGTCTCCAGAAGTCGGGGATTTCTCAAGGAGTACATCTAGTTGGAGACGTGATGATGGACACTATCTTGAGGTATCAGGCTAAAGCCAAGCAGACATCTGATATTCTAGCAAGGTATCAACTGAGTCACCTCGACTTTTACCTTGCTACTATCCACCGACCTAGCAATACAGATGATAATTGCCGTCTAAGTTCTATCCTCGACAGTTTCACCCGATTAGATTGTCCAGTTATTTTTCCTATACATCCTCGTACTCTTGCTCAAATTCACAAGCAGGAGCTGAGTCACTATCTTGCTGCTGAGTCAATTAAAGCCATTTCCCCAGTCAGTTACCTTGATATGCTAACTCTCTTAAGCGCTTGCCGAGCTGTAATTACAGATTCTGGAGGCATGCAAAAAGAAGCCTATATTTTGGAACGTCCCTGCTTCACTCTGCGAAACGAAACTGAGTGGAAAGAGACTGTGGAGCTGGGCTGGAATCAACTTGTACAGCCTGAGACTTTAAGTCAATCGATTGCTAACTTCACTCAGCCCTCTGAATCGCCTAGACTGTATGGAAAAGGTGATGCCGCTACCAAAATTGCTGATATATTGCTAGCTTCTATTCTTGAATAGACCCCGCGTTTTGACAGTTATCTCGGCTCAATGCCCTCTTTTTTCCGCTTTCCTGACTGACATGTTGGGATTTCAATAATGAACTCGGTTCCCTGCCCAGGTTCTGATATACAGCGCAAACGACCGCCGTGCTTCTGGGTAACTATCTGGTAGCAAATGGATAACCCTAGCCCCTTGCCTTTACCGACTGGTTTCGTTGTAAAGAAGGGGTCAAATATCTGCTGGCATACTTTCTGGGCGATACCAGGACCGTTATCTGCAATTCGGAGCGCTATCCAATCGCCATCGAGTACCTCGGTGCGAATCCAAATGGTACTAGGGTTAGTTTTTATTTCTTCAGAAGTTCGCTGTTTGTTGTATTCATCCAAAGCATCAAGCGCATTGCTTAAGATATTCATAAATACCTGGTTTAACTCACCTGCGTGGCAATCGAGCAAAGGCAATTGACTGTACTCTTTAATCACCTCGATACCTGATTGCTGAGGTTGCTCCTGTAACCGATGATGCAAAATCATTAAGGTACTATCAATGCCTTCGTGTATATTGACTTTCTTAACTTCCGCTTCGCCGAGGCGGGAAAAATTACGGAGGGAATTGACAATGTCCTGGATTCTGTCGGTTCCCATTTTCATAGACTTGAGAAGTTTATTCAGGTCTTCTTTGATAAAGTCGAGATCGATGGCTTCGACTTCCGACTGAATCTCTCTGATGGGATTGGGATAGTGTTGCTGATAAAGTTGTACCAGTTGCATTAAGTCTTGCGCGTATTCACTTGTGTGAAAAAGATTAGCATGTATAAAGTTGATAGGGTTGTTAATTTCGTGAGCAATGCCAGCCACCAATTGCCTTAAACTCGACATTTTCTCAGTTTGAACTAGCTGGAGTTGGTTTATTTGCAGGGTTTGCAGGGTTTGCAGGGTTTGTTGTAATGTCTCATTGGTTCTATAGAGATCTTCTTGTGCCTGTTGGCGCTGCTGGACTTCTTTTTTCAATTCCTTAATTTGTTTGTTAAGCAGAATGAAGTTGCTACTTGCTGAAGTCCGCTCTTTTAAGCGCAAAAGGGTCAAAGCTGGAGACTCTGGAGACCACGGTCGAATAACTGCTCCTTCAGAACGACAAGTTAATGTCTGTCCATCATGCTTGCGTAAAGTTAAGCCGCCAAGAACCATTTGCCGACTCCTTGAACAAGCTTCCAGATAGTTGATAACTTTTTCAGTGGGCTCGATTACGATATCAAAAAGCTTTTTCTTTTTAAGTTCCTTACTAGCTAGCCCCAGCATTGCTGCTAAGGGTCGGTTACTAGCTATAATTTCGCCGTCACCACTTATAAGAAGCAAAGGTTCTGGGAAAATTTGGGCAAGTTCAAGAAAGTGTTCAGGTGTCATAGGGATTAGTTGAGTTCCTTCCCCGTTTTAGGTACCCTTGGCGAGGGGGCCTTTGAGTATTACTAAACCAATGTTCTAGTGAGAGGTCTCTTGGAGAGAGGGAATTTGAGGTCTTACCTAGAGGTTGGGCTGAGTAGTTGGCGCTGCTTCTTAACCCCTAATGTATTCTCTGCCTTCAGCCGACTCTGCTTCCTCCGTGGCTTGTAAGTAAACCACGATTGTGCATCCTGGTGCCCCCTCTGCAATGGTTTCTTTCAACTCCACTTTGGCATAACCAAGATTGTTAGCTGTTATGGAACCAAAGACATTGGAGGTCATCATACACATTGAGGGGCGACCAATAACTTTTTCGGCAAATGGGCAAAGACGGTTCCCAAAGACAATCTTTTCATCATTTTGCTCAATGACATAAAAGTCCCCCTGAATACGTTTTTTCAAGTCAACTAATACATCGGCGACTTGCTCACGGGACAGATTAAATACTTTCAGGGCAGACTTATAGTCTTTGTCTATTTGGTTGCCCAAAGTTTGACCAACCACGCTAATAAATCCAGAAGCTTCCTCTAAGCCAACCACATCCTGTAAAACCCCAGCTAATTCTCGAATTAAGGTGCGTAGAAACAGATCACGTTCTAGAGGAACATCGAGAACACTCATTGAGTTGTTAGAGTCAATAAAATGATGCATGGTAAGATTTTTCTGATAGATATTTCTATTATTCCCAGAAACTTCTCTGAAGTAACGGCTACAGGTTAAAAACCGAGGGGGTAACAAGAAAAGTGTCAGCCAGAGCAATCTGCTCCAATTCTTCTGGTTTGACCAGAGAGCCATAAACGGGTACATGACCCGTTTTGTGCTGGATTTCTGGCGGTGTGCGATCGCGTCCCCGGTGAGGACTAATCATGGGCGCAAGTGCAGCGTGCAGGCTACAATGTTCTTGATCGATTCAATGGTTTCCACACGGTTCTCTCAGCGATCGCCCGTGAGGCACTGAACTGGTTCACAGCAAAGCCAAAATAACATGATGGGCTCTGAATTTAACTTTTTTCAGCAATGGTATCCAATTTCACCCGTAGAGGATCTCGATCCAAAGCGTCCTACACCTGTCACTCTGCTGGGCCTGGGCCTCGTGATTTGGAAGCCCGGTTTCGCAGATCAGTATTGCGTGTTCCTGGATCAATGTCCCCATCGACTCGCACCTTTAAGTGAGGGCCGTGTGGATGAAAAGACTGGTCATCTAATGTGTAGCTATCACGGTTGGCAGTTTGATCCTCAAGGTGCGTGTACTTATATTCCTCAGGCAGAGAATCCGAACCTGATCACCAAGCAACAGCATCATTTATGTGCTGTCACGCTCCCTTGTCAACAGGAAAACGGTCTCCTCTGGGTATGGCCAGATGCGAATTCTGCTGATATTGCTAAGTCTAAACCTCTACCTTTATCACCCCAAGTCGATGCCAGCAAGGGATTTGTATGGTCGTCCTTTGTTCGTGATTTGGAATATGATTGGCAGACACTAGTTGAGAATATCGCCGATCCCAGTCATGTTCCATTTGCCCACCACGGAGTGCAGGGCAATCGAGATCGGGCCACACCGCTTCCCATTGATATTGTGAAATCAACGAAGGAGCTGATTGAAGCTACTTCTAGGGGTAACTTCCAGACACAAATGACCTTTGAGCCGCCTTGCCGTTTGGAGTATGTCATCAACTTCGGAAAAGACGGACGGCAGGTAGGACTGGTTACTTACTGCATTCCAGTTTCTCCAGGCAAATCGAGAATTGTTGCCCAGTTTCCTCGTAACTTTGCCAAGACGTTGCACCATTTGACGCCGCGATGGTTCGAGCATATCAAAACTCGCAACCAGGTTCTTGATGGAGATATGGTTCTTCTCCACTATCAGGAGCGCATCTTGCAGCAGAGAAAACAGGTCGAAAGCTGGAAGACTGCTTATAAACTGCCAACAAGTGCAGATAGATTTGTGATCGAGTTTCGGAATTGGTTTGACCAGTATTGCCAGGGACAACTGCCGTGGGGTGAGACCAGCATGGCCCTCCAAGATGAAGCAGTGGTCAGCACTCATGAGGTATTATTAGATCGATACAGGCAACACACGATGATTTGCAGGAGTTGTGGCCTGGCGCTGAAGAACTTGCAGCGTTTACAGTTTGTGCTCCTAGGCTATTTCGCTGTAACTGTAGCGGGTGTTGCAGTGATGCCTGATGTGCTGCGAGTCAACCTTGGTTTACCCCTTACAGTTCTAGCGTTGAGCGGGTTAGGTATTTATGCATGCCTCAAATACTGGGTTGAACCGAGATTTTACTTCGTTGACTATGTACATACAGACAGGTAGAAGTAGGCTACATTATCAGTTGCAAGGCGTTGCACACTACTCAAAATGCGGTAGGGGGAGCAACACTAAACGATTAATTTCTTCCTAATTGTGTAGCATTAACCGTAGTTTTTTCTGTTGAAGAAATCGTCGGAATATGAGCTTACTAATGTACTTGAAGTGACTCAAAATCACCCTGGCAACACGCAGCTTTGACTGCCCAAACACGCGACTACTCAATTGGGTTGGATACTCCACAACTTTATATCTGCGCAAAATTGCTTCGACCAGAATCTCTACAAGACCAAGAAATCCTGGAGATATAGTTGGTACCGTTTCCAGAATTTCACGACGATACGCTCGGAAAATACTCGTATAGGTATAGAGCTTTCGCGGCAATACTAATCTATAAATTTGTGACAAACCTTTACTGAGAACTAGGCGCCAAGCTGGAACATTTCTCACCGTACCTTTTGGATGATATGGAGATGTAAGCGTTCAGGGGGGGGAAGTGGTCGCTGTGGAATTGACCCCCGGTTCT
>CAXUIG010000363.1:0-5498 GCA_964250845.1 uncultured bacterium | reverse complement strand
TGGCTAGCTTTCGCCTGCTTTGTTACCCAAAATTGGCTGTTTTTGAACCATGCCGTCAAACTCTACTGTGCCTGCTGGCACAACCTTTGATGCTAAGCTCCAACAAGAAATCTCTACCGCTAAAGATCCTAGCCAAACTCGCTTTTCTCTGCTAGAGCAGCACCCTCTATTCCGTGGCAATTCACTCCTAAAAGGCGCTGAGGTTGAGGGCCACATCGAAGATGTTGTCAAGGCTGCTAGAGGAAGCAAAGCTAGTTTGCATCTGGTATTTGACGATATCGTACTTAAAAATGGGAATACTCATCTATTGATGCCACTTTAGTCAATACTCAGTTGGAGACTAAGACTAAGGGGCATTTTATCCGCAATGCTGGAATTGTACTAGGTGGAGCAGTCGCTGGTCACTTCTTAGGTAAGAGAACAGGTATGCATCATGGTGCTGCTGCAGGAGCAGCAGGAGCCACTGGTCTTGTACTTCTTAGTCCTGGTGGTGAAGTTGTACTGAAGCGGGGAACCGATTTCAACCTCAAGCTTAATAGTCCTCTTAACACTTCCGCCCAAGGGCTTCAATAAGCAGTTTTATAATACTTGGGGGTCGTTCCAGCGGGTGGTAAAGCTTGTGCGATCGCTACGCGCAAGCCACCTTGAGATCTAGCTCCAAGGCTTCCTGGCAATGCGGCAAATTCGACTGGGCAGTAGGAAGCTCGGAACTATTAAGGCTGAGCCGAAAGCTTGTAGATAGTGCCTTTGTAGTCATCGGAGATGAATAAATTCCCCTTTTGGTCCACGACCAGATCCACCGGTCGCCCCCACACCTCCTGAGTCGCTTCATTCAACCAGCCAGTCACCAGGTCAACCCGAACCCCAGGCACCTGGTTAGTTGTGTCCCAGGGTAAGTAGGCCAGTTTGTACCCCGTCTTAGTTGTCCGGTTCCATGAGCCATGTAGCGCCATCACCACGCCGTTCCGGTACAGACTGGGGAAGTTCGTTCCCTGCAAGAAGATCAAGCCCAACGGGGCCGAGTGCGCCTGGACGCCTTTGATAATCCGATCCATTGTGGTGCAGTTAACGTGTCCATCGGCATTCAACTCATAGTCTGGGTCAAACGGCATGTTGTTGTTGCCATTTGACGTATCGGGGTTGGGGTTGCAAAACGGCCAGCCGGAATTGCTGCCATCGCGCACCTGCGTGAACTCGTCCGGCGGATGGTTGTTCACGTAGGACGGGATGACTTGGCCATAGTTGCCGCTCCCGTCATTGTAGGGGTAGGCGATGTTGTCCCGATTGTTGACAGCCACCCACAGGTTGTTAGTGCCGGGGACGAAAGCCAGCCCTTCGGCGTTGCGCAAGCCTTGAGCAAAGAGCCGCCCCAACGTGCCGTCAGCGTTATATTGGTAGATCGCACCGCGCCGTGGGTTACTATTGGTGTCTTCCAGGCAGGCGTTGCAGGATGAGCCAATCGACACGTAAAGATGATGATTAGCATCGATCGCAATGTTCTTGAGTGGATGGGAATACTTGCCCTGGAGTCCCGGTGTGTTGTTGTCGGGTAAGCCAGACACGACGATCTCACGGTTGTGGGCGGTCAGATCGCCAGGTTTATAGATGAAGCGGTTGATCTGATTGCTCTCACTGATGTAGAGATAGGTTGTGTCACCGATGGTGTCAAAGACCAAATCCTGCGGCTCGCGCAGGCCGGTCATAAACTCACTGACTACGGGGTCGCCGCTGCCGTTAGACCGGATCAAGAGTACTCTACCGGTGCTAGGCTGCGACACAAGCAGGTCTCCATTGGGAGTGATCTCCATAAACCGGGCATCGTCGATGTGGGTATAGACAGAGATCGAGAAGTTAGGCGGCACGTTGAGGTAGCGATCAATATTGAAAGGGTCGGTGTGCATAGTCCTGGGAACCTGGACTTTGGTTAAGACCGACGCGACTGGGGGACTACTGACGGCTGAGGCAGGCACCATGAAGTGGATGAAGGTGGCAAGCAGAATGCCGAAACCAATCAGCCAGATCGTCGCTGGCATCCGCAGAACCCGCTGCGCTGAATGTTGAGCAAACAGAACTAACATGGCGAACCTCCTTACTGGTGGTTTGAACTCGTTATCGGCTACAGACTTCCTCGGTTTGAGAAAATTGAGCCAACTGAGCGATCAAAACCCCATAACTCCAGCATAGTTTAGGATGCACATTTCGCATGTCCTCAAGTTTGATAGCAAACAGCTAATTTGTTATTCCATCAGGTCTGCCGTCGCAGGTTCACCCGGATAGAAGCGATCGCTCAAAATGTCCAATTAATACACTTAAGCGATTTCGCAGTTCAGCACGTTGCTGTTTTCCCAAGGATTCAATTTCCTCGATTAAATTACTCAGGTCAAGCTGGCTCCATTCATGATGAAGCAGGAGGTTAGCCTGTTCCTGAGTCCAAGCGTAGAAGTCGGTTTCATAGAGGCTTTGCATCAGGCTTCCCGCTGTTTGTCTACCTTTTTATTATGCTCCCTTTGAGCAATGGCTAGCTCAATTTTTTTCTGGAGATTCGCCTCGCATGACAAGTTTTTCTGTAGAATATATAATTTTTATATAAACTGGAGACAGCGGGGTTGAACGTCATGGCTGGAAAGACAATATCTGCCTATACCGATGAAAAGACAGCGAGAGAGCGTGGCTCAGATCGCTCGTATAGAGCAGCGCCTCCCGAGTCAGATAGCTGGCATGGCACTAAAGCTGTTTGTCGAATTGCCACCAGAAGCACGTACAGCTCTGTGGCAGATTGAAGCACTTGGCTCGGCTAGCGAGTTTGAGGAAGTGATGAAAGAAATTGCGCGTACTTTGCTTAACGCTCACTACAAGATGGCGCAACGGCAGGTGGTGGAGCAAATGAAAGTCGAGAATTTAGAGCAGATAGAAACTGAAGACGACATCCTATCTAAGGCTGTTGATTTAACTCGCTAGCTGACTAACATGAGCAACGTGCTACGGCTATGCCTTGACCTGAATATTTGGTGTGCGGCGCTATTGGCTGATGTGAAAGGAAGGCAAAATACATCGTCCCAGTACTTAGTATAAATTGCTCGACAGGGCGTTTGTACTCTAGGTCAAGTACAGCTGATAATATCTTGGGGAATGCTCAACCGTTTGCGTTCGGTGCTAGAGAAAGATTTGAAGGTGTCCCATACTGCTGCCCAGTTGTATATCGATGCGATCAAAGGATATGCCGAGTTGGGTACAGTCGGCGGTGGACCGCAACTAACTTTGGGCGGGACTGGTGTAATTCCACTGTCTGACACTGAAGATGCTCATGTGCTGGAAACAGCGCTGGCAGGGCGAGCAACAGTTTTAGTGACAGCCAAATTCAAAGATTTCATCTCAAATGATACGCTTATTATTATACCAGAACAACACGCGCTCCATACTGCACCAGTTCATGTTTTCCATATTGCCCACCCTTACCTCATGATGGACTGGTTGCGGGCTGGTCAGATTCCAGAGTCCGTAATCTTTAATTAAGCCACACTCTTGTTGCAGGCATTCAGTAGTCCATGGAGTCACCGTCCCACTCGTAATTGGGGTCGGGGTAGAAGGTAAGACTTACATCCTCGCCACTTGTTCCTTTAATCACTACTAGCCAAGCACCTGGAACTTTGGTACGGTAAATTTCCTGAAAGCTGTAGACATTGCTTTCTATTTGTTCCAAACAAAGTTTATTTTTATTACTCATATTTAATTTGGTAATTGAAGTAGGCTGAAGTCCCTAGTCCGGCTGATGGGAAAGTTTATAGATTAATTTTACCACAGGGCGATCAAGGTCTGGTCTAAGCGCATGACAGGTCAGTTGGGTTACAACGTTAGTCACACTGTTCTTGAGAGGATTCTGATTGATTGAATTATCAGTTATTTGCTATCAGTAAATTCTCTACTCGAGACGGGTTCGGTTTACAAAAAAATCCGGACTTCCTCGGATTACAGAAATAATTTAATTTAATTAAGATTGAGCTGAACAGGATGAGGTTTTAATCAAATTCTGGATTTAATCTTTGGAATTAATTCTATGGATAAGTTTAGAATTCTAAAAAAATGGCATTTAAATTACGCATTATTGACCTCAATTAATGCTGCGGTTAATTTGAGAAGCGTCATCTATTGTTATTGCTTTTTTTAAGAGCAAGCTAACAGTATTTGTCTAATTTTTAGTCAGGTTTAATATTCTGAAGGATAAATTTATGTCTGTGAATATTCAGCTTTTGGTGTTGCCTTTGCTAACTTTGCTTATCAGTTCAGGCCGAGCTTTGGCGCTTTTTCCGACTTCAAATCCGTCCTCTGTGCCCATTACTCCTGTAAATGTGTCACACCCTACCACTGTTGTTGGTAACGGAACACCGTCAAGCTGCACTGAGGCCGCTTTCACAAATGCTATAGCTCAGGGCGGAACTATCACCTTTAAGTGTGGTTCTTCCCCCTACACTTTGGTCTTGACTTCAGAGAAGACAATTTCGAGTGACACTGTCATTGATGGAAAAAAACTAGTGACTTTAAGTGGAGGTAATAACGTTCGAATTTTGAGCATAAAAAGTTATTACAATCTATCTACACCAAGCTTAACAGTACAGAATTTAACCTTTGCAAACGGCCATACGACTGATGTCCCTAATACAACGAGCACAACTCAAGGTGGTGCTGCGATTTACCGGATTGGGGGAACACTGAATGTCATTAACAGTACTTTTACCAATAATGTGGGTCCAGTAACGGGTCAGGACGTAGCTGGCGGCGCAATTTATTCTGTCGGTGGAGGCACAACAACCATTGTTGGCAGCGTTTTTAAAGGTAATCAAGCTAGTAATGGCGGAGCTATAGGAAGCCTGGGAAGCGCACTCAACCTCGTTAACAGCGAAGTGTCGGGCAACACGGCAACAGGTAATGGTGGTAACCCCGGCAACGGCGGTAACGGCGGAGGTATTTATCTAGATGGCGAGAATAGCTATTTCGGTGTGGCTGTTAATTTATCCGGTGTAAAAGTTACCAATAACAAAGCGAATGCTTTTGGCGGCGGATTGATGCATGTTGCCTATCATGGCGAGACAACGACGATTGACAAATCCTCATTCGATAACAACACTATTCCCAATCAGTCTGTAAGTTTTGCCGGTGGGGTTTATTTACAAGGCACAAATATCACCATGACGAATTCGAGCGTGTCAAAAAATACGGCTAACGGTCCGGGTGGTATGTATGTTGGTTACAGCTCTGTGCTGAATATGACAAACGACACCGTTGCCCAAAACACTGCGGTCACCGGCTTAGGCGGCGGGCTTTTCATTGACAACAATGTCAGCGGTACAATCTTGAATTCAACAATTGCCAGCAATCAAACGCCCGGTCCTTATTCTTTCGGTGCCGCGATCGCTGGGGGCAGTGCCAATTTGTTGCTAGGAAACACAACTGGAGTTTTGACTAAAAACCTAAGAAAGGCAGTGTGAGAGCTTCACGAGCTG
>CAXUIG010000362.1:0-5517 GCA_964250845.1 uncultured bacterium | reverse complement strand
GGGAAGTCTTGAGAGTCGGTGCGTACCGTCTGCAAAATTTCTTCGATTCTTTCAAGCACATCGGTATACTGTGGAGCAAGATCGCGCTCTCTCATGATTTAATCTACGGTAAGCCGAGCAGTATTTTGTAATATTTAGAGATTAAAGCAAGTATTGCATAGCTACCCCCGGAAAAACAAGTTTGTGTCTGGCGCATCGTTGCCTAAAGTTGGCCTAAAGTGCTAAAAACTGATCGGAGAACCGTAGTATAGTAAAAGACTACGTTGGCCTTTGGATGATCGCATAGTCATGGAAATGTCCAGTAAAGTGCGGTATGCTTTGTTGGCTCTCCTAGAACTAGCCAGCCACCATCAGCAGGGAGACTTCCTGCATATTGATCAAATTGCTGCCGCTGATCAAATACCCGACCGCTATCTAGCCCAACTGTTGATGATGCTACGGCGCTGTGGCCTAGTCCGGAGTCAACGCGGGGCCAAAGGCGGTTATTTGTTGGCTCGCGAACCCTGTCAGATCACGCTGTTGGAAGTTATCGCTTGCTTGGAGGGAACTAAGAACTTGGCTGCACTTGATCAGACAGCTTCCCCGACACCGGAGAATTCCGTGCTTGAGGAAGTCTGGCAGGAAGCGAGCGATTCAGCGATCGCAGTTTTGCAGCGCTACACCTTACAGGATCTGTGCGAAAAACGGGACGAGCGCCAACGGTCGAATACCATGTACTACATTTAGCTTTTAATCAGGTGGAACGATGCGGATTGCTCATGATGTAACGGAATTGGTTGGTCATACGCCTCTGGTTCAACTTAATAACATTCCCCAAGCGGAAGGATGTGTTGCTCGAATCGTCGTGAAGCTGGAGGGCATGAACCCAGCGGCTTCCGTAAAAGACCGCATCGGCGTCAGTATGATTCGGGCAGCTGCTATCTTTGAGCCTCACAATCCTCACGGAGTTGCGCAACTGTAACATCACCATCAAGGATGGAGATAACCCCATCCTTAACGGAGAAGGCGATAGCCTGCAAAGCAGCCAACATATTGTTGAGTGCGCCTACCCAGTCACGCGGCGCTGTAAAACCGCAGTGAGAGTGAACTGGGACGGTGACAATCGCTCCGATTGCCCAAGTGCGATCGCCCCGTGCAATGCGCTGGCGATATCTCTCAATAATTTCCTCTCGTGTCAGGTCAAAGCGGGTAGCGTTGCTCATATAAGTTCTGGCTAGTCGGCAGCAGGCATCAAAGAAATGTCTTCATTCAGGTGGCAGCAAGGGGTCGAGGCGTGAAAGCAGATCTGGGATGCTGGTTTGCGTAATGTTCCAAATCGTTGCTAAATCTACGCGGTCGTATTGATGAGCGAGAATATCTCTGAGCCCCGCCATCTCTCGCCAAGGGATATCAGGGTGTTGAGTTCGCATCGCTTGAGAAATGCGTTTTGTCGCCTCACCAATAGTGATGCAGAAATACAAGACAGCGGCTTGTTTTTCGCGATTGGACTTAAACGCTGCGAGCGTCAGCGATTGTACGACTGCTTGAATTTGTTGAGCTGCATCGACAATATCGAGGAGAGCTTCCGAATCGCGATTAGCTGCCGCCATAAATCACTTGCGCTGTACTGAGAATGTTGCGTTTGCGAATCCAGTTGTGGCTTTCCTGAATGGCTCTCTTACTGACAAGATCGACCTTCCGCCCAAAGAGAGCTTCTAATTCATCCTGCATAGCAATCCACTCGGATAGCCCCTTTGGTGCGGCGAGCTGGAACTCGACCAAGACATCCACATCGCTGTCGGGGCGAAAATCTTCCCGAAGCACAGAGCCAAACAGGGCAAACTCTGAAACCTGCCAGCGTTGACAGAAGGCTGCTATCTCAAACTGTGATCGGGACAACCGCACCAAGGTTTGATCTAAATCAAGTTGCATAAATAGCGTTCTCAGATGCCAACCCTGTACTATATACAATCTTATTCGTTTATATGTACAAGGTCAAGTGTGAATATACATATATGCCACTTGTCTCAGCATGTGAAACCGATCAAAAGGTGGAGTAAGCTCTCATACATTTAAATTGCAATAGCAGCGTCACCTTGTTTTTACCTTTTCTATTCCAGTTAATAATGAGTTCGCCATTATTTAACAGTCTATTTAACAAATTTATGTAAGGATTCAGGTGTAGTATATTGACAAAGGGAACGGCTGAGGTGGAAGATCGCAATTATGATAAACCTGCCTCAATAGCTAGACCCAGAAAGCCTTTGCCAGTTGCCCAAGGAAGAACTGGTGAAAATAACCATTGAGCAGGCGATCGTTATCAGAGAGTTGCAGACAACAATCAAGGAATTGAAACAAGAAATAGAAAGGCTTCATGTTAGTTCTGACCTGGATAGCAAAAGTTCATCAAAGCCACCATCAACTCACCTGCTAAAAACAACAGAAAAGAAAAAGCCTGAAATTGAACACCAATCGGATAGTCCAAAACGAAAACCAGGTGGACCAGGGCGAACGCATCTTAATTTTATACCAAACTTCAATATGATATGCCACGGTAAGCGCATCTTAAATTCTATTGACAAACAGGTTCGGAATTGCTGTCACTTTGAGGTAAGCAGGCAGCGAGAACCTTGAGCATATAGTCATCATTCATTGCGGCTCGGTTCGATTTCTGACGTGTACTGCGGCGAAAGGATTGCTCACGGTTGAGGGCATTGAGAGCGATGCGCCGCAGCAGCGAGAGGTTTTGGGGAGCATGAGCAGACGCACCCGACAAGCGTCTTCAGCGCATGACTCATTTACCCAGCGTTGGAAACACCGCTCAAAGGCGGATGGGTCGATGCGCTCAAACACTCGAGCCTTAGGTATCAGGACACGGGATGCCGTGAGGCAAGGCTAGGAACTTCCCCAACCAGGCTTGCTTGCTCAACCCGTAGGTCTCGATGTCCTCCCAGCCTTTGGCTCCCGCAATCACTGCCAGAATACTAATCATCAAAATGTCCACCAACTCGTGGGCACGACGGCGCTCTACGCGGGGGTCTTCAATCCCGTTAAAGTATCCCTGGAGGTGTTTGCTGACTTCGCTGACACTGGCTGTGTTGCTGCGTCTTGCTGCTTGCTGGGGTTGCGGTTCGGCAAAACCTTGACTCATGCGGGCTATCCTTTAGAAAAGATTTGCCTTTCACCCTAACGTATTACTTTACCCGATTTCGCCTGAAAATTTAGATGCGCTTACCCTGCCCCAGGCTCTAGAGCGAAAAACGCACCGTTGATCCATCCCTCTCTGGTCTGGGGCTTTTCGGAAAATTCCACTATGTAGTCGCCATCCAGCTCAAGGTGACCAAAACGTGCAGGTGGGCGTACCGCAGTTAAAGTAGCCAACTTGCCATGAGCGCGATGGAAAGCTAACAAATCATGCAAGTTTACCTTCAACCGCCATTCATCCCCCGCTAAAATTCTCGCTGTACTCGAATTTATAGCGGGGTATGAATGGCGGGCAAGAGCTTTGATACATACTCCAAATCTTTGTCACTTGGCTAAATATTATGGTACAATAATAGCCATAAGCTCATGTCTACCCATGCTTGTACTCGAAGCAAAACTTATAGGAACAGACGACCAGTACCAAATCATCGACGAGATGATTAGGACGGCGCGGTTTATCCAAAATAGCTGTATCCGCTATTGGATGGATAACCGTGGCGTAGGACAATATGACCTATCCAAACTTTGTGCTGAATTGGCTTCACAGTACGAGTGGGCGGGGAAGTTGAACTCGATGGCTCGTCAGGCTAGTGCTGAGAGAGCTTGGGCAGCAGTCAAACGCTTCTACGACAACTGCAAAAAAAAGAAACCAGGGAAAAAGGGATTCCCTCGGTTCAAGAAACACAGTCATTCAGTTGAATACAAGACCAGTGGTTGGAAACTGTCAGATGAGCGTAAAATCCTCACTTTCACCGATAAGTTTGAAGCCGGTACATTCGAGCTTGTGGGTACTCGTGACCTCAACTTCTACCATTTAAAGCAAATTAAGCGTGTGCGAGTAGTGCGCCGTGCTGATGGATACTACGCACAGTTCTGTGTAGACGTAGAGCGCAATCAGGAACACGAGTGGTCTGGACGAGTTGTAGGTATAGATTTAGGACTGGAGTTTTTCTACACCGACTCAGAGGGCAACACCGTAGAAAATCCTCGGTTTCTACGTAAGTCAGAGAAAGCTTTAAAGCGAACACAAAGGAAAGTATCAAAACGGAAAAAGGGTTCTAAAAACCGCAAGAAAGCCATTAACAGAATGGCTAGAATTCACTTGAAGGTGAGTAGGCAACGAAGGGATTTTGCAGTGAAAACTGCGTTGTCGTTGGTAAGATCAAGCGATCTGATAGTCTACGAAGACCTGCAAGTGAGCAATATGGTGAAAAACCACCATTTAGCTAAGTCTATTTCAGATGTCTCCTGGTCACTTTTTCTACAGTGGGTGGTATACTTTGGCAAGATTCATGGCATTGTTGTTGTAGCAGTTCCACCCCAGTTCACCTCACAAGATTGCAGTGGATGTGGTCATCGGCAGAAAAAATCACTTTCAACTCGTACTGATGAATGTGTGAAATGTGGTTTGAAGTTGCACCGCGATCATAATTCGGCAATTGAGATCAAGAAAAAGGGATTGCAAATACTAGGAGCGAGTACCGCTCTTCTCTTGCGGGAATTAACGCCTGTGAACAGAACGACCTCTGCTTAGATGAGGAAACTCATTTGAGTAAGCCGACTGGTCGAAGCAGGAAATCTGTAGAGCAATCTATGGAATCCCCCACTACAACCACGAGTGCTTTGCACGAAGGGGTTTAGTGGGGGAGGATGTCAAATCAGAAACGCCATCTCCCCAGGTCAACATAAAAGTCTCGTTTCCCATGTACGGAGCAAGACGTTTGATCCGACCTCCAGTTTGGGTTTTAATGCCGGTATCCACCAAATCTACTGTCCAGTCCGGACTATAACTACCGTGCATCTGGACTTGGCCTGAGTATAAGTTTACAGTAAGGTTACTGTTCAATGAGCAATAGTCCACCATGTACGAATGGCACTGAAATAAGGTGTCTCAGGCGAATGGCACTGAAATAAGGTGTCTCAGGCAACCAGCTTGGCTTTTAGAACAGAGCGCGGTTGCTGCATCCCGCGGAAAGCTCTTAGGTCTACGTTTGATGACTCTGGGTTCGGCTCTGCCAGAACGCGATGGGACTAATTGAGCACAAATGACTTGCAACAAGATGGCGTAGAGGCGAGTCCCTTCTTGGGGCTTAGCTGCGGCTAAAGCAGGGCAAAACTGGTTAAATTGTTGCCCTTGTACCTTGCAAGGAAATCCGCAAGGAAGACACTCGTGCCAGATGAACTGCCTGCCACATCAACGTTCGGAGCAAGTTGTAAGCAAGTATTTGCACCCAAATTTCTTTACGAACCATTTCGGGTGTTTTAGCCAAGACCATCTCCACTGGAGTTTTGACTAAAAACCTAAGAAAGGCAGTGTGAGAGCTTCACGAGCTG
>CAXUIG010000361.1:0-5519 GCA_964250845.1 uncultured bacterium | reverse complement strand
CGGCCAGAGCTTAATGTCTGGTTTTTTTGTAACCCCCCCCGTGAACGGTTACAAAAGTATTAAAATGAACATGGTGATAGCTACCCGCTTTTCTGTGAGTAAAAGTCAGGCATCGTGCCGGGACCTCCATAGCCTAGGAAGTGCTTTTTGAACCATGACAATTCGTAGGGCGTTGCACCGAGAAGGATTGCTTTATGCATGAAACCATCGGTGCGTAAAACGAATTTGGTCGGTTGTACATAGTCTTTTTGGCTATTTG
The DNA here is from genome assembly GCA_964250845.1 of uncultured bacterium. Classification (GTDB taxonomy): domain Bacteria; phylum Cyanobacteriota; class Cyanobacteriia; order Cyanobacteriales; family Chroococcidiopsidaceae; genus CAXUIG01. The sequence continues at coordinate 5,260 of CAXUIG010000361.1, read as the reverse complement.
TACGATAAGTACGCTTTCTACTCTGCCCAAAGGAAACGGCCTGTTGCAGTCGGTCTGTCGGGGCATAAGTCATGAGGCTGTGCTAGATAAGTGGCGAAAGACCCGTAAGGGAAGTAACCAGGAATGCCTAATCGTGAGGTTGGGAAGCCCCATCCTCGCCGGTACTCCGGCAGGGTGGGGAGGATGTCACTTGGAGTTGATTGATTGGACGCAACATCTTCTTGAGCGGAAGATGCCTGATTAAACCCAGCAGTCAATTTTTGTTCCAATTCCTGCACCTTCTGTTCCAGTTTGGCAATTTCGGCCTGGTGACGTGCTTCCATCTCCTGCTTTTCAATTTCCAATTTTTCTTTTTCAATCTGCGGCGAAGCGAAGCGCGTCGCCGCAGCCGAGCGCATCTGTGCGATATTTTCCTGAAACTCCTGCGTCTGTGCCACTGTGTCCTCGTTAGGATCTACCTGGTTGTGGCGCTGCGCTAGATAGGCAACTGCTTCGGCTATTATCTTTTGAGGCGACACGCCTGCTGATGAAGCCTGCTTTTCTATTGAGAGTCCGGTTTGCTCATCATAGAGATTGACCGAGTAGTGCCGTCCACCGCCAACAGCATCTTGCTTCCACCCAGTGATAGGACCAGACTGCTGCTTCGGCTTTGTGCGTGGAGGTCGGCTTTCCAACACCCACTGCTCAACCAGAGTTTGATTTATTTCCTGGGCCTCTCGCAGCTTCTCTACCACGCTGCGTCGGTGTTTTACGCACAAAGCAAACAGCGTGGTTAGTTCAACTTTGACCAATTTTGACAACTCAAATCCCTCAAAAGTCTTGGCTAGCTTGATGTACTTGTTGGCTAGTCTTGGGGTCCATCCTGGTTGGAGCAGAAATATTCGATACTCTTTGGGCTTGAGGTCATTTTTCATTCTCAGTAGTATCTGACCCGCCTTCATAGCGCCTTCAACCGTCGCCGTTGTAGCTTGCTCAAGCTTTTGGGCAACTTGAAAGGCTACGGAGTGAAGTCCAGTACGGATGCCCTGAAAGACTGGCGGGATGATATCTTGGGTGATCGTTTGTACTTGCTGTTCTAAATATTCGTTAACTTCTGCGGATGCGTTTGATTCTTTGTCTTGCGAAAAAATGGCTATCATAGTGAATGCCCCAGTTGTGAACTTGTAAGTGAAGGCCCTGGTTGTGAACTTGTAAGTGAATGCCCTGGTTGTGAACTTGTACGTCAATTGCGGGTTATGCCAGAGGTCATGAGTTTTCCGCCCTGTTCCTCTGGCATTACAATTATAATTATATCACATCTTACGCGATTTCACACATTAGATGTCAAACCCTCACCCAAAACCGAAATTCACGTCGCCATACAAGGAGCCACTGGCGCCAAGGTCAATTTCTGTGCGATTGCCACCCGAGCTAGATGAATTTGTGCGCTCACTCCCGAACCGAACGGAGTGGCTAAGGGAAGCGATCTCAGAAAAAAAGCAGCGCGAAACAGAGTCACTAAGTTAAGTGGGCTAGTGGCGGTTACGTCTTATTGCCAATAAGCAATCACCCAAAAAAGAAAACACCCCAGCTCGAGGGTGTGGATGTATAGTTTTATGATCAAATTCGCGGCCTAAAACAATTCCCGACCAGAGCGGATTTTCAAAGTGGATGGGGAGGATGTCAACGCATGGTGACAAACTCCTCTGCTGCTGAAGGATGAATAGCCATGGTGGCATCAAAGTCTTTTTTGGTGGCACCCATCTTCAGAGTGATTGCAATTCCTTGAATGATCTCTGCCGCGTTTTCCCCCACCATATGAGCGCCCAGAATTCGATCAGTGTTGCTATCCACCACTAACTTCATCATCGTTTTCTCCTGCTGACCCGTCAGACTGTAGAACATGGGCCGGAACACAGAGCGATAGCACTTCACCGCCTCACCGAATTTTTCCCGCGCTTGAGCTTCCGTCAGACCGACTGTAGCGGCTTCTGGTTGGGAGAACACAGCGGATGCCACATTTTCGTGACTGGTGATGCGGGGGTTGTGGCCAAATTCAGTATCAGCAAAGGCGCGACCTTCAGCGATCGCTACTGGTGTTAAATTGATCCGGTCAGTGCAATCCCCGACGGCAAAAATATTCGGTTGCCTAGTGCGGCTGTATTCATCCACAGCGATCGCGCTTTTGACAGTGTACCCAGTCCCTGGGGTCATTTCTTGGCGCTCACCTGGGACAACATCAATACCGGCATTTTCCAAACCGAGGCCATCTATATTGGGATTACGACCGATGGCGGCCAGAACCACGTCCGCCGTTATCGTCGTTTCAGTGTCTTGGCCTTCTTTATAGAATGTGAGCTTAAGACCATCTGGCACCCGCTCAATTTTTTTCCCAACGATATTGCTGATAATTTGAATACCATGCTGCGTCATCCCAGTTTGAATGCCAGTGCGAATATCATCATCAAACCCCTTCAAGAGGTTATTCCCCCGGATCAGCTGGGTAACTTGGGAGCCAAGTCCGTTCATAATGCTGGCAAATTCCACACCAATATAACCACCCCCAAGAATGGCTATCTGCTTAGGTTGCTGGGGCAGGTGAAACATCTCATTGGAGGTAATGGTATATTCCGCACCAGGTATATCCGGATTGACGGGACGCCCCCCGACGGCAATCAAAATTTTATCGGCGGTGATAATACGTCCCTCAACTTCCAACGTGTGAGGATCTAATAACGTGGCACGACTTTTAATCAGTTCCACCCCAGCTTTTTCCAGGAACCGTATATGCATTTCAGAGAGCCTAAGGACTTCCTGATTCACCGCCGTAATCATCTGATGCCAATCTAACTCGCTCTTACCCACATGCCAGCCATAGCCTGCTGCCGCTTCAAACAGGGCTGGAAAGTGAGAGGCATACACCATGAGTTTTTTGGGAATGCAGCCCCGGACGACACAGGTGCCGCCGACTAAATCTTCTTCTGCGATCGCTACTCGGGCACCGTAGCTAGCCGCCCGTTTGGCAGCCGCCAGCCCTCCAGAACCAGCACCAATCACAAACAGGTCGTAATCAAATGTCATCATGTGCTCCTGAAAGGGACAACTGATTAAGCAATTAGCAGTTTCAATCCAGCGTCAGAAACTCTTCCCCAGTCGTCGGATGAATACCGATTCTGGCATCGAGGTCAAGCTTTGTAACTCTGTTGCGAATGTCTTCCGCACAACTATTGAATTATATCGGCTGCGTGCTCACCCACTATGTGAGCGCCCAACACGCGGTCGGAGTCTCCATCCACCACCAACTTGATCATAGTTTGCTCATCCTGTTCCGTCAGCCTGTAGAACAGCGATCGGAACTCGGTGTGGTGGCATTGCAGGGATTTGCAAAATTTTTCCCTAGCCTTGGTCTGGCGTCATGCCAACTGTAGCGGCTTCCGGACGGACAAAGACAGCGGAGGTCACATAGTCATAATTGCAACTTTTAAAGCTCATCTAACCTTTGACGCTGCTGCCGGATTCTGTGGGGACGATGTAACGTTGCAGGAATAAGAAAAATAGCAGTACTGGGGCAATGGAAATGACGGAGCCAGCTGCAATCAGTCGCCAATCGAGAGAGAAGGTTCCCGCTAGCGTCGCTACTCCTAAGGGCAAGGTGTATAAATCTGGTCGGTCGATGACAATCAGGGGCCAGAGGAAGTCACTCCAGGAGCCGATGAAGACAAAGATTGCCAGGGTTGCAAGTGCTGGTCGAATGGCTGGGAGCATTACAGACCACCACAGGCCCAACTCCGAGCACCCATCCATCCGGGCAGCTTCTTCCATTTCTTTAGGGACACCCTGAAAAGCTTGCCGCAACAGAAAAATGCCGAAGGCAGAAGCGATCTCTGGAAAAATAATTCCTATATAAGTGTTTCTGATCCCCAGCTGGACAGTCAAAATATACAAGGGAATCATCACGATCTGGAAGGGAATCATGATGGTGGAAATGATCGCACTAAATATTAACTCTCGTCCCTGAAACTCCAGCCTTGCCAGTGGATAAGCCGCTAGAGAGCAGAACAAGAGATTCAATCCCACTGTCAGCACTGCGACCAGGGTACTGTTAAACAGGTACTGACTAAAGGGATTGGTTTGCCAAACCTTGACAAAGTTGTGGAGCGTAGGCTGACTGGGCAACAGCTGGGGTGGGAACTGAAAGATATTTTCACCTGGGGATTTCAAGGCGGTACTGATCAGCCAGAGTAGGGGGAAAAGCATAACAAATGCCGACGTGAACAGTACCACATACGTCCCAATAGTTTTAAATTTTGAGTTTTGAGTTTTGAGTTTTCTTCTTAATTCAAAATTCATCACTGATACTTTTTTGCTAACTTTCGCTAACAAATACATAAGTTGACTTCCTTCTAGCAAGCTAGGTTTTCCGTCAACCAAGGCGTATCAACCGATGCACAAGGTATACCTTGCGCACTTTAAACCTGGTCCGGCACTTGTTTCTCATGCTTTACGACCTAAACCACAAATGTTTGTTATTTTTTTAACACAGTGACCAACTTGATTTACAGAGGTTGGTTTGTTAAAAGGGCATTTCTCCCGACATTTGTTATTTAAATTGGCATTTAAGACATGAATAAATTATAGCTTTTGTTAGAAAACATTAGCAAAAGACTAACTAGTTAACAACCTTCTTCTCTCAAAAAGCTTGAAGCTGGTCTCTGTACAGACGCCATGCAGCTTTGTGTCCCAAGGGTCAACAGGCAATTGGGGCAAGTAAGCAAATTCAAACACAATGCCTATCGTAGGCTTTGACGCCCATTGAGCTGAACTGAGTAAGCGATCATAATAACCACCCCCGTAACCCAAGCGATACCCCTGAGCGTCACAAGCAACAGCTGGGACAAGAATCAAATCTACCTCAGATGGTTCTATCTTGAGGGCATCGGCATGGGGTTCTACAATACCATAAGCCCCGGTTTGGAGGGGCGAACCAGGCGTCCAGATATGCCAGCACAGGGAATGACCGACGCAGCGCGAAAATCCCCAGCGGCGGCTGGTGTCTGTAAATAGCCCACTGAGGTCTGGTTCTCGGCGAAAGCTGAAATAAGCCAGTATTGTCTGAGCTGAGGCAAACAAGGGAGAGGTTTGCAGGTGAGAACAGATGCGATCGCTATGAAGCCGCCATTCTTCTTGAGCCATCAACCTTCGTGCGCTCAAATGCGAGCGCCGGAGTTCTGCTTTACTTGGATGATTGTCGATGGCATGCACCGGAGAGGGGGTGGGGGTG
>CAXUIG010000360.1:0-5545 GCA_964250845.1 uncultured bacterium | reverse complement strand
AAGATATTTATGTATACTTAATTTTTTTACAACTCATTTAGGACTGCTATATTATCAATAATACCATCTCTAGACATTTCTTCTAATTCTTCAACAAGTCTCATGGCACCCTCGTAATCTTGATTTTGGAGAAGTTCTTTAAGCTCAAGTATTTCTTCCATTTTTCAGCGTTCAGCTTGCGTTTAGAGCATTTTATGATCCAAAAAGACCTCGCCCAACCTGCTTCCACCTTCCTGATCAAGCACCCCTGCGTAATTCGGTTGACAAAGAGTTAGTAGCACGAAACTCCTCTTCTTTAGATTCAGGAGCAAACAAAATTTCTGCTATCTCTTTTGGGCGGACGCACTTGGACTGCACAAAGCAAGGCACCCCCGCTGGATTGGGAAGCTAATCACCGTTAGTGTTTCCATCACGCTTAAGCAAATAATCTAAAATTCTGTCCTGTCGCTCTATCGCGGCATTGACGCTAGCCAAAGTGTCATTAATTCCATTGATGGCGCGATCAGTATTATTAGACAGTGCCTCAATAGTTTGGAAGGCTATGTCAACGTTTTCAGTGAGTTGATCCACTTTCACACTGAACTGGTCTAGCTGCCGCTGGGTGCGATCTTGGTTCTCTACTAGCCGGTCAATTCGGCTATCTGTCGCCTCAGCTCGTCTGGCGATCGCCAGTAGTAATTGCTTGACAGTCTCAAGCTCATCGCCGTTAGAGTTAGACACAATCAATCCCTCCAAAAATTCCTGAATCGCCCAGGAGCTAGTTCGGTATAGCGAACCGTGTGATTTATATTTTTGTGCCCCAAGTAATCCTGGATTGTCCTCGCCGATGGATGGCTCCTCGATGTGCTCGAGCACGCGAACAAGGAGCTACTGCTTCACCCTTCCCAACCGATAAGCAGTTAGCGGACTGTTGCGAATATCTGCCTCGGCCTGTGCGATCGCCTGATCTAGCAACAAGTTCAAAGCATCAAACTGGCGGCAGACCGACCGCATTTTTTCAACAGATCGCTTACGAGTCTCTGCATCAGGAATCCTAGGTTGATTACTCATGGCAACTCCCAATTGAGCTTGATTTCATGAATGCTTGCCTCTGCTGCTGCATCTTTCGCTTGTGCTTGTTCTATCGATTGAGCTAGCAAATCGTAAGGATTCAGGTAATGGGGAAATGACTGAAAAGCTTTTCCCGTAAAGGTTTGGAGGATAATTCAGCTTTTTTTAATTTTCAATAAGAATCGGTGGAATGGCCATTTCTCGTTGCTTGTTGAGAATATCAACTTATTTATTCTAGAAGTACGGATCTGAAATGCAATCCAGGCAAGGGTTTCAACACCTGAATCCTTACAGCAAATCTAGTGTAGCAGACGTCGCAGATGGCTGAAATTCAGCAATTCTTAACAACAAAACGTGGAGTCTTGAGGAGGAAGATATTGTCCGTTCTCTAACATTCTGCAATTGCTCAAGCTCGTAAATTGTTTCCTCTCAGCTTTCTCTTCAACCCGCGCACACAGAACTGGGTGGAACACTTCTTCCTTGAGGAACTCATGCTTGTGGGGTTGACCCCAGAGGGACAGACAACCGTGAGTTTGCTGGGGTGAAAATAGCTGGGCGCGTTCGCGTCGCGGGCCATAGGCATTAGCCATCTGCTGGGAAAAAGACAAGCGTTCCGGCCAGGGCAAACGTATTGGTTTAATAGTTTGTCTTCAGAGCGTTACACCTTGATTCGTTCGGCACCGCAATCAATATCAATACATATGCATAAATTTAGGTGCGTTCGCCCTAACATGGCTTGGTTTAACACTGACCAGAATGATCAGCTTTGGCGTCAAGACTTGGAGTAACTATTACACCAGCTTTTGTACTTAATCGTACAAACGTGATAGGCTAGTTACTGGTTATAAGTACGATAGCGCATATCAAACTCACTTTGCCATCAAACAGAAAGCGGTCGGCTTGCAAGGACTAGCCGTCAGGGAAGAGATGATTGATAACCACAATCCCGAATTTGTAAAAGCCTGGCTAGCAAAATGGTTAGCAAATGAATTAGCAATAAAGGTCGAGGCGATTGACACGCGCAAGTCCTTTGCCCAGTACGATATAGATTCAACTGCGGCGTTAACGCTTAGAGCTGACCTGGAGGTTTGGCTAGGACGCCAACTTTCTCTTACCCTGGCGTACGATTACCCTTCCATCGAAGCCCTTGCCCAGCATTTAGCCCAAAACCGCGATGTTTCAGTGGCATCGCCTTGGTCTTCGCTGGTAAAAATTCAGTCAAGCGGTTCTAAACCGCCTTTCTTCGGCATACATGCGCATGGCGGCGGTGTCTTCATATATTACGATTTGGCACGTCATTGCTGGACAAGGCGGACTCTCGCAAGCGTTGAGCCGACTTGTGGTGTTGGGAGATTCGGATTTCGCCACGGATGGACTGTTTGAGCCCGTAGCACGCTAATCTATTATGTTGGACGTCCCTGTTGCTTTTTCCTCTCATCGGCTTTGGGATGGCTGTCCTTTTTTGGCGGAAACGACGGTAATGTTTTCCTCACCTTTGTGCTTTCGCGATCTCACCAAATTTCCTGCGTCTATCAGTTGGTGGCAGTTTCACTGGTTGAAGAATTCTCTGCTATTAGTACTACTACTCTTGGCTTTTTTTGGACTTCGCTGGGTTATTCAGCATCGACGCAGGAGACGGAGGTTGAGTAGCCCAAGAGCAATTCTGTTGCTGGTTGGGTTGATTGCTAGTTTACCGCTAATATATGCCGTGGCAGCTAAAGGACTGGTTGTTTTCCTGCCAACTGATTCAGGTGCAGCAGCAGATGCAATTGTAGTGCTGGGCAGAGGCGAAGCAGAAATTAATCGAAACCGAGTCGATGTTGCTGCTGAACTTTGGCGACAAGGGCGAGCACCGATGATTTTTGTTAGTGCTGGGGGAGAGGCCGTCAGAATAATACAGCTACTGGAGGAAAGAGGCATTCCTAATCAAGTGCTAGATGGTGAAAACTGTTCTTTAACAACAGAGGAAAATGCTCTGTTTACGGCAGCCATACTACACCCACAGGGGATTGGGCGAATTCTGCTGATTACTGATCCGCCACACATGATGCGAGCATTACTGACTTTCCGCGCTCATGGTTTTACAGTCATTCCCTACACAAGTAAACTTCCATATAAATGGGGTTTTAAGGCCAAAGCCTTTCTCAATTTAAGAGAGTACATGGGGCTAGTCAGTTATGGTTTACGAGGGTTGTTTCTTCCACAGCGCTCACTTGAATTGAACAGCCCTGATGTCGCGAAGCTGTTACAGAAAGCTGAACAATACGGTCAGCAGCGACGCCTATAATAATTCTTTTTCTTCCCTAATTCTTCACTTTTGGGGCCTAAGCTCAAGCATAAACCTGGTTAAAGGGTATTATGCGTATTATTCATAGTAGTCAACTTGGACTTGCAGCCAGTGCCATTCTCGGTCTGGCTCTAGGAAATTGTCACTCACTAAGTGCTCTCACCTCGGTTCAAATCAATCGCGGCAGTTCTGATTACATTAGGAGCAGTACAGGCACTTGGTTCTCAAACAATGGTGATAGGGGCGGCACCACAAGCGTCGCCACCAACGCCATTGCCCAGTCAGTCCCCAGCACACGTGACAAGTTTTTGTGGCCGTTCGCATCCACGTCTATATGGAATATGCCCATCGGGTCGGGAGCGGTTTACACACCAGCGAACATTCAACCGGCGAATTATGTCTCGGGGGATGAGGAATACTTCTACAAGGTAAATGCCAGCGATCCTCTCCGTCCAGTGTATGGCCCTGGTAGTTTCGGTTCAGGGCGTTGTACAGGGACGCAATCTATGAACATATCGCTACCTGTACCTGATAATTTGATTGTTACAGATGCCACGAGTAATCCATACTCTACACCCAACAATGCTTCAGCCTTTCTCATGCCCGATGGTCAAACACTTGAGCAATTTGAACCACTAGCACGCTGTACAACAGGAGGGCCGGTTTATGGGTGGCGTAATCCCTGGGGTGGGGTTAATATTTATGGTGACGGTATAAAAGGCGGGCACTTGGGTTCTGGCCTTTCTTCTATTGGTGGCTCGATTCGCCTAGGTGAACTTACGAACAACAAGCCCATCCCTCACGCCTTAAAAGTTCTTCTGTGGGGGCAAAAATACCTTTACTACTCTGCTGCTGTGCCAGGATATCGTTGGCCTGCCTACATTGCTGACGCGAATGCAGCTAATCAATATTACGGCACTAATCCTAAGCTAGTGCAAGGGGCTCTTTTGGCAATTCCGACTGGAACTACCGCAGCAAGTTTAAACCTGCAAACACCAGCTGGCCAAAAGCTATTTAGTGCCTTACAAGATTACGGTGCCTACGTGGTTGACGACGCGGGCTGGGATGCGCACTACTTCTGCGTGGAAAAAGGGGTCTTAGAGGATTTCCGCGCCACCTACGGCTACGATTTTTCTGGCTCAAGTGGAGCTTTCTATAACGACTTAATGAAGCTATTCCAAGCAGTTCAAATCGTCGACAATAATGGCTCTAATAGCATTGGTGGAGGCGGGACTCCGCTGGCTTCCCTGGCACCGCCCATCGGAAACTAGCGTGCACACAGGTGGCGTTAGAGGAGTTAGCTTCAGCCAGAGGTAGCCTATCAAGGCTTTTGATGCCATATTGAGGAACCTCAATCTAACCAGAACTCATTGAATCAGCTCGGGTAAAGCTCAGTGTAGCGGACTAGGCATTGTCAGTTACCAATTGGCGGGGCTAGGGGAGCCCGCGGAGTCCCGCCTCCACCAATGTTGTTCGGTCCATTATTGTCGACGATTTGAAGCGCTTGGAATAGGTTTATTAAGTCGTTATAAAAGGCTCCACTTGAGCCAGAGAAATTGTAGCCGTAGGTGGCGCGGAAATCCTCTAAGACCCCTTTTTCCACGCAGAAGTAGTGCGCATCCCAGCCCGCGTCGTCAACCACGTAGGCACCGTAATTTTGTAAGGCATAAAACAACTTTTGAGCGGCTGGTGTTTGCAGATTTAAACTTGCTTGGGTAACGCTGGGGGGAATTGCCAAAAGAGCCCCTTGCACCAGATTAGGATTAGGCCCGTGATATTGATTAGCTGCATTCGCGTCAGCGATGTAGGCAGGCCAACGATACCCTGGCACAGCAGCAGAGTAGTAAAGGTATTTTTTCCCCCAGATCACAACTTTTAAGGCGTGGTGGAGCGGTTGATTGTTCGTAAGTTCACCTCGGCGAATCGAGCCACCAATCGCAGACAGGCCAGAACCGAAGTGCGTGCCTTTGATCCCATCACCATAAATATTAACCCCACCCCAGGGATTACGCCACCCATAAACCGACCGTCCTGTTGTACAGCGTGCTAGTGGTTCAAATTGCTCAAGTGTTTGACCATCGGGCATGAGAAAGGCTGAAGCATTGTTGGGTGTAGAGTATGGATTACTCGAGGCATCTGGAACAATCAAATTATGGTACTCCTGCATAGTAATGGTAAAGTGATAAATGTAAAAGATTACCTGATGTC
>CAXUIG010000359.1:0-5566 GCA_964250845.1 uncultured bacterium | reverse complement strand
TCAGAGGGGATTTGACAGCGATCGCTTGTCTCAAAGTGAGTTTTCGATCTACTGAGATTGCATTCTGAGAGTAGAAAACATTGAATGCGTAGTTTTGCGAGTAGCTGTTGACGTGAGTGCTAATGCTCCTCTAGCCGACTCAAAATTGCAGGAAATTCAGCTACCAGGGTTTGACTGTATGCGTGAGGATCTAAGTATTGACAGACATTGGGTGCTCTTGGTCGAGCCAGACAACTTGCCAACCCAAACGATCATGACCGATGCAATTTACGGCGCTATCGACGAGCCGTACAAATGTGCGATGATCAATTTGAGTCAGGATTGAGGGAGCTTTGATGGTAAATTTAAAATTTGAAAACTTGGTAGGACCACCCCCGGCAGATGGGCAGCCGCGCAAATGGATTGAATTTACGAACCATGCAGGGATTTCTCCGATGGAACAATGGTTCTATCACTGGGTTAGAACGATGAATTTAGCAGCTCCCTACCCTACCCTAACAGAAGTCAAGTCAGCATTACAATCGCATTTACCCGAGCGCACCAGACGGTATGCTCGCAATGTACCTGACCTTGAATCAGGAGAGTCTTGGTTGAGGTTTGTCCTGACTACAGGAGAACTGATTCGACTTAGCCCATCTCCAAGTCAACCAGGGCAGACTATCGCTGTACTCCCTTCAAACATTGAACGGTTCGCTTTAAAAAATCACCAGACGATTGCTTCACCGGAATTTGCCGCTGTCCGAAGAGATCTGAGCATTGATAAACACTGGATTTTGCTAATTGAAAATCTTTCTTCGAGGGTGCCAGGGTCGGATGAGTTGCTGGATGCCTTTAGTTACCAGGCTCTAGACCCGTCTGAGTGTGCCATCATCCGGGTTTAATCTTTAGAGTTTAGGGTGCGATCGCACCGAGCGATCAGGGCTTTCCCATCATGCTGTGTACTTTGCTTTCAAGTGATAACAATTGCAATCTGAGGGGCGCTAAGAGCCCCTCAACAGTTTTCAGGTCAACAGGTCGCGTCTTCTTTCTGTTATCGGGTGATTCTACGCCCAGATGAGCAGACAAGGCCGAGACTAACACCTCCGATTTAGTCAATCCTGTCGTCTGGCAATATTCCTCTAGGCGCTCATGCAGTGCAGGGGGAACGCGCCCAGATACAAACGGGTTAGCCATTGATGCTAATGTTATCAAGGTTATCAATATTATAGCACCTTAATTGCTTAGTTCACCTGTTATCAGCATTTTCAGTTTAGTGCTGTCTTGATGTAACCCTACCAGAGTCAAGGCAAGCTTGTTATCACCCACTTGACAACTGCTGTTATCAGTGTTATATTAGTTATCAAGTGAGGCGATCGCTACAGCTTCCAGTCTCAACGAAACCCCGGCACCCTCTACACGCCGGACTATCAACAAAAAGGATTGGCGACAATGGCAATGCAAGACGTACTGAGCGCATTAATCGAAAACCTGGCGATCGCTTTTGGGTTGATCATGGTGTTGGACTTCGTTAGCGGACTAGGGCAGATAACGCAACCAGTTCAATCAGGCAGATTTTCAACACTCGAGACTGAAGCTCTAGCAGCGGCAACTTCATTGCTTGAGGTTAGAGAAATACCTGAGCCATGGCTGTTATCAGTCGATGAAGTGCCAGCAATCGAAGTGCTACCTAGAGCCCACTTCAACGCACCAAAGCACCCGACTCAGTTGCCTCTACTGCTACTGCCTGGAGTTCTAGCAGCGGCGACTTCATCGGTTGAGGTTGAAGAAATACCCGACCCTTGGCTGTTATCAGTTGATACAATTTCTAGCTCAGTACAATTGCTTGAAGCTTCGATCAAGCCGCTGCTGCTGTTGCCGCCAGGCGCTGAGCTATCCTTCCCAGCCCCTGGCAAGCCATCATTAGAGGAGCTTTTAGCAGGCGTGGTGGACATTGATAAATTACAACTACGCCCAGCTCGGAAGATTGCTAAGGCGCTTGAAGTGGCTCAGAAGGTTAACGGAAAAGACCAGCCTCTTTCTTGGCTCAGGGCTCAAATTAAGGCCAAGCTACAACTAGAGGAAGTTCCGGCAGAGGCGATTGAAGCAATAACGCAGGAATTGCGAGCCAGCTAACTAACTCAGATGAAAAGAAGGGATGTTTGCTACAGCATCCCTGCTAATATCACTGGACCCGGTATCTTTTCCAGGTATGGGCAAGAAAAATCATAGAAAGACGATTCGCAGTTTAACCCAAAGAATTGCTGAGCATGAGAGCAAGATTAGACTAGAGTACGATCAGGAGAATCCCGATGAAGGCTTAATCAGACATTGGCAAAGTGAAATTCGGGCCTTTGAGAAGGCTCTATCGTCCCCAGTATGCTGTCTTGAACGATATTTCGCCGAAAGTCCTGCTCTACGCTGGTTACAGCGACTGATGGCTAACAAAAAGATGGGTTTTACCTGAAAGGGTTTTCTAGCAATGTTTTCAGGTAAATCAAAGGCTAAAACAGCATAAGCACAGAGACAGAAATAATTACACAGCCTTTTAAAAAGATCCCCCGACTCCGACAGATATCCCCCTTTTGAAGGCTGTGTAATTATTTATAGTCATCCACTTATCAGCAGAGGGCAGATCTGCTCCGGCATTGGTAAGCCTTGCAATTACCCGACTCACCGCGTTGCTACAACTAAAGTCCGCTTCTAGCACTTGCGAGAGAAATGCCCACTCTTGTCACTACAGGATTAAACAGCCGGTTGCGATACCTAATCTTTTCTGCCGCTAGAGCTTCCATGATCGTGGACTCTGGCAATAACTCCCGAAAGGGCAGACCCACGCTATTGGTAAATTGCTGAAGAGAGAATTTCGACTTGATTAGGCATAGTAGAGGCACGATTATTGAATCTCCTAGGTCGCTATTCCCTTGAATTCCGCCTGGGAGACTTTTTTACCACGTCTGGGTGTCCGTGCGCTCACACCTTAAGTCAGTGCCATTGGTCTAGAGTCGGATGGCTTCCATATAGACACAACGGCAGAGTCTACATCCAAACCTGAGTCCCCAGAACCCTCATCAGAATTGTCCCCAGAACTCTGATCTACACTGATGAATATAGGATTTACGCTCGTCTGGTGGAATGGGGGTATCAGCACTTTCATCGTATGCCACGCCCAAGGAGAGTATGCCCGTTCCGGAGGATGGTGATGGTTTTCACGAAGTGCATGTCAACACTCTGGGAAGGCTTCTGGTCTCTCCTGCGCTCATGGTTAAGACCACATCGAGGCATTTCTCAAGCCAAGCTGCCGCTGTATCTGGGCTTTTTTGAATTCGTTCATAATGCTCGATGCGCGAGGTAAGGCTTTACTTTCAGCCCTTCTTGAGTGTCTGCTCTTTTAGATCTCCCTGGAATCCATATTGAGCGTACTTCTGTATTCTTCGTTTCATTACGCTAACTAGGGAACAGGCAGTGCCACCACAAAAACCCCACACCACCGCTCAAACAAAACCTGCGAGATTTTCTCGACTTTCTAGCCTAGCGGCGCGAAATCCACTGGTGATCTCACGCTTAGTTCTGCCCTGGATTATCGTCGGAGTTGTGAGTGGTCTCTTCGCTGGCTTGTACTGGTACGTCCTAGAAGGGATGACTCGTGGACTGCAAGTGTATGAGGGTCCTAGCCTTCTGATAGTGATGCCGCTAGCCGGTTTGGTTGTCGGCTTAGTGATTCATTTCCTAGGAAATCCTGGTGAAATTGCTGTGATTGTCGATAATATCCACTTTCGCGGTGGACGCCTCGATCCTCGAAAAAATCCTGCCATGATTCTGGCTTCCCTTGCAAGCATCTCAGCCGGAGGAAGTGCAGGTCCAGAAGCACCCCTTGTACAGATAACAGGCTCGTTTGGCACTTGGTTGGCAGACCGACTGAGAATTGAGGGCGAAGCTCTTAGAACTATGAGTCTTGCCGGTATGGCTGCAGGCTTCACAGCCCTATTTGGCTCACCCCTTGGCGGTGCCATGTTCGCACTGGAGATTCTACACCATCAACACATTTTGGAGTACTACGAAGCATTGCTGCCAGCCATTGTTTCGAGTTGCGCTGGGTATGTGGTCTTTGCACTAATTACCCATCTGGGAATTGCACCAACCTGGCATTTTCCCCAATACCACCTAGACAACATTGACGATTTTGCCTTGGCGATCCTGTTTGGGATTGTAGGAGCCGTGGTCGGGTGGTTGTTTATGGGCATTTTTCGAGCCTGCGATCGCCTGTTTGTCGTGATTCCAGGACCAATTTATATTCGGACAACGTTGGCTGGGCTAGTACTGGGCGGCTTCGCCGCACTCTTGCCGCTGACTCGTTATTTTGGCGATGCACAGATGAACGAAGTCATTACTGGCAACTTTCCTGCTATTTTCCTCTTGGCTGTTGCTGGTGCCAAGTTGGTTACTGTCAGCTTTACACTTACAGGTGGATGGCGCGGTGGGTTTATCATCCCGATGTTTTTGACTGGCGCATGCGTGGGCAAAGCCATTGCTATTTTACTTCCTGGGCTGAATCCTGTTCTGGCGATGATTTGTACAATGGCAGCCCTAAATGCAGCAGTGACGCGAACGCCTGTAAGTACAACTTTGCTCTTGACAAAACTGACCGGATTCAGTCCTTTAACGCCAATCCTATTTGCGAGTTTGATCGGATTTTTTCTCGCTCCCAAGGCTCCCTTAATTAAATCTCAGCTCAAGTCGCACCCGGAAGAACTGGCTGATTAATTCTAGTTGGTGGGCGGATATACTAAACATGGTCAAGAAACCCCATGCCGGAGAAATTGTTGAGCTTGAGGTCGTTGCCATCTATGACTGACTTCCGTGTTCAAACCGATAGTCTTGGTGAAGTGTAGGTACCAACCGCTAAGCTTTGGGGGCACAAACCCAGCGCTCGCTAGAATATTAAAGTTTTTCACTCTTTGCGTAAACACCTATGTCACCTGATGCCACCACTAAATTCGGCATGGTTCAATTACGGGTAACACTTTTGGCGCGATCAGTTTAGTCTGAATGCTTGTCGTGATCACCCCAAATTGAACGCAAAGCATGAGTCCAAGCCTTTCAGTTGCAGCCAGCCTCGCCCCTGATATTCGCCAGCAGCTCGCGATTGAGGTGCTGGCAAAATCGAAGCCCGTCAGTCACCTAGCGACTGAACATCAAGTCAGTCGTAAATTTGTCTATCAGCAGGGGCACAAAGCCAAGCTAACCCTGGATGAATCCTTTGAGCCAACAGCCGCTGACAACGATGTCCTGTTCTATCTACCGAGCACTAAAACCTGGCTGTTCTGGTTCTAGCGGATGCAAGTGGTCACTGCCTTTAAAGGGGTATGGTGTCCTGGTTGAGAAGCTATACAGGGCAGGATGCAGATGGGCGCAGCTAGGATGGGTAATAAAAGCAAATGCTAGCCAGTAGTCAGTGAAACAGCCTATGAAAAACTGATATCGGACCCGAATGGCACTAAGATAAACGCAGTCTGTAACATAAAACGTTAGTAGATTGGTAGCTGATGCCGCCTTATTGACCCTTGACTGATGTGCCATTTCATGCTGA
>CAXUIG010000358.1:0-5569 GCA_964250845.1 uncultured bacterium | reverse complement strand
CACCCCACACCCCACAACGGTAGTTCATTTTGAAGGATAAAAATGTTCACTAGAATTGATCAAATAATTCCTGGCATATTTAAATTATCCATTTCCTCTAACAAAACATTTGTTTTTAGTCAATTCTTGCTCCTTGATAAGAGTCCCATGCTCATTCATACAGGAAGAGCGAAATGGTTCGATTTAACTTATAAATTAGTATCATCAGTATGCGATCCTTCAAAACTTCGCTACATTGCCTTCTGCCATCTGGAGGCCGATGAATGCGGAGCATTAAACCAGTGGCTTGAAGCTGCTCCTCAAGCGGTGCCTCTAGTTAGTCCAATAAATCGATCTAACATTGATGATATTACTCAAATAAAAGCAGCAGTACTTAAGAATAATGAAAGTGTTTCTCTAGGAACCAAGGAAATAGTGCTGATTGAGACTCCTCATTTTCCTCACGGTTGGGAGGGTTGCTTATTTTATGAGCCACAAGAAAGTGTGCTTTTTTGTTCTGATTTGGGTGCGCACCCTAATCAATTTGATGTGCCGCTTACCGATGAAGATTTAACAGAGGAAATCATCAATTTTCAACGTAAATTAGGATTTATGGTTGAAGGTAAAACATTCTCCCGAGGGATTGAGGCAATAGAAAATCTTTCAATTAAGTATCTAGCAACAATGCATGGGTCTGTGATTCATGGTGAATGTATTCCTAAGCTTCTGTCTCAACTCAAGGCTAATTTTGGAATATCCGTGTCTTAGATCGTCTAATCCGGCAAGAGTCCTTTTGCTGCCAGCCATTCCCGATTGAATAGCCGCGACTGATAACGGGCACCGCTATCGCAGAGAATAGTGACAATCGTATGACCAGGCCCCATCTGCTTAGCCAGTGCCACCGCCGCTGCCACATTAATTCCCGTGGAACCACCCACAAAGAGGCCTTCCTCGTTGAGCAGTCTATAGACCACCCGCACACACTCAGCATCATCAATCTGGATGGCATCATCGATGGTAGCACCCTCCATATTTGCTGTCACGCGACTATTGCCAATGCCTTCTGTGATCGAGCTGCCTTCTGACTTGATTTCACCCGTTTTGACATAACTGTAGAGCGCACTGCCCATTGGATCTGCCAAGACCGTTTTGATCGCCGGATTTTTTTGTTTGAGATACATCGATACACCAGCCAGGGTGCCTCCAGTCCCCGTAGCCGTTACCCAAGCATCAATCTTGCCATCTGTCTGTTGCCAAATTTCTGCTCCAGTGGTTTCATAATGGGCTCGCCGATTCGCCAAATTATCAAACTGATTTGCCCAGATGGCATTCTCCATTTCTTGCGCCAGTCTGCCAGAGAGCTTCACATAGTTATTTGGGTCTTTGTACGGCACAGATGGCACAGTGCGAACCTCCGCTCCCAGGGTTCTCAAGGCGTCTATCTTCTCTTGCGACTGAGTGTCAGGAATCACAATCAGGCATTTATAGCCTTTGGCGTTGCAAATATGAGCCAGACCAATACCAGTATTACCAGCTGTTCCCTCTACCACCGTACCGCCCGGTTTGAGCAAGCCTTTTTCTTCGGCATCTTCAATCATGTAAAGCGCCGCCCGGTCTTTGACGGAGCCACCTGGATTGAGAAACTCAGCCTTGCCAAGGATATCGCACCCAGTTTCTTCACTAAAGCTGTTTAACCGAATCAGTGGTGTGTTCCCAACCGTCCCTACAAAGCCATTTTTGATATCCATCCTGAGCTGCCCTAAGCTATAGCGGTTTTCAGACGAGCGCGAACACACCTCGCGTTACCAAATATGGAAAACAGCGTGACCGAGAACGGGGTGTGGGCTGTGGGGTGTGGGCGAAAACCCTACACCCTACACCCCACACCCGCGCTTGATCCGCTCCTACTGGTTCGGTTGAGGGGTCATCCGTAAGTAGGGCTTGAGTTCTTTGTAACCTTTGGGGAATTTCTGCTTCAGCTCTTCCGGGTCTTTAATAGAGGGAACAATCACACAGTCTCCTCCTTCTGTCCAGTTTGCTGGAGTTGCAACGCTGTAGTTATCAGTCAGTTGCAGCGAATCAATTACCCGCAGGATTTCGTCAAAGTTGCGCCCAGTGCTGGCGGGGTAGGTAAATGTCAGACGCAGTTTCTTGTTAGGGTCAATGATGAAGACAGAGCGAACTGTCAAAGTATCGTTGGCATTGGGGTGGATCATGTCGTAAAGGTCAGAAACCTTTTTATCCGGGTCTGCCAGGATAGGGTAGTTAAAGCCCACGCCCTGAGTTTCTTCAATATCACCGACCCAGCCTTTGTGGGAATCGACATCATCAACACTCAGAGCCAGTGCCTTGACGTTGCGCTTGTCAAATTCCGGCTTGAGACGAGCTACTTCGCCCAGCTCAGTGGTGCAAACCGGGGTGAAGTCTTTGGGGTGGGAGAAAAGCACAACCCAGCTGTTATCTGCCCAGTCGTAAAAATTGATTTCGCCTGCTGTGGAAGCTTGAGTGAAGTTGGGTACCGTGTCGCCTAATCTAAGGGCCATAACGGGTTTCCTCTGGTCTGAAACCGATAGTTCGTCTACTTTGCAATCATGACACAAAAGCCCGGTTATCCGGTCGGGCAAAGCGTGTTTTCAGAAAAGTTTTAGCCAAGGTGTTGCTGGACGGCTATTACCAGCTGTTCGGCCCAGTGGTGGGCGAGGAAGGCATCTTCGGCTTCCACCATAACTCGAATCACAGGTTCGGTGCCAGACGCTCGGACTAAAACTCGTCCTTGGTCGCTCATTGCTGCTTCGGCTGTGGCGATCGCACTAACCAAAGCATCACACTGTTGCCAGCCCAACCGGGCGTCGCGCTCTTCCACTCGCACATTCCGCAACAGCTGGGGGTACTTCTGAAAGCTTTGATCCACTAGTTCAGATAAGGAAGTACCAGCCTGTTGCACCAAACCTGCCAAGCGTAAAGCTGTCAACAGACCATCGCCAGTCACACTATAGTGGCGGCAGAGGATGTGCCCCGATTGCTCACCACCCAGCATACCCCCAGTTCGTAGCATTTCCTCTTGAACGTACTGGTCGCCGACTGGGGTACGAATCAGCTTGCCACCAAGTTTATCCCAAGCACGCTCAAAGCCAAGGTTAGCCATTACAGTGGAAACAATTAGGTGTCCAGGCAGCTGTTGCGCCGTCTTCAATGTCTGACCCCAAAGGTAGAGGATGTAATCCCCATCGACGGGTCTGCCCTGACCATCGACAGCCAGAACGCGATCAGCATCGCCATCAAAAGCAAATCCCAAGCACGCTGAGTGCTGCCCGACGGCGGCTTGGAGAGGGGCAAGGTCGGTCGAGCCACACAAAACATTAATCCGATCGCCATCCGGTTGGTCATGCAAGCAGATCACCTCCGCCCCCATTTCCCTAAACACTGCCGGTGCCAACCTGACTGCCGCTCCCCAAGCCAGATCCAAAACAATTCGCATTCCCTGAAGATTGAGGGCATTAGAGAGCGGTCTTTTCAGCGACTCTACGTAATCCCCCACTAACTCTGGTAGCTTGTAGTACCGTGCCTTGGCACTGGGGGAGACTGAAAATACCTCTCGGCCCCGTAGACCTGCCTCAATCTGTTTTTGCAACAACTGGGGTAACTTAGCACCATCCGGCCCAAACATCTTAATACCATTATCCTCTGGCGGATTATGGCTGGCAGAAATCATTACCCCACCCACCGCGTTACTAACGCTGGTGAGATAGGCGACGCAGGGGGTGGGGCATAACCCCAGGTGCCAAACCTCCAGCCCAGAGGCAGCCAGACCATCACACAGGGCCATTGCCAACATATCGCTGGAGTTTCTAGAGTCCTGTCCCACAATTACAGGTCCTGGGGTGGAAGACTTAGTCTGCAACACGACACCTGTCCAGAAGCCCACTTGCAACGCCAGAGGAGCACTCAGTAACTCTCCCACTCGTCCGCGAATGCCATCAGTTCCAAATAAGGGGGTCGCTGGCAGAGCGAGGGGCTCCATGCCGCCTGCGGCTACACCCAGCCCCTGAGCAGAATGGGTCAACTCGGGGGAAAGCTGCGATCGCTCATACCAGCCAGATTCTGTACTTTTAGCAGCGCCTTGGATCCCAGCAGGAGATGTGGCCATAATTTCTCTATTCCTCACATAACACAACGTCACGCTTGGAGGATAGCATCTTTGGTTGTGCTGCGCGTTTCAAGTGTGTAAGCTAAACCCCTGATGACAACAGCGGTTGAATAGTCTCCCAGGTAAGTCCTTGCTGGATATAACGAGGAGACTGGGGATTGTAGGGACTCGCTACGCGGTCAATTGTGATAATATGAGCGTGATCTGGCAGTACTGGCACGTCTGGGTCAAACGCCGTTGGGCGCATTAAGGAACTGGAAAAACCTTTGAATATGGCAATTTGGTCTTCCTCTCCATCAATTTCCACTGTCACAAGCAGAACTTCGTGCGAACTCTTGGCGGTGTATTCTTCCAGACGCTTCCCAACGGAATTATTCATCTCAGCTCGCCTTTATTGTGGTATTGCAGACCGTCCCTGCTTGCCCAGCTTGACTAAGACAAAATAAATCAAGCACATCACATATATGATCAAGCCAACTATTCCGAAAAAGCCCAGGGACTGGGGGCTAGTATTAGGATGGAAATACGCTTTAAAGATTGACGGCGGCTCTAACCAGACACGACAAAACGGGGTGGCGATCGCAGTTGTGGATACAGCACACTGCAAAAAAGGCACCTGGGCGAGTGCGCCCAAAGTACTATAAACAGTTATGGCCCAACGCCACGAGTTAAAAGCTAGCTTTAAAGCCCCCCCAGGCTGATCCTCAATTTCTTCGTTGAGATCCACCCAGAACCACAGCGAGAGTGGAACCAGGATGTTCGCCATCAGCCCCGAAATAAAACCTACCGGCAGGGCGGCAATAAACAGGTAAATTGTGATCGCAACCAGACTTGCTACTCGCCAGTAAATAGTTAACAAGCGTTGAATCCCTTCTGCTTTTTGCACAAACGCACTTAGTAGCAGAATCAGGGGAATAATAAGTGTGAATAACAGCCCTAGTCGGTAGTCCATCCAGACTAGAGGGCGAAACCAGACTTCGTTTTGCATAGCTTGTGTAATCCAACGCTCCTTGAGACAAAAAGCAACACGGGACACTTGAGAAAGCGTCCTGGTTGCTTGCCAATTCGGTGACTTACAGAAAAACCACCAGTTTAATCTCTTCTAATCAGTCGTCGTACACCCGGCACTCAGCGGCATCAGGATTGTCATCACAATATTGCTCGAAGGAACTCTTCGGCTTGGTTTGCCGCTGGTGGGACGCTTCTGCTTGCAGTTCTTCTACAGCATCCCAAGCTGCCGCACACTCACCTGATGTGCCGCCCGTAGTATCACAGACGGTACGAGCCTGTTCTATCTCTTGTTCAATTTGTTGCTTGATGTTGCTCATGGTTTGTGTTGTCTCAGTCATCTTCCCTCATTTTGACATTTTCCCACGCTAACGCTTAGGGGTATAAGCTCAAACACATTTAAATTACCTATTGAGGTGGGGGGTAGAAGAAGGG
>CAXUIG010000357.1:0-5595 GCA_964250845.1 uncultured bacterium | reverse complement strand
GCCGCTAACCTGCCTACATTGTCTAATAGTTCGCAACAACTAGTTTAGGCTTCAACTCCAAGCATCCCCACGCTATAACACACATGCGCGAATATGCTAGTGTATTTATCGTGGGGGTGGTGGTTCTGTACAAATCCCTATTAGGGATTGAAATATTAGGGATTGAAATCAATTAATTTTTCCAGATCACCAACACAACGCCGGAGATAATCAGCCCCAAGCCCACCACACGACTAAAAGGAACAGATTCCCGAAACACGAAGTAACCTACTAGCACTGAGAAGACGTAGACCAAGGCGACGGCAGGACCAGCAATGCTGAGTTTGACGCGCGTCAACAGCAGAATATAGGCAAACGCCCCCAGACCGTAGCACGTCAGACCAGCCAGCAGTTCCGGGGTGGTAAGGATACCTAAAAGATGGCTGCTCACATTACTGGCATTGACTTTGCCCAGCTTCAAGGCTCCGGCTTTCAAAAAGAACTGCCCGCCGACGCTAGCTAGGATTGAGATCAGGAAGAGTCCAAATTCTGGTGGAGTCACAAAAGCATCCCTAAGTAAGCCACTCGGTTTCTTAGTTTACAGCTTGCGAAACTAAAACCAGAGCTAAATTTAAGTGTTATGCAATTTATTGATCAGACCGAAATTGAAGTTGAAGCTGGCAAGGGTGGCGATGGGATTGTCGCCTTTCGCCGCGAGAAGTATGTGCCAGCTGGTGGGCCAGCTGGTGGGAACGGCGGGCGGGGCGGTTCGGTGATTCTGGTTGCCTTGGAAAACCTGCAAACCTTGCTTGACTTCAGGTACAACCATTTTTTCAAAGCAGAAGACGGTGCTCGCGGCGGACCGAATAATCGCACTGGGGCAGCAGGTGGCGATCGCGAGATTGAACTTCCCTGCGGCACTGTCGTCTATGATGCCGAAACTGGTGAACTCTTGGGCGATTTAGTCGAGCCAAAGCAGACTTTCTGTGTCGCCCAGGGGGGTAAGGGAGGACTGGGAAACAAGTATTTCTTGAGCAATAGCAACCGCGCTCCAGAGTATGCCCTACCAGGGTTGCCGGGGGAAAAACGACGGTTGCGGCTGGAGTTGAAGCTGTTGGCGGAAGTCGGAATTATTGGGCTTCCGAATGCCGGTAAATCTACCCTGATTTCGGCTTTGTCGGCAGCACGACCAAAAGTGGCAGACTACCCTTTTACCACCCTGATCCCGAATTTGGGGGTGGTGCGTAAACCTAGCGGCGATGGCAGCGTTTTCGCTGATATTCCTGGATTGATTGCTGGTGCCCACCAGGGAGCTGGGCTGGGTCACGACTTCTTGCGCCACATTGAGCGTACCCGTTTAATGCTGCACCTGATTGATAGTACTTCTGCTGAACCCGTGGCAGATTATAACACAATCCAGGGGGAATTGACTGCCTATGGGCGGGGCTTAGCAGAGCGTCCCCAAATCATAGCGCTTAACAAGATTGATGCGGTTGATTTGGAAACGCAGAATATAAATGCGATCGCCGCTGAGTTGAGTCAGCTCAGCCACGCCCCAGTTTTCCTGATCTCAGGGGTTGCCCACACCGGATTGGAGCCTCTGTTGCAGCAAATCTGGCAAACTCTCGACCAACTCACACCTATGAGCGTTGATTGAATTGTTGGTAAGCAGCACGAGAGATTTGGCGAATCAATTCTTGAGCGCGACTATCGTTGTGGGGGCGTTTTACCATTGCCACTGCGATGTAGCGCTTGCCGCTGGGCAGATCAACTAAACCCACATCTCCCACAAGCGTTCCTATATCACCAGTTTTGTGGGCAATTCTAGCCCCTTGTCCCAGACCTCTTGGTAGCAAAGTGTCTATCTCTGTTCGCCGCATGATATCCAGGAAGCGATCGTGCGACGTCAGCGAAATCAAATCCCCATGATTTACCATTGCCATCAAATTCGCTAAATCCCTCGGACTTGTGGTGTTAGTCCCTGACAAATCCGGCAGCGCATTGCGCAGCTGTGTTAGGTTCAACCCCCAACTCTGGAACCGCTGATTCAGAGCCGCTGCACCGCCCATACGTGCAATCAGCATATTGGTTGCCGTATTGTCGCTGATCGTAATCATCTTGGTTGCTGTTTCCAGGGCAGTGAACTTCGTCCCCAGGGGTTGGTATTGCATAGAGCCGGAGCCGCCACCAATCATCTCCGGCTTTAAGGTCAGCATTTCATTCAGGCTAATCTTCCCGGCATCTACATCCTGCAAAAAGGCGACGAGAACTGGAAACTTAATCATGCTGGCAGCGGCAAAGGTGGAGGAGCCATTCACATCCACGTAAGCGCCGGTATCCAGATCAACAAATAAGATTCCAGGCATCAGACCGACATTTTTAGCCGCCAACTGCTGCACGCCTGTTTTCAATTGCATAATTTCATGACTCAGCTTTAAGGCATCATGAACTACCGCAGTATTTGCCGGTTCTTGCTGCGTCTTTTCAACAGTGACAGAATAGGCGGACGTAATCCGACTGGTGGGGTCCAAAACTGAAAACAGCCCTCCAGCGATCGCACCAATCCCAACCCCCAAAATCAGCAGCCGCAGACTATACAAACCCAGCGTCATTGAGCGCGATCGCGTTGGCGTAGCATGCGCTACGCGCAATTGCTGCCGATGCTGGGTTCGCCTTTTTGGCGACTGGGGCGGTGTCACCCCGATTGAGCTTGACTTCGTAGCCTCCTTTGGAGCCGTTACCGGGGGGCTGGGCTGAGTGTGATCCCGTTGAATCCTAACTGTATCTTGACTTCTTCGTTGTTGCTGGCGGTGACCATAGGGAAGTTCCCCGTTTTGACCCCGTACTGAACCATTTCTGTGACCATACTCTGGCAGCGGTAGACCTTCTGACACTATCGACTGAGTTACAGACGGCTGTTGTTCCACACCTAACTCCTCAACCACCCTATTACTACAATTAATCCTTACTCACAACTGGCATTTGGGTCGAGATGATTTATAACAATTCCTCAAGAAAAATCGAGTTTGAGCAAGCTAGGGGCTAGAGGCTAGTCCCTATCCTGCTGTAGTGCCCATTTTATCTGAGTCAAAATCCCCCGCAGCATCGCCACTTCCGCATTTGCCAGCTGGGCGCGATTGAACATCTGCCGGAATTTTTCCATCCTGCTAGCTGCTGTATGGGGGTAAAGATAACCAATTTTGAGCAGCATGGCTTCTAGTTGCTGGTAATACCCCTCCAAAACGTCCAATGAGGCATACTCCCCCGTTGCCGGTGTGATGTCACTCAATTGCCCCGACTGCGCACACATACAGAGTTCATAACAGCAAATTGCCACTGCCTGGGCTAGATTCAGCGATGGATAGTTTTGACTTGAGGGAATGCTGACAAAGCGCTGGGCATAGTTCAATTCCTCATTACTCAGCCCTCTGTATTCTGGGCCAAAAATCAGGGCCGTTGCTTTCCCCGGCTCCGTTATCAACCAGGGTAGTGCCGTGCGGGGGTGTTCCAGCACAGCAGACAAGGCGCGGACACGAGCAGTTGTGGCGATCGCACGCTGACACCCTTGCAAAGCGATCGGCAGCGTCGCCACCACGTTAGCAGTTTCCAAAATATCAACTGCATGAACCGCCATCAGCTTCGCTTCAGCCGAGATCTGGTCACACTGCGGATTCACCAACACCAGTTGTTGCAACCCCAGATTTTTCATCACCCGTGCGATCGCGCCCACATTTAATGGGCCAGCTGGCTCTACCAAAACAATCCGCACCCCAGCCAATGCCCTTTCCCACATAAAGCCTATTAACCACTACCCCTCAAACACGTAGGGTAAATGTATCATAAACTTAACATAAGACACGCTAGAGCCAAATGTGACATAGGCACAAAAAGTTCCTTAAGTGTCAACGCCCCTTCACCTGGCGCAAAAAATGGGAAGATTGCTGGGATGAGATCAACAGGAAAAAAGTTTAAGTAATGTCAGCTGGACGAGTGCAACCAAAGCTTATTATCCACGGTGGAGCAGGTAGTTCGCTTAAGGGGAAAGGGGGAGTTGAGATCGTGAGGCGATCGCTCTACAAAGTGGTGGAGGAAGTTTACTCTCTCCTACTATCAGGAGCAAGTGCCACAGACGGAGTGGTGCGGGGTTGCCAGTTGTTGGAAGATGACCCCCGCTTCAATGCTGGGACTGGTTCAGTACTGCAATCAGATGGTCAAATCCGCATGAGTGCTTCGTTGATGGATGGGGAGCTAGAGCGTTTCAGTGGCGTAATCAACGTCTCGCGGGTGCAACATCCGATTGAGCTGGCTCAAACTTTACAAAACTCACCTGACCGGGTGCTATCCGATTACGGGGCAGCTGAACTGTTGCGAGAACTCCAGATTCCCAGCTATGACTCCTTGACTGACCTCCGGTTGCAGGAGTGGATGCAAGAGCGGCAGGAGAATTTTGTCAAAACGATGGCTGGAGTGGTAGCAGAACAGGAACTGGTCGAGCCCAGCAACGCCGGACGCGGCACGATTGGCGTAGTGGTGCTGGATAGTCAGGGACATCTGGCAGCTGGCACATCAACCGGCGGCAAGGGGTTTGAGCGGATTGGGCGCGTGAGTGACTCCGCCATGCCAGCTGGAAATTACGCCAATGCCCATGCAGCCGTGAGCTGTACTGGGATTGGGGAAGACATCATAGACGAGTGTCTAGCACCGCGGATTGTCATCCGCGTAACCGATGGACTCTCCTTAGAGACAGCAATGAAGCGCTCGTTTGCAGAAGCGCACGAGCATCAACGGGATTTCGGAGCAATTGCGATTGATGCTACCGGCGCGATCGCTTGGGGCAAAACCAGCGAAGTCCTGCTTGCCGCCTACCACAACGGCGAACAGATAGGTGATACTCTTGAGATGCCTGAGAGTTTACTTGTGTTTAGCGCCTAAGTCAAAGGTTTATTTCTCCCCCAGCTCAAGAGCAGCTCCCTCTGTTTTCAAGCGCCAACCGGGTTTAACCACCTGACGCGCACGGGCAATCACTAGGCAATCATCCGGTACATTTTCGGTGACGACAGAGCCAGCTGCCACATTGACATCAGCTCCCAGTGTCAGTGGTGCAACCAAAACACTATTTGAACCAGTCTTAGTGCGATCGCCGATCTGGGTAGGATGTTTCTTCACACCGTCATAGTTGGCGGTAATCGTACCGGCGCCAATATTGACGCGATCGCCCAGCGTGGCATCGCCCAAATAAGACAAATGAGCGACATTTGTTTTGGAGCCCAACGTACTATTTTTCAGTTCCACAAAATTCCCCACACGGCACCCAGCTCCCAAATGGACCCAACCGCGCAAATGGGAGTAAGGGCCAATCTGAGTCCCCGCTTCGACGATACTATTTATTACTACCGAATACAGCACGGTCACGTTCTCACCAATTTGGCTATTTTCAATCAAACTCCCTGGTCCGATTCGACTCCCCGACTGAATCACCGTATTGCCCCGCAGATGGGTTTGTGGTTCAATAATCACATCCGGTTGCACCTGCACTGTGTCATCAATCGTGATGCTAGCGGGGTCAATCAGCGTTACACCCGCAGCCATGTACTTTTCCTTTACCCGCCTTTGCAA
>CAXUIG010000356.1:0-5627 GCA_964250845.1 uncultured bacterium | reverse complement strand
TGCATCACTACAATGCGTCACTGCAATCCTGACCATTACTATTCAGGATTACCCAGACTCCAAGTAGTGACACAAGGACTATAGATGTGCTCAATGCACTTTCTTTGCAGGCTTATGTGGAAAGAAAAATATGCACAACACGATTAGCAGGAGAAGGGTCGCAGATGCTGAGTAACGACTTAACTCCAAGCCACCTTTGCTAATGGGTTTGTCCAGGAAGTCACCGACGACAGCACCGAGAGGCCGAGTAAGGATGAACGCTGCCCAAAATAGCGCCGTGCGGTTTATGTTTGTTCGGTAGTACGCCGCCGCGATTACTGCCAACATTGCACCAAACACTATCGCAGCAGCACGATATCCAAGGCCCGTTGTATCGGCTGTCCAATCGCCAAGTGCAGTCCCCAAGGTTTGCGAAAACATGATCGTTACCCAGTAGAAGATTTCAGATTTTGGCGAACTCACGGTATCAACAGCTACCGAACCGAGAGTGCGATGCCAAAGCCATAGTGATGCCATCAACAAAACAAATAGGATGGTCGTTCCACCTGCATATCCAATCCCAAGAGATCGATCCACAAAATCTGCCAACGTCGTTCCAACCGTTGTCGTTGCAACAATTGTTGTCCAGTATACGACAGGGTGGAACTTCTTCGCTAAAACCTGAACTATTACCGCAACGGCAAATATTGCGGCAAAAATTCCGGTGCTCACGAGATAGCCGAGATTCATTGACATAGACAAGGCATCGCCACCAGTCTCACCTAGGGTTGTGGCCAAAATCTTTATGAGCCAGAAGATCAAGGTTACTTCCGGTACCTTGCTCAGAAGCTCTTGCTGCTTTTTTTTCATCGTTTTCCTCCGTGTTCGATAATATTGAGCCCAAGCCGCACAAACAACATCTGCAGGAGCATAGTAACTGTCCGTTCGCTCACTTTTAAGGGGTGAGAGGGAATTAAGTCTTGCAGGGCTTGAGATGTAGCTGATAGAGAGACTGTGGCAGTTTCATCAGTGCAAGGATTTGTCGCTCTTCGTTCTGAAAGCGGTGTAATGGTGTAATAAAAAAGGCGTTTTGAACAGTTTCAGCAGCTTTCTGGGCCTGCTGGGGCGTGATTGTCACCGCCGCTAGCTTGAATAACTTCAGCAATTTCGGGATGAGGTTGAGGCTGGAACCTCACCTCAACTTGAGGTTGGGTTTGTGTTGCATGCATTGGCGCTAATCCACTCAGCCCGAATGTGCTCAAAACGGTTACCAGTATGATTTTACTTGAAGTCTTCATGATGTAAAATTCTTTTAGTTCAGGTTTGTCACCTTACTTTAGACAATAAAAGTCAAGAACTTGGAAAGATTAATATAGCAGTTTAAATGCCACGCAGCGCTTCTACCCCGACACGGCGAGATGCAATCTGCGCATTCGTACCCCACCCCTGGTTCAAATTTGGGCACTGGCACGTAACGAAAGCACTCAATTTATATCGTGACAATGGCTTTCAGAACATGGCTCAAGCCCAGCGACGTTCTGCTTTTGGTCTTAGCACACTTCTGGCCTTATTTAGAATGAAATAGCCCTGACTAAAGATAAAACGGTCTGCTCTTGATAATCGGTTTAAAGCTCTAGGTCACTTTTTAAAATGAACTAGCCCTGCATCTAGCTGCATTAGCCGCGACTCGGGTGTGTAGACAACATCTGGCTTGAGATCAAATAGAAGTCATCTTTCTGAATTTCAAACAAGCCCAAACGGAAGATATATCCCCAATTTGTTTTGTCTTGAATAAATGTCAAATTTGAAATCAATGGCAAGATTGAAACTTCAGTGCAATTCAGGAAGTCAACATCGCGACGGAATGGAACAAAACCGTTGTCCATTTTGAACGGATAAACCGTATTGCCTGTGACTTTACCAATTGCGGTGAAAGCTTGACACTTTTTGTTAACTCTAAACTCAAGTTTGGGAGAGTAGTAGAGAACCCAATCACCAACTCTCAACCGCTTAATTGGAGCTGATTTACCATGACAAGCTTGTGCAAAACCTCCCTGGACTCCTATTAGTACATGATCCTTAGAAACGACAATAATCCAATACTTGGCACTCTCCAGGTTGGTGTCTGATGTAGGTAAAATAACTCTAGCCGCAGACTTTGTCATTGCTGTACTTAGATTGCTAGTGCCCGCTGTTCTAATTGGAGTTCAAAACGTTTCCCTGGCTTCGGTTCAATTACCTGCGTCGAAAGATTGCTCTTTTCAAGTAAAGAGCGAAATTCCTCAACACTTCCCACAGCCCGAAGCAGTGAGAACAGCAATCCCTCAAAAACCACATCACCTCCAGCGGCTGTAGGCAGCATCACTTGGGGTTGCACCCAAGTTGCCAACTCTAAAGCACTTTTCGTTCCCTTGATAATCGACCCGACTAGAGGCAGCGCTAAGTCAATAATCGGGGTAATTACGACATCTACTCGTGCAGCAGACTCCTTCAGCAACGGGGAATGAAATCCGTGAGGCTCGTAGTAGATAGTCAAGCCACTTTCCAACTCCTTGAGGAGATAACCATTTTCAATCGACATTGGGCCAATTGGAGAGCCGGGAGTGGCCTGGATTTCTACTTGATTATTCAACGTGAAAGTCTGGCCATGAGCAAGGGCTGTCACCTTAGTATAACCCAACTCCTGCACCACTTTAGCCGCACTGGGAGAACCCACGACAGGAATTTTCCGGTCAAGCTGCTTGAGAGTCGGTGGGTGAGTATGGTCTTCCAAACCCTGGGACAGCAAAATCAGGTCAAGGTTCTCTGGAATTGAGTGTTCTTGATGTCGCGAACCTTTGAACAGCCAGTTGAGGTTGCCCAGGACTAAGGAACCAACCAGCCAGGGATCAACTAATATCCGTTTTCCTCCGATTTCAATCAGCCAGGTATTGCTGTCTAGCCAAGTTAGGTGCATAGCCTTTATTGAAGATGATGCCTACCTTTACTTTAACGTGAGTTCGACAGAGGATTAAGCAGCCCATCAAGCGAAGACTTACACTTGAGACTGAAGTCATGGGGGAACTAGCGTCTGGGTTGGATATCATGTAGATTTTGGCGACGGCAGTGAGTTTTGTCAAAGCTGGTATATCGACTTGGCTATAAAAATTTGGAATTATAAGGTTAAATAAAAAAGCACTTTGCGAGAATGGGCATCAACAGCCAACAGAGGAGACGCCGCCAGTGAGCAAAGAACCCCAACCAGCTTATCCTGTAGAGCCCCAACCCAAGACCCGTAGTTTGTTCAGCATCAGTGAAGACCTAGAAAAACTGAATGAACTGCTTGACGATTGTGACAACGACGCTGCTCAGCAGGAGTTAATCAACAACTGGCTAGAGCAGTTGGGAGAGGAGAGCGATCGCAAACTTGATGGATATGCTGCTCTGATAACTGAGATGACAACTAGGGCAGAGGTTCGGAAAGCTGAAGCCAAGCGGATGATGGAGTTAGCCCAAGCAGATGAGAACCGAGCCAAAATGCTCAAGGATAAGCTGAAGTTGTTCTTTGAGACGCACAGATTAAAGACGGTCGAAACTGCCAGATACAAGCTGTCATACCAGCGCAACGGAGGTAAGGCACCGCTGATATTAAAGGATGGAGTGCCAGCAACCGATCTACCAGAGCGCTTCCAGAAAGTCAGCATTGACCCCAACACAAGCGCAATCAGAGAAGCCTTGGAAGCAGGTGAAGTACTCGAGTTTGCCCAGTTAGGCGAGCGTGGCACTACCCTGCGGATAAAGTGAGCACATACTAGTGCTGCTTCAATTCTCTACCTGGACGCTCGTCTAATTTCTCGCATCTTCGCTTTTGTTATTAACCGCTCATGCCGCTGTACGCTAACCGGCCCGGATTCTTGTGCCTGAACTGGCATCGTTGGCACAACACTCAGAAGATAGGCTCCAGTCAGAAGAGAAAAAAGCTTGGTCAAACGCATGCTCAAGCGCATAGAAATTCTCCAGGGTAATTCAACTGATTTGTTGTAATCTTATAAAAATTGAAATGAAATTTATATGAGACAAAAGTCATAAATCTACCCATGACAAAATGTCGAATATAACCATGACTAAAGTCATGCTTACCCCACTTGCTCAATTATGGTTGTTATGGGAAATTGATCTTTAATCTTGCAGGGCTGGCTCCGACATTCGGTTTTCCCGACCATGTGGTTCAAGGAGGCTTGTCACATTAGGACCAGAGGGGATGATGCCGCCCGGATTGAGCGGGAACAGATTGCCGTAGTAATCGCGCTTCACAGCCTCTAAGTCGCAAGTGCCAGCTACGCCTGGAAGCTGATACAGGTCACGCAGGTAGGGTCCCAGGTTCTCATAGTCCTGAATTCTCCTTAAGTTGCACTTAAACAGCCCGTAGTAGACGACGTCAAAGCGGAACAGTGTGGTGAACAGACGAACATCTGTAAGCGTGACTCGGTCTCCACACAAGTATCGACTTGTCGCCAGCACCGCGTCAATCTCATCCAGGGCAGCGAACAGCTGATCGCAGGCTTTGTCGTAAGCTGCCTGAGTCTGGGCAAAGCCACAGCGATACACGCCGTTATTTACCGCGTGGTAAATCTTCTCGTTCCATTGGTCAATTGTTTCCCTCAGATCCTCCGGATAGAGATCCATTGCAGAATGCTTGGCGAACTCGTTGAACGCTGACAGCATCACGATAATCTCTGCACTCTCGTTGTTGACGATCGCCTTCGTCTGTTTGTCCCACAGCACTGGCACCGTGCAACGCCCCTTGTAGCCCGGTACTGCTATTTGATACAGCTCCGGCAGAGTGCGGCAGCCCTCCTCCTCATGGTCGAGTACCCAGATCCCTTCATTTGGTGAAGGCGACGCGATCGACACCGAGATAGCATCTTCAAGTCCCTTGAGCGCCCGAACAACAAGGGTTCGGTGCGCCCAAGGGCATCCAAGCCCGACGTAGAGACAGTAACGCCCCGCCGCTGGTTGGTACGGGTTCCCTTCCTCTGTGCCGACGAAGTGCCTGAACTCGCTGACAGGGCGCAAGTACTCTCCCGACTGATTGCGCGGGGCAAGCCTCGACATCATTAGTTGCCAGAGAGTCGTCCAGACGAACTTTCCCAGCCTGATGATCAGCCCCGCAGGGAGCGACTTACTCTTGTTCTTTGTTCCAACGGTGGTTTGTGACATGAGGGTTGAAATGGGTATGCTTTTCTTGTATAATCCTTAGCTTAAGCCAAGCGGTGAAACTAACTGTATCGAGTGACTTCTCCTGTAGGGGTAGATTAGGGCACAAATTTCTGGCGCTGCTCAGAACTTAGGGTATTCCAGCGGTCTAGTTTCACCCAAGAGGTATCCGGGGAGTGTTCTGCCCCGTTTGGAAGCTTGAAGCCAGTTGAGGAATCAAAAACAATACCTAACTTGGTTTGACGATTCCAGATATTAAGATCAGTTGTCAAATCAGCATTCCGTTTGCCGCTCTCACCCCCAGTTGGTGCCATAATTATCAACTCTCCTGAAGATGAGCGCTCTATCCGTAATTCCCGGTTAAGTTGACAAAGTTCGTAGAATTGATCATCTGTCAACTCGACTGTAAGCGTTCAGGGGGGGGAAGTGGTCGCTGTGGAATTGACCCCCGG
>CAXUIG010000355.1:0-5641 GCA_964250845.1 uncultured bacterium | reverse complement strand
AGAACCGGGGGTCAATTCCACAGCGACCACTTCCCCCCCCTGAACGCTTACGAGCAGTTACAACTCAGGAATTACAACAGCTACGCTTTTTGAGGCTACCATCTAAGTTAAAGTGGGGAAATATTTCCATGCCAATCCAAGAGTGCAGCATTGCTGCCCAAAGGGAAATGCCTTCTAAAGCTTTGGCGATCAGATGGCGACCTCGAACTGATTCAGGATTGATCGGTTCAATGTAATCTAGTCCCATAATGCTGTGGTGTTCATCCGCCTCCACGTGGATATCAAAATAGGCATTGCCTACACCAAGTTCATGCATTTTTGGCGCTACCACTTTGAAAAAGTCATTTGAGCAACGTTCAATTCCACTGTTGATCGTGACCAACCACTTAGCGCGATCGCGTTCCATAGCAAGCTGGTACGCCAGATTAATACAGGCATTAGTCTCTGGTGTGAGGATTACATATTCAATGTCTGACCGCTTTGACAACAGCTTGTGCTTAAGCAGCCAAAGCATGAGCATTTCGTGATGTTCAGCCTCGCCATAAGCATGTTTGGCATAGAACGACATCATGTGATTTTCTTCCATCGGCGTGTTGCTCAGCATTAGACCCATCACCTTTGGGAAGGTAGCAGAGTGGTGGAATAGCTGTACCGCAGCAGGTTTAAATTCCGATGGAGATTTTAGCTGGCTTACCCAATCGAAAAACGGCATTTCCCTCACAATCGAACTTGCTTGGAAAATTGGCTCCGTAATCCATGAGTGCTTAATTTGTATTTTTTCCATTTCAGCAGACTCTACGGTTTCGTAAACATCTGCAACTTTGTATGCGATATTTGCCATTGCTAATTTTTACTGTAAGTATGTGCGTAGAATTATTTTGCCATATAAAAATCTAGGATTCTTTTCAATTTTCAACCTAAACAATTCAGCAATATTACTTTCTACAAAATAAATTTAATCTTGGCTCTGCTCAGAGGACAAGCGAAATTTTACTGATTTTTGTTACCATCGAGTTTTTACGGAGCATATTACCGTTACGCAATATTACTATAGTGAATGTAGAGGAGGAAAAAAAAGGGCTTAAGGGAATTAAAGTCTTAGTCTTGACTTTGTGATTCTGCCTAGATGTTTCTATTAAAACTAAGACTTCACCGGCCTGCCCAGGTGTTCTCGTTCCCCAAAGAATAGAGTTTCTCGGTAGTGGATTCAGGGCCAATAATCAAAATCATTAGATTTTATCATTTAATTCGCGATACTTTTTCAGTAAAACTACCGAATACAATTTTGCAAGCACTTTAGGTAATCGAGATATTTACGGTTGTCATGAATATCTTTATTAAGCTTTCATAAGTTAATGGATTGGAATGACTACTGGCGTACGTAGATAGCTAAATATGGTCAGTCTCAGCACATTTCACGCTTTTGACAAAATTTGGTTAGGTATAGTCATTGGAGTTGCGACGCTAATCATCCTAAAATTTAGGCTTTTGAATTCCTTAGCTGACCAGCGCATCAGTGCTGAAGCCATAAAAACAGTAGAGGCGCTGCGTCGGAGTGAAGAGCGTTTCCGTTCCCTTGTTCAAAACTCATCAGACATGATCACAGTTCTCGACACTAATGGAACCATACGCTATTTAAGCCCCTCTATCGAGCGCATCTTGGGTTATAAACCTGAAGATTTGATTGGCAAAAATAAATTTGATTACATTTACTCAGAAGATGTTGTAGCTGTACGAGCTGCCTTTGCTAACGCCATTAGACAACCGGGCATCCCTGTGGCAGTAAAGTATAATTTTAGACATTTAAATCCTTCTTGGGTTTGTTTAGAGTCTGTCGGTAATAATCTCCTAAGCGATTCGAGTGTGAAGGGTTTGGTGATTAATTCCCGCGATATAACCCAGCGCCAGCAGGATCTTGAGGCGCTTGAACGCCTCAGGCGGCAAAATGAACTGATTTTGAACTCAGCGGGTGAGGGGATTTATGGCGTGGATCTACAGGGCAATACCACATTCGTTAATCCAGCTGCGACAAGAATGACTGGGTGGAAGACCGAGGAACTTATTGGTAAGCTCCAGCACGCGATGGTGCACCATTCGAAACCCGATGGAACTCACTACCCCGCGCATGAGTGTCAAATATATGCAGCTTTTAAGGATGGGGTTGTCCATCATGTGCATGACGAATTATTTTGGCGAAAGGACGGCACAAGTTTCCCAGTTGATTATGTCAGCACCCCAATTCGAGAAGGAGGCGAGTTAGTTGGTGCGGTCGTTGTGTTCAGAGACATCACTGACCGCAAGCGGGCGGAAGCCGCACTTCGCCTTTCTCATGAGCGCGAGAAATTGCTCAATCAGATTAGTCGAGCACTGAATACTCGTCTCGAGCCCAACTACATTTTGCAGGAAATCGTGAAGCTAACTGGGGAATGCTTCGGCGTTGATCGAGTGCTTATTTATCGCTTTGTCTAACGCTGTCAAGTTTACGGATTCGGGAGCAGTCACACTAAAAGTCGATAAAACCGAAGCCACAATCAAGTTTTCGGTGATTGACACCGGAATTGGCATTGCCCAAGCCGATCAAGCGGCTTTGTTTCAACCCTTCCGGCAACTCGATAGTGGTCTCAACCGCTAATATGAGGGTACAGGTCTTGGCTTAGCACTGACGCGTAAGCTAGCGCACCTCCATGGAGGAGACATTACAGTCACTTCAGAACTAGGGCGCGGGAGTTGCTTTACTCTGTATTTGCCACATCTACCGGATTTTTCAGCACACGCTCTCCTCTGTTAGTTGAGAGGAAACCCGGCTTGATTTCAGCCACTATGGACTAAAATTTGGGTGTATTGGTGAGCAGGAGGGACATCAAGTGCAGTTCCAACCTTACGAATTTAACAACACCCAGAACCAGCTGATTCGAGAACTTTCTAACAAAATGCGCTTTGTCAGCTACTTTCTGATCGGCTTGGGAGTGCTTCTCGTTGTAGCAGGCATAGTGGGTTTGAGAGCAGGCGGTTTCGGTAGCATCATCCAGGGAATTATTCAAATTATCATTGGCATTTGGACTGGTAGGGCAGCATCTTCCTTCCAGCTAATTGTGAATACTCAGGGCAACGACATCACCAATCTGATCAGTGCCCTTGGGGAATTGAGGAAACTTTATGTCCTCCAGTACTGGCTTTTAATCCTGGGATTAATTCTTATAGGACTATTGACTCTGCTGGCTGTAGTCAGTGTGATCTCTTCTAGATAGTGAGCGATGGCTGCGGCGCTATGCGCTTTTTAGCTCGTCTTCTCTAGCAAGCTTTTGGGCGACTGCATCAAGTAGACAGCGGCACCAGAGAAACTGGTAATCGCGGCATTAAAGTATGGCTTACAACAATTTCACCCTCTCCCAAGTTAAGAAAGATTTTGACCTGACCGTAGATGAAACCCAAAACTTATTTAGTGAAGTAGAGGCGATTGCTCCCTCTGACTTCTTAAAACAGTCCCTAGACTACTACCTATCCCTGGCAACGGCGATTAACACTGAGAAAGCCCGGTCTGAGTTTATCATCGCTCCGATCGTAGGCGAAGTAAGAAGGCAGGCTGATAATCGAGTCAGCTTATTTTCGGGCTCAGAGTTCAACGTAGATCAGACAAAAGGACTTAGTGGCTACTGTGATTTTATCTTAAGCGCTTCTCAAGAGCAGATAGAGATCACCGCGCCTGTGTTCACGATTGTTGAGGCTAAAAAAGAAAACCTTATAGGCGGGGTGGGTCAATGCATTGCCGCTATGGTTGCTGCCCAAATATTTAACGAAAGAGCCGGTAATGAGTTTGAGATGATTTATGGAGCGGTTACCAGTGGAACCAACTGGCGATTTATCACTCTTGAGGGAAATAGTGTTTTTATCGATTCAATTGAGTACTATATCAACCAAGTCGAAAAGCTTTTGGGAATCTTGATGCAACCCATTCGAGTGATTTTAGCTAAATGAAATTTATCCTTACGCTACCATCTATTTTAGACGATTACTGCCTCCCAATGCAGGGCAAACGCATCTAATGTGGTGGAGGGGAACGCTGCCCGGACAATTAAGCAGCGCCCCAACAACCCGGACATCGTCCTCAGCCCAAAGATTGCGTCCTTTGTCGGGATGCACTAGCCCTGTGTATATGCCTCCATCGGTAAACAAGAGCAGACAAAATTACGGTCTCCAAAGGCATTGTCAATCCGCCCGACTGCAGGCCAGAACTTGTGTTCACGAGTCCACGGTGCGGGGTAGGCAGCCTGCTCACGAGAATAGGAATGCTTCCATTCCGTAGAGATCAGGCTTTCTGCCGTGTGGGGTGCATTCTTCAAGACATTATCTTGAGCGCTCACCTGACCCAATTCAATTTCCTCTATTTCCCTGCGAATTGCGATCATCGCATCACAAAAACGATCCAGCTCTTGCTTGGATTCACTTTCTGTGGGTTCCACCATGATCGTACCCGCCACTGGCCAGGAAACAGTCGGAGCGTGGAAGCCATAGTCCATCAGGCGCTTGGCAATGTCATCCACTTCGATCAGCGCAGTTTTTTTGAGCGATCGCAGATCCAGAATACACTCATGAGCCACCAGACCTGTCTTGCCCTTATAAACAACGGGATAGTAAGGCTTCAGCCTGCGAGCGATGTAGTTGGCGTTGAGAATTGCGACTTTGGTTGCTTGCGTCAAGCCCACTCCACCCATCATCGCAATGTACATCCAGGAAATTGTTAGGATACTCGCGCTACCCCAGGGCGCGGCGGAAACAGCACCAATGCCTTGCTTACCCCCCACCGGAATTACACAATTCCCAGGCAGGAACGGCACCAGATGAGCCATGACGCCGATGGGTCCCATACCAGGACCACCGCCGCCATGGGGGATACAGAAGGTCTTATGCAAGTTTAAGTGACAGACATCCGCGCCGATATCTCCTGGACGGCACAGCCCAACCTGCGCGTTCATATTCGCCCCGTCCATGTAAACTTGCCCTCCGTGGGCATGGACAACAGCACAGATGTCCTTGATCTGCTCCTCGAATACGCCGTGGGTAGACGGATAGGTGACCATCAGGGCGGCGAGTTCATTGCTATGAGTCTCAGCCTTAGTCTTTAAATCATCCAAGTCAACATTGCCCATCGCGTCACAGGCGATCGCTACTACCTTCATACCGCACATAACTGCACTGGCAGGATTCGTCCCGTGAGCCGACTGGGGAATCAGACAGACGTTCCGGTGACCTTCACCCCGGCGTTCGTGGTATTGACGAATCACTAGCAATCCCGTATATTCCCCTTGGGAGCCTGCATTGGGCTGGAGAGAAATCCCTGCAAAGCCTGTGATCTCACCTAACCATTCCTCAAGCTGCTGGAACAAAACTTGGTAACCCTGCGTTTGCGACTGCGGGGCAAAAGGATGAATCTTGCCAAATTCCGCCCAAGTCACTGGCATCATTTCGGCGGTCGCATTCAGCTTCATCGTACACGACCCCAACGGAATCATTGATGTAGTTAGCGACAGATCCTTAGCCTCTAGACGGTGCAGATAGCGCAACAGCTCGGTTTCCGAGTGATAGCGGTTAAACACACTATGGGTCAGATAGCTGCTGGTACGGGCGAGGGGGAGATGGGGAG
>CAXUIG010000354.1:0-5701 GCA_964250845.1 uncultured bacterium | reverse complement strand
AAGATATTTATGTATACTTAATTTTTTTACAACTCATTTAGGACTGCTATAGGTGGGCATTGCCCACTTAGACAAATCTCTCTCTTAGGCACTGCAAGAGTGCCTAAGGGAGAGTTAATGTCGGGTCGCATAGCCTGCCATAGGCGATAGGTCTTTCGTCCGCAAGCCGGGCTTGGCTTTTCAACTCTGAAGGACTGGGATTCTAGCCTTAGAAAACCCAGAGCTGACTTTGTGATTGCCGCAGACTGGACAGGCGGGATCTGAGTAGAGGCGGAGTTTCGCAAATTCCATGCTGCCCAACTCCATCGTCAGCAATTGAGACAACAGCGGCTTACCAATCCCAGTAATTAGCTTAATTGCCTCCAGTGCCGTTACACAAGCCAGGGTTCCAGAAACCGCACCCAGGACAGCAAAGCCGCGCCGATCCCATTCGGGCTTTTCAGGAAACACGCACGACAAACAGGGGGTCTGACCAGGGACAATTGTAGTCGCGTATGCCTGCATCCCGTCCATTGCCGCTTCCACCATTGGCTTTTGCCACCGCACACAAGCGACATTCAATAAATCCCGCTCTACAAAGTTATGGGCACAGTCGAGAGCGACATCAGAGGATTGCACTAGGGAGTCCACATTTTCTGGGGTGACATATTCAAAAATTGCTTCCACCTCGACATCTGGGTTGATGCCTAAGAGAGTTTCTTTCGCTTTGAACACCCTCGGCTTGCCCACCCAATCGTGGCTCATGAGAATCTGACGATTCATGTCATCAAGCCGCAATTCACCTCCCCGTACTAAAATTAGCCGTCCGACACCAGCAGCTGCCAGGTAAAGCGCCGCCGTGCCGCCCAACCCTCCCACACCTGTAACCAACACCGTCGCTGACTTGAGCCGCTGCTGTGCCTCCTCACCAAAACCAGGCAGCATCATCTGGCGACGGTAGCGTTCTAACTCAGTGAATGTAAGTTCTAACACTTCATCTCCTCACTTATCAGGATTAATTTCCGACATCATAACGATATTTTGAGGCTTCTTATGAAACACTTTGAACAGCTTTTGTTCAAGAGGAGTTGAATGGAGAAACATCTCATAAGCTTGCTCAAGAGCCACACGGTACTGGCTGAGCTTTTCCTGCTTACTCACTTCCCCAGAAGCATCATCAATTTCATGAATATAGTGGGAAAACTGCTTCAAAATATGCAGTCGGTTCACATTTAAAACTTTAGGGTCGTAAGGAAGCTGAAAAAAATCGAAATAATCCTCTGTTTTTACGAGTAGATCGAATTGAGCTACATCCCAGGTCATTTACCCTCCTCCCATTTTTTCAAAGTTTTTGGAGTAAATTTGTGTGAGTTAGAAATCAAAAACTACAAACTAAGAATGATGAGCGTTACCATTTTTAGCTTTTAATTCCTCCTGCTCAAGGAACAGGTTACCAATGTCAAATAAAAGCTGTACGGTTCCCCGGTAGCCCACACAACAACGCTGACCATTGCCTAAGCGGTCGAAAATTGGCAACCCTTGACGATACAAGGGGATACCTAGTTTTTGGGCGATCGCAGCCCCGTGGGAGTTGGCAATCAGCAAGTCAGAACCGGCGGCTAATCGCTCAAAGTCTTCCAAGTCGCCAATTGTAACCGTTTCGACTGGGAGTTGTTCGAGGAGGGGCGATCGCGTTGTCGTCACTGCTGCGTGAATCTCGGCTCCCATCGACTTCAGCCACGAGGCAGTTGAAAACAGCAAGTCTGGTTCTAGTGCTAGCGACACCCGCTTGCGACCAAAATAAAAATGAGTGTCGAGCATGGCATCTTGCAGCTGGCGGCGCTGATGGCGGTATTTTTCCGGGACTTTTGTTTTGCTCAGTTCAAACAACCGCATCAAGAAGACATCCACCGCATCCATTCCTGTCAACTGCCCAAACACCTCATACGCTGTGCCAAACCGCTCAGCCAGTATCTGGGCTGCTTGCCGCATACTCTCTCCCAGAGCCAAAGTGAAAGTAGAGCGTCCCAAGTCGCAAAGCTGTAAACTAGTCGTGCCGCCAGCAGTCGTGGGGCTGTAAGTATCTTCCAAATGACCATCCAGTGAAGCCGAGAGATCGGGAACAACCACAGGAGTCAGCCCAAAAGCGGTGACAATCTCCTTCACCTCCTGCAAATCTCCTGGAGTGAACGAGGAACCCGCCAGAATAGTGACTTGATCTGGCAATATTTCCCCTGGTTGGGGAATCTCCCTCACAATGCTCTCAACGGCAGCCGCAAAACCATCTTGCAACGTACCCTTAAAATCAGGAGTGGAAGCGAAAACGATCGGGAGTGCATCTAGCTCTGGATGACGTTGCCGAATACTCCTGAGGATGCCCTCCATATCATCCCCTCTGGTTTCCGTCAGCGCTGTAGTACAAATACCGATGATCTCAGGCTTCGATTTTTCCACCAGCGTCAGGATTGCCTGCTCAATGTTATCCTCACCCCCTAAAATGGTCGTCACCTCAGTCAATGCGGTGGTGGAAAGGGGAATCGCCTCACAAAAATGACGCACCAAAAGACTTTTGGCAAAGGCGGTACAGCCCTGCGCACCATGAAACAGAGGCATCGTTCCCTTCAGCCCTAAAAATGCTAAGGCTGCGCCCAATGGTTGGCTAAGCTTGAGGGGATTAACAGCAACAGCTTTTTTCTGAGTTAGAACCTTAGCCATCACACCGCCTCCCACGGTGCCGGTTTACGCACCTGTTGCCAAACGGGGCTGTAAAGGGCTTCATCCAATTCCCGTGCCATCTCCACCATCCCCACGTAGCCGGAATAAGGATGATGCCGTTCCTGGTTGATATGCAGAAATGGAATGCGGGCTTTCAGGGCGGTGTATTGATTCCGACCTCCGGCTATAAGCATATCTGCCTTGGTTTTGTCAATTACCTGCAACAGTTCCTTCGCGTTACCTTTTTCGAGCATGATGCCATCCGCACCTAATAGTTCACGAATCCGAGCTTTGTCCTCCTCAGTGCTTTTCTTGGTGCTGGTGGCAACCACTTCCATACCCAAGTCTTTAGCCGCAGAGATAATCGACCAACTCTTCACACCTCCGGTATAAAGTACGACTCGCTTGCCTTTAAGTCGGGCACGATAAGGGGCTAACACTTGATCAAGTGATGCTGTTTCTTGAGCGATCAACTGTTCTGTCCGTTCCTGCAACTCGGCATCACCCAGCTTTTGGGCAATGTTCCGCAGACAGCGGTTGACATCTTCCACGCCGTAAAAAGATTCTTCGATGTAGGGGATGCCATAACGCTCCTCCATCTTTCTTGCCATGTTGATCAGCGCTTTAGAGCAGATCATCACGTTGAGCTTGGCACGGTGGGAATAGCATATTTCTTTGTATCTAGCATCACCCGTGATTTTAGCCAGTACTCGGATACCCAGTTTCTCGAATAGAGGCAGGACACCCCACAATTCACCCGCAATGTTGTATTCACCAATCAGGTTAATGTCATAGGGCGTAGTAAATTCAGGCTCAGCCGTTCCCACAACATGCTGTAGCAGCGCTTCCCCGCCGATGCGGTTACCAAAGTTTTTGCTACCAATGAAGCCGGGAGCGTTGACGGGGATGATTGGGGTGTCGGTTTTCTTGGCAGCGGCTTGACAGACGGCATCCAAATCATCACCGATCAGGGCGGTGACACAGGTAGAGTAGACAAATACCGCAGCAGGTTGATAGCGCTTTTCCACCTCCAGGATGGCTTTGTACAACCTTTCCTCCCCTCCGAAGATGACATCGTTTTCACCCAAATCAGTGGTAAAGCCCATCTGATAAAGGTGAGAATCAGAAGAGAGACTGCCACGGCTACCCCAAGAATTGCCTGAGCAAGCAATTGGTCCGTGGACTAAATGGGCAGCATCGGTGATTGGCACTAAGGCAATCATCGCTCCGTCAAAGGCGCAGCCTCCTTGAGCTGCTCCTGGCTGAGCTTGTTGCTGGCAACCTTTCTTCTTTTCCCCATGCTGGTGGTGATTGTGAACGCATGCTGGCTCATTCAGTAGCTCAGCGACTTTGCCTTCGGTAATTTTCATGGTTCAAAACGATGAGAGAGAAACCACAGCCAGTGATAGGGTGGGCATTGCCCACCCTATGGGTTTTACCGAATCAGGTCGTAGGAGATATCAGTCTTGCCTGCGATGTTAGTGTTACGATCAAGCTCTTCGAGCAGACCGTTGACAATCCAGTTAAGCAGGTTGATCGCACCTTGGTAACCAAAGGTGGGATAGCGGTGTAAGTGGTGGCGGTCGAAAATCGGATAGCCAATCCTGATTAAAGGAATTTGGGTGTCACGCGCCAGGTACTTACCGTAGGAATTGCCGATCAGAAAGTCAACAGGTTCAGTGAACAGCAGCGATCGCATATGCCACAGATCCTTGCCGCCCCAGACAGTGGCACCTTGGCCAAAGGGACTGGAATCGAGCAGGGCTCTGGCTTCGGCCTCAAATTCTTGGTTGCTATTGTGAACCAGCACATGCACGGGTTCTGCCCCTAGTTCCAGCAAGAACGACAGCAGCCCCATCACCAGATCCGGCTCACCATAAAGTGCCACCCGCTTGCCGTGAATCCAAGTATGGGAATCGGTAATGGCATCAACTGCCCGACCGCGCTCGAGTTCAAGTTCTCTAGGAATCGGTTGACCGGTGAGTTCTGAAAGTGCCATCAAAAACTCATCCGTGCCGCGGATGCCCACAGGGCGATGTACTGCCGTCTCTTGCTTCCACTCAGTTTGGATGTACTCCCGAGTCTTTACGGTAGAGTATTTTTGCAGAGCAATGGTGAATTTGCCATTGCAAGCATCCGCCGCTTCCTCTAAGGGGGTACCGCCCGGATACATCACGTATTCGCCTTCATTCGGCGAGTCGAGCGTGTCAGAGTTGTCGGCTAAGAGCGTCGAGGGCACACCCATCAGCGATGTCAGGCGCTTGACTTCCCGCAGATTCCCAATGTAGGTTTCAAAACCGGGGATGAGATTAATCTTGCCGTTGGTGGTTTGAACCTTCTTCCCGGCGGTGAGATTCATCAGAATCCCCCTTAACATATTGTCGTAGCCGGTAACATGGGAACCGACAAAACTGGGAGTGTGGGCAAAGGGCACCGGTAAATCTTCGGGTACAGAACCGGCGTCCTTGGCGTTGCTGATAAAGGCACTCAAGTCATCCCCAATCACCTCTGCCATGCAGGTGGTGCATACGGCAATCATCTTCGGTTTGTAGAGTTTGTAGGAATTCGCCAAGCCGTCGATCAAGTTATTCAACCCACCGAAGACGGCGGCATCCTCGGTCATTGAGGAAGAAACCCCAACAAACGGTTCTTTGAAGTGGCGGGTAAAGTGGGTGCGGAAGTAGGCCACGCAGCCCTGAGATCCGTGGACAAATGGTAGGGTAGCCTCAAAGCCGACAGCGGCAAGAATTGCCCCTAGTGGCTGGCAGGCTTTAGCGGGGTTGACAGTTAAAGCCTCGCGGGCGAAGTTCT
The DNA here is from genome assembly GCA_964250845.1 of uncultured bacterium. Classification (GTDB taxonomy): domain Bacteria; phylum Cyanobacteriota; class Cyanobacteriia; order Cyanobacteriales; family Chroococcidiopsidaceae; genus CAXUIG01. The sequence goes on along the minus strand of CAXUIG010000354.1, from coordinate 196 downwards.
TCTCGCGGTACTCCCAAGTCTTAGTCCATTCGGCGACGCGAGCGACCTCTTCCGGGCTATGCCCGCCTTCAAATTCCTTCTTGCCTGCAAATAGCTGCTGATACTCGTCTTGATGAAACAGCTTGGCGTGATCTTTGATGTTACTGACGTCTTGACTCATGAGTGTTCTCCAGTTTGGACATGGGGGGATAAGGGG
>CAXUIG010000353.1:0-5739 GCA_964250845.1 uncultured bacterium | reverse complement strand
TAAGCATATATCTGGTAATGCTTTCAGCTATCCCATCTCAGGTAACCAGTGCCAATATCAACACGCCTATTGTTAACCCCAGTGCTGGGTTAGTTGCTCTGCCATTCGTCTTAGCTGATGCCTCACAACAGATTGCACAAGGCTGTGGTGCAGGAAATGGGACAACGGGCAGTCAATTCACACTCACTGGACGCGGCGGCTTACCCCCCAATCCTGGCGAACCACTCAGCAGTGATGCGGTGTGGGAAGATGCTCGCCTTCCAGCTCCAATGGCTAATCAGCATCACTCGCAGACTGTTACTGCCCCCAAGCCATCTGATCAAGCTGACGTGGCTATCGTGCCAGCCACTGGCTGGGTGTTCAATAATAAGGGTGAAGTAACTTTGACGGCGCTTGCGCCCACCAACACTCCCGATATTCCCTGGCTCAAGCCGACTACCTGCCATGCGCAATAAAGGGGAATCAAGGCTTGAGCCACTCGACCCAGCCTACCCCAAACCCAAGCTTGTTACCCTGACATTAACCATCTTTTGTACAGCGTAGACTGTTAATTATTGGGAGCGTAAGAAATTGTTAGAATTTATACTACATTGAAGCACGCTGTTCACGACTCACGAGTTTATTGAGAATTGAGCCATTCAAATCCCTTAGTTTTCATCACTCATTCTCATTAAGCTTTAAGTTTTCAACCACATCCTACAGCTGGTAGTGATATGGAAGTAGTGGTGAGTTATAACCCTTGTCCCATCAACATCTTGTATAAGATTAGCTAATGCAAATAATCCTCAAATAATCACCCACAGATTAGTATTTTTGATCACAACAATTTTGGCATTCTTACTTCCTTCCTTCATAGTACTCTTGTCTAAATTAACACGAGAATCCAGAGAATTATCTCAGAAACTATGTGAAGAATTTTCAGAACGAGTCTGTCCTAACTGTGGTTCTGAGCACTTGATTAAAAATGGTTCAGTTCATCACGGCAAGCCAAAATATCAGGGTAAAATCTGTGGTCGCCAATTTGTTGTCAATCCGACTAAAACTACTGTTTCACAGGAGACAAAACATCTGAGCGCTCGACTCTTGCTGGAGAGAATATCACTACGAGTAATTGCCAGAGTTACCCAAGTAAGTTGGTCTTGGTTACAAGATTATGTCAATCCTCAGCTAGCTCGTACTCCGCATCAGATAAGGATTTCAGGAAAAATACCAGGTAAGTTGATAATTGTTTGTGACGCTCCGGTGGTCATTTGTTGATAGCAAGAAAAACGAGGTTTATATCTGGCTAGCAATTGACCGTTATTCTCGAAAAATTGTTGGTTGCTATATCGGAGATAGAACCAGAAAATCAGCCCGTAAATTATGGGCTGATTTACCAGAAGTTTATCAGCAATGTGACGAGAGCCTATACAGATTTTTGGCAGGCGTAACATTACAGTTATTCCTCATGAACATCCAGAGAGCTGTTGGTAAGGAAACGGGTCTAACTAACCATATTGAACGATTAAATAATACCTTCAGACAACGGGTTTCTCGACTGGTGAGATCAAGCCTATCGTTCTCCAAAAAGCTGAACAATCATATCGGAGCGATTTGGTACTTCATTCATGGCTACAATGCGGAGCTAGACAGGATTTGAGCCTCACCACTACTTCCATATCACTACCCGCCAAGTTAACGCTGCCCAGGAAAAACCAGCAGCAATGCTGGCTAAAACAACAATATTTCCATTGTTTTTGCAACATAACCCCGAAAAGTATTGCTTATCCCCTCTTGTGTCAAACCGGGGTAAAACCTTGATTTTCCGTGGGCTATATTCTCGTGGTTTCACAAAAATCTTCCATAATGACACAAGAGGGTTAGCAACACATTTACAACACTAGCTGCCCTCTATTTGGAGATTGTGAATCCGTAGAACTTATTATTAGACGACGTGTCCGGTTCGTAGTGCTTGTAGCCGGAGCCCCAATACACCGTACCATTAACCACCGCAGCACCTGCAACCACTGACCCCCCGCTGTTAAAGCCCCAGAGAATTTTACCAGTCTTTGCGTCCAATGCATACATGTTATTCGCACCTTGCCCTGATGCCATTGAGCCAGCATACACCACTCCATTGGCTACCGTCATTGGAGCCTCATCCCTCGCACCTACTGGGTCCGCAGTCTGCCAAATAATCTTGCCAGTCGCTGCTGAGAGCGCACTCCATGACCCACCTTTGGTAGTCTCACCCGAGGGCTGTAAGTTGTACTCCTGGGATGCGAAGTTTGAGATCGCGACATAAATTTGTTGACCATCCGTGGCAGAGCCCCACTGCATTCCACCCGATACGCCACCAGGGCCGACGATTTGGCTCCAGACAACTTTGCCAGTATCCGGGTCAAGCGCCCAAAAGACACCGCTCTTCTGCCCAGCGCCGACTAAGTCGCGCGGTTTCCCAGCATTCTTAACGGTAAAGAGCATTGGCGCCTGGCCGAAATCATAATCATCTCCGTGTGGGTCAGGGCAATTCGCCGCACTGCCTAGGATGCAGGCAAGATTCCACGTATCGTACCCCTCTAGCTTATTTGACCACTTGATCGCGCCGGTATCGAGATCAAGTGCCATGATCGAGTCAATATGATCGTTGGGATCGAGGCACTGCGACTGATCGCTGGGCGTTGGCTCTGAGAGATTTGTAATGCAATCTTTTACCGTCTGGGGCACATCGTAGTTATTGCCTGTTGAAATATATACCAGTTTGCGCCTGGGGTCGATTGCTGGTGTGCTGCCCCACACTGCTGCGCCTGAGTAGCCACCTGGCTGCCCACCGTTGTCCGGTACGGTGTAGGTCTTCCACAACATCTTTCCGGTGGTCAAATCGACCGCCGTCATGCTACCACGGAAGGTGCAGCAAGGGTAATTTGGCTCTGTGCCAGGTAATTCCTCCTCCACTGAGGCAACCCCAACGTATATACGGTTGCCATAAATCGCTGGCGACTGAGTGATGATGGCGGTTGGATGAGAGTCAAGTTTTGTCTTCCAGATTAGCTCCCCCGTATCTTTGTTAATTGCCATCAAGAAGGCACCTGACTGAGTACCGATAATCACTTTGTTCCCCTCGACCGCTGGACTTGTGCGCGAGACTGCTGTTGGGATACCGGGGTCACTGATATAGTTGGCAATACTATTTGACCAAATCTGCGCACCCGTTTGTGCGTTAATCTTGAAGAAGTTACCGCCCCAGTCAGGCAGGTATAAAGCTCCATCTACGACCGCGGGTGTTGCTGAGATGTCGCCACCTGTAGTGAAAACCCATTTGGGGGACAATTTCGCCACGTTCTCTGGTCTGAGGTATTTCTCAGTTGCTTGATGGCGGGTATTGTTTAAGTTCTGGCCACCTAACCTCCACTGGCCATCCCACTTCCACTGGTCACCCCATCTCCACTGACCTGACTCAGCACCACTAACAACCTTTGGCATCATAAATATCAATGCCATCGAAACAATTCCAACCGCCCGTTTACCGAATGAATAACTTCTAGTCACCTTCACCAAGCTCCACTGCTAACACTAAAGACAATCTGTTATGGGAAGGTGGTGCAAATATGGTAATTTCACTCACCACTTACCTTGCTCTACTTTGGTTGCAGCTTCAATGCCAATATGGACAGCACCACCTCCGTCCATAGCTATAACCTTGAATATACTTGCTAATAGCTGAGTCACCAAATGCATACGTGTTAACTCTCCTGCTGCATTTCTCACTCTCTTGCTAAGGGTAAGTCAAGAAGGTTAAATTCCAGTTATAAACACATCAAACTTAGGTTAAGCTTTTTGGCCAGAAGTATTGAATGTCGGCATAAAAGTTAACAATAACTGCCCTGCCCGTGTTCAAATTATGTCAGTTAAGTCTGATTATTGACATCAAATCAAGGAAATAGGCTTAAAAGAGGTTGATAATGTTCACTTTTGGCCTATGGATAAGATTTGGAAAAAGTCAAGGAATTAATACTATTTTAACATTCACCTCTTCTGGCCCCAATAACGTGAAAATCCGTTACCTTCCCTAAAAGTTGTCGAAGTGCGCCAGAGGAGACAATTTCCTCAATTGTCATCAGTGGCTTTTTCCATAATCCGCCTCCATTCTCTCCAAGTAGAGCAACTGCCGTGGGGTAAAGCAGGTCGATCGCTGCAACCCTTCAAGTATCCAAAAATCCACTGGCTCTAAGTCCAGTTCCACAAGCCTTTTAATGCGTTGGGCCACCGCCTTGATATCCGCTGTATATTCGTCGTCAATCAAAGTCAACTCTGGTTGGGTCGAGGGGGGATATTGTTCCCCGCCCCTCCCATTTAGAGCCGGACGTGCCCGTTTCCGTGCATCCGGCTCCCGATGTTCTTTTAGCTTTCGCCTTTGCTCATGTGGAGATAGTCATGACAGATGAGCGTGGATGGCTAGAAGATTATTCCTCTTCCAATTGTTGTGGTTGCCATCTACATGGTGTAGATGCACCCTTTGATCCATCATAGTTTTTAAGCCGCATTGTCCACATCTATGGTTTTGCCTTTTGAGGGCAATCGAGGTTTCGCCGCTATAGAGTTGGCTATTACGCTCGCTCCAGTAGGCGATGTCTCCGTCATAGGGCGATTTTTCCCCTCTGACGCAGACGAATTTGTTTTCGGAGTAAGGAACCGTTGGGAATGCCTTATCTAGTAATCCTTTGGCACTATGTTGGTTGAGTTTTGTTTCCTTGTTGAGTACCTTGAACGCTCTATATTGGATGTGGTACAGAGAAAATCGTGACCCATCCATTTTGCAGTAGCGGTGGTACTGCCTCCAACCTCGGACTACAGGGGCTAATTTCTCAGACGAAAGTGGTAGCACCATAATTCGAGTTGTTGACGATGTGTTTTACCTTCTGTCGGAAAGCCTTGAAGTTGTCCACTGAAGGGACGCATCTAAATTTTCCGTTTTTTTGCACTTTGAAATGCCATCCCAGGAAGTCAAACCCATCTGTCGTTGCGGTTAGCTTGGTTTTCTTCTCGCTTACTTTCATCCCCCGTTCTGCAAGGAACTGGCTGATTTGGTCAAGTATTGCTCCTGCATCGTCTAATGGTTTTAGAAGTAAGGATTCAGGTGGTTGAAACCCTTGCCTGGATGGCATTTCAAATCCGTACTTCTAGAATAAATAAGTTGATATTCTCAACAAGCAACGAAAAATGGCCATTCCACCGATTCTTATTGAAAATTAGAACCAGATGGATTTTCCGACAAACCTTTACGGGAAAAGCTTTTCAGTCATTTCCCCATGACCTGAATCCTTACTTTTAGAATAATAACCATGTCATCCGCATATCTAACGGACTGGTGGATATTCTCTATCCCATTGAGAGCGATATTGGCTAATAGGGGGCTCACTACCGCCCCTTGCGGGGTTAGAAAGTTCGGGATATTCTGGGTTGACTCCTGTTTTCAAACATCGGAAGATTCCAGTCTTGATGCCCTTTGGGGCTATGAGTCGTTCCATTATGGCTGTGTGAGAGATCCTATCGAAACACTTTTCGATATCGAGTTCGATAACTCTTTTATCTATTCCGTGTGACAAGGAGCGTAGGTTGTCGAACAGGAACTTTTGCGCGTCGTGCGCTCCGAGCGGAAACCTATTCAAAGTTGTCCAGCCGTCAACGAAGATACCTCGCTACGTACTAATAATCCCATTACACGGCTGGACAACTTTGAATCACTTTTTTGTAACCCCT
>CAXUIG010000352.1:0-5757 GCA_964250845.1 uncultured bacterium | reverse complement strand
GGTGGGAGACGGCTCCCTCCATTATACTATGGCCATTCTAGCCGACTTGATATAACAGCCCAGCAGGCTGTTCTGCTATCTCTCACTTTTGAAGATAACTTTTTTGAGCTAATGAAAGTGTAGTCATGTCCTAGAGCAGATCCGAAATAATTGGAAACCTATGTCAGAACTATGCATTTTAAAAACAACAAGGTCTCCTCGGCCACTATGACATGTAAGAATGCATGGTTTTGACTACAACACTAGACTCAAGCTGATTTACAAGTCCCGGCAGGGTGTTTGAATAGGAATTTTATTACTGTTGCAAGCCCATAGCAGCAAGAGTTCTCCCCCCAACGACGCCATCTGCCCTTAAGCCTTTAGCCCGCTGGAAGGCGATCACGGCTGCGCGCGTCTGAGTCTCAAAGATGCCATCTGTTGCTCCAGTGTAGAGTCCTTGTTGCTTCAATCGCATTTGAACTTGACTAACGCGGTTTCCCCGGCTACCGATTCTCAGCACAGTGGTTGGCTTAGTATTGCTAGCTGGGGCAGTGGTTGGCTTAGTATTGCTAGCTGGGGCAGTGGTTGGCTTAGTATTGCTAGCTGGGGGAGTGGTTTTAGCGCTCACACTCAAACCGCCCAACAACAGTGGGGTTGTAGCAATAAGAGCAAAAAAGCCAAGTGCTAAACGTTTTGACTTCACCAGTTGACCACTCATAAATATAAATTCTCCTTAGTCTCTACGTGACTTCTCCCAACAGCTTCACAACTGCACCAAACTGGGCTTGCAAGCAGCCCGGTGTCAAGAGTTGGTTGCCGCACGTTGTTTACGGCTAGTTACACCGTCCAATTTAATATTTTCGCAGAAAATTGCCAGGATTGCTCAACTATCCATTCCGCCACGGGGCGTTGGGCAGTTGTGAATCCCTTTGAGGGATTGAAATGAAATTTGCCACCACTGCTATCAATTCGGCTGGTTTAACTGGTTTAGGCAGATGGATCTGAAAGCCTGCTGAAAGTGCATGCGTCCGCTCCTCGCCGCTAGCGTAAGCCGTCAGAGCGATCGCTGGAATCTTTCCCCCTCGCTCTGCTTCCATTGCTCTGACTTTGCTGATCAACCCATAGCCGTCCTCATCTGGCATCGCAATATCACTGATCAATACATCCGCTTGCAACTGTTCGAGTGCCTTTAGTGCCTCTCGGACCGATGTAACCGCTGTCACTTTAGCCCCGTACTGTTCTAGCACTGTGGTAATAAAATTAAGCGTGTCAGTATCGTCATCAACAACAATCACCTGCAAATTCTTCAGACAGGGGAGATTAGCGCTTGCTACTCCGTTGCCACTCGAGTGCACCTGAAGAGCATCACTCGCCTCCAATTTCTCAGATATGAGCAGCAGCTTCACGGTAAACGTCGCCCCCTGCCCTTCTCCCTCACTGTCCACATAGACAGTTCCGCTGTGCAGTTCCACCAAGTGGCGGACGATCGCCAATCCGAGTCCAAGTCCACCGTATGACCTTGTCGTTGTTGCATCAGCTTGACGGAAGCGGTCAAAAACATACGGTAGAAAGTTTTTGCTGATACCAATACCAGTGTCGATCACCCTAATTTGGGCGTAGGAGGAAGTATACTCTAGTCGTAACTCCACCTTTCCGCCTTGGGGTGTGAACTTGATCGCATTGGTAAGTAGATTCCAAACGACTTGCTGCAGGCGGTCTGAATCACCTGAGATTAGCTCCACCGAGTTCTCAATTACGGTTTCCAATTGAATTGCTTTAATTTCAGCTGCCGGACGCACACTATCTATCGCCGTCTCAATCACGGCTACGAGGTTGACCGGGCGAAGATTCAAACGCAGCTTGCCCCGAATAATCCGCGAGACATCCAGGATATCCTCTATTAGTTGCGCCTGCAAACTCGCGTTGCGCTCAATCGTTTCCAGAGCACGAGCGGTGGTGTTTTCATCAAACTGCCGAGTGCGGAGCAGTCGAGTCCAGCCTAGCATTGAGTTAAGCGGCGTGCGGAGTTCGTGGGATAGGGTCGCTAGGAACTCATCCTTCATCCGGTTCGCCGCCTCAGCCTCCTGTCGTGCTGCCTGCTCACAGATGAACCTAGCCCGCTCATTTTCAGCCTGCTTGCGGTCAGTAATATCGTTATTGATTTCGAGAATTGCTGAGGGGAGGCCGTATTCGTCCCGCTGCAAAGCCCAACGGCTTGCCACCGTGATGCAAGTGCCGTCACGCTTAGTATGGACAAGCTCGCCTTCCCAGCAACCTTCGCCAACGAGTTCAGCTTCGATATCCTCCAACGGCTGAGGAAATTGTGTTTGCAGCAGCGTAGAGGAATTCTTTCCCAGAACCTCTGCTTTCGTCCAGCCATACATCTTTTGGGCACCGTTGTTCCAAAATATGATCGTGCTGTTCATGTCGCGAACCATGATGGTGTCGTGAGCCAGGTCAAGCAGTTGTGCTTGCTTTCGTAATGTCGCTGCTTGTCTGCTGATCTCGGCGTTGACGGTTGCCAGTTGTGCCGCTTGTCGTTTTACCTCCGCCGTTTTCTTGAACAGGTCAACAAACACCGCCACCTTCGATTTCAATATTTCCGGCTCAATTGGCTTGAGCAGGTAGTCCACGCCACCTAGGGAATAACCTTTGAACACAAGCGTGTCGTTGGCGCTGAATGCTGTGAGGAAAATAATTGGCGTGTGCCGCGATCGCTCTCGCGATCGAATCAGCGTCGCTGTCTCAAATCCATCCATATCTGGCATTTGGACGTCGAGCAGAATCACAGCAAAATCCTGATTCAGAAGACATCTCAAGGCTTCCATTCCAGAATGGGCCTTTACCAGATTCTGGCCTAGGCCATCCAATATAGCCTCTAGAGCCAGCAGATTTTCTGGATGATCGTCAACCAGGAGGACATTAACTTTCGGTTGCGGCGGCATGCTCGGGATATGCTTTAAGGAAGAGTAAAATTATTTTTAACGTCTCTAAAGAGACTTTCACCGTTTAGCTTTCAGTAGTACCACTATCTAAAGTTAGAAATTTAAGGACTTTTAAAGGTTACAAACTTTGACCAATAAAGGCGCGATGTCCTCAAGCATTAGAATCGAGTCTACCGCTACAGTCGCTATGGCGGCTTCTGGCATGGTGCGGCTTTGGGCTGTTGCGGGCTCCTGTACTACGGCTAATCCGCCACAGGCTTTGATTTTTGCCAGTCCTTGGGCACCATCATGACTGGCTCCACTTAAAATTACACCGATGAGTCTCTCGCCGTAGGCATCAGCTGCGGACTCGAAAAGCACATCAATGGATGGTCGGGCATACAACACGGGAGCCTCAGTTGACAGCGCCAATCTCCCTGGTTCAACTAGCAGGTGATAATCGGCGGGAGCCAAGTATACCCGCCCGGGCAAAATTACCGCTTTATCTTCCGCCTCTTTTAGCGGCAAGGCGCTGTGACGCTGCAAGAATGCCCCTAGTTTGTTGTCAGAGTCCTTGTGACGGTGTTGGACTACAGCCATAGACAACGGGAAGCTCTTGCTCAGCCCTGAGAGCAAAACCTCCAGGGCATATAACCCACCCAACGAAGTGCCGACAACGACGAGTTCAAAGTAGGGGCGACCCCCCCGCTCGCCCCTACCTAATCCTGCGGTAGAGCTTCTCATGGCTTTCCAACTCCTCATAATCTTTCTCGTGGGGGGTAAACTTGAGAGACTCCTGGTTTCCCAGTCCCAGGACTCCAAACGTACAGAGGCTCTCGTACAACAGATTGTGAACCCGTTCTTGAAGCGTTTGATTGAAATAGATCAGGACGTTGCGGCAAAAGATGACATTGAATTCATTGAAGGAACCATCGGTCACCAGATTGTGCTGCGAGAAGACAATATTTTCCTTCAGGGACGAGCGAAAAATCGCGTTTTCGTAGGCTGCGACATAATACTCGGAGAAAGACTTTTTGCCACCTGCCTTTAGATAGAGATGTGTATAGTCCTGCATCAAATCTAGCGGGAAAATAGCATTCTTGGCTTTTCTCAACACCATTTCGTTCATGTCGGTGGCGTAGATTCGGCACCGATGGTAAAGCCCTTCTTCTTGCAGCAGGATGGCTATGGAGTAAACCTCCTCGCCCGTTGAACATCCGGCATGCCAGATCCGAATGAAGGGATAAGTTCGCAATATGGGCACGACTTTGCTTCTGAATGCGAGAAAAAAGCTGGGATCGCGGAACATGGCGGTGACATTGACCGACAGACCGAGCAGGAATCGCTCCAGACAGGCCCAATCGTGGAGTACTTTTTCCTGAAGTCCAGATACACTGGTTAAATGTTCGGCACGGATAGTGTTCCAGATGCGGCGCTTGAGTGAGGCTGAGGCATAATTCCTGAAATCAAACCCGTAGTAACGAAACACGCCCTCCAACAGCAACTGAATTTCGATGTCCTCGAGTTCATTTTTATTCTTGGGCGTGTTCATGCAGAAGTCTCCGAGTCTCTAAGGGAATATTCTGGATTCTCCTTTTTAGCGATATAGCCAGACGCGCAGCAGCGAGAGTAACTGCTCAGTATCAACAGGTTTGGTGATATAGTCGGATGCGCCTGCTGAGATACACTTCTCGCGATCGCCTTGCATGGCTTTGGCTGTGAGCGCGATCATAGGTAGGGTTCTGAATTGACTGACCTCACGGATAGCACGCATCGTCTCGTATCCGTCCATTTCTGGCATCATCACATCCATCAGTACAACATCAATGTCCGGGTTGTTTTGCAACACGGCAATACCATCCCTGCCGTTCTCGGCATATAAGACCTGCATCTGATGGCGCTCGAGCATACTCGTCAGAGCAAAAATGTTGCGCACATCGTCGTCTACAATCAGGACTTTCTTGAGCGCGAGTACGTGATCGGTCTGATGCAGCACCTCCAGCATCTGTCGCTTGGGTTGAGGCAAATTAGCCTGGACGCGGTGCAAGAACAAGGATGTCTCGTCGAGAAGACGCTCTGGCGATCGCACGTCTTTGATGATGATCGTCTCGGCGATGCGCTTGAGTTCTGTTTCTTCAGCCTGCGAAAGATTCTTGGCAGTATAAATGATGATGGGAAGCTTCGAGAGGCTAACTTCAAGCTTGATCTGCTCGATCAATTCAAACCCGGTCATGTCAGGCAATCCCAAATCGAGCACTACGCAATCAAAGTGCCCTGAGCGTAGCGCTGCCAGCGCTGCTGCTCCAGTGCCGACTGCAGTCGTACAAACATCATGGTTACCAATTAGGTCTACAATGCTGTGGCGTTGAACTTCGTCGTCTTCCACTACCAGCAAGTTCTTGACTTGGCGATCAACAAAACCCTTGATCTCAGCCAACGCCTCCGTCAACGCCTCGCTAGTTACCGGCTTTTGCAGATAAGCGATCGCTCCTAGTTGCAGACCGCGCTGCCGCCCGTCCTCGGCTGAGATGATATGAACCGGGATGTGACGTGTGGTAGGGTCATGCTTCAAGCGATCGAGCACTGTCCAGCCATCCATTACTGGCAACCGGATGTCCAGCATGATGGCATCAGGATTGAATTCCCGTGCCATCGCCAGAGCCGTACTGCCGCTCTGGGCGACAATGCCCTTGAAGCTGTGTTGCCGCGCCATATCTAGAAGAATAACAGCAAAGTTAATGTCATCTTCCACAATCAGGAGTACGGGATGCCTGCGGCTCGGACTTTCTCCTCCGCCAGGCTGAATCTCGCCCCGGTCATCTGCGATCGAGGAGGGGGAGAGGGAGGGAGAGGG
>CAXUIG010000351.1:0-5761 GCA_964250845.1 uncultured bacterium | reverse complement strand
TGGCTGAGGCCAGCATTTGGCCGTCCGGGCTAAAACTCACCTGATAGACCGCAGCTTCATGACCTTCCAACCTGTTGCGCTCGCTCACCCAGTACACTGCTTGCTGCAATGCACTCACAACGTGTTTCTTAGTATCGGCATCAGTTTCCCAGCCTGTCCGTTGTAGTTGTCTACCTGCCTTTAAGCCCTCTATCAGCGCATCAAACTCTTGATTTGAGGCAGACAATACTTCTGAGGTTGCACTGAGGGCCTTGATGTTACTTTTTTCGGCTTGCCGATACTGAAATAAAGCTACCAGCCCCAACCCAATTGCAACAAACAAACCCGCGCTCGCAGCAATCAAAGCATATGTTATTTTTCTACGAGTTCTCTTCTGATGCTCAATTTCCTCTTTTTGACGCCTGAATTCCTCCTGTTGGTGTCGCTCTTTCTCAGCTATTTCAGCATCGCGCGTTGCTTTGCTTTGCTCCAAAAAATGCATCGCTTGCTCAAAGTTGGAAGCATAACGCTGTGCCCAGGCTTGATTGGGCTTATTTTGTTCGCGCCAGTTCAAGGCAATTGTCAGTTCTGGCTCGTCCAATAGTCCGGCTTTACCTTTCTGGTGGAGTGCCGAGGTTTCCGCTAAGCGACAATAAATCTGAGCTGACTCTTTTTCTTTATTTACCCACTTTTTTAACCGAACCCAAACTCGTATTAAGCTTTCATGTGAAATATCGAGCACCGTATTCGCATCAAGCTTCACGTCAGCAGGCGGCATTAAAAAGGACCGGCTCTGGTCACGGAATTGATCAACAACAGCGATCGCGTCTTCTTCCTCTGAATAGGCAATGTCACAGACTTCTTTGAGACTGGAAGGACGCCTAATGCCACGACCATATGGGCCTTTATCGGTCAGACATTTGAAGATTTTTTCGGCAATCTCTTGACGTGGAGCAGACAGTTTGTTATATATTTCGTCCGCATGTTTTGACAAGGCCTTGGTCATGCCACCAATCGCCTCGTAGTGGCAGAGGTCAATTGGTTCTCCATCCTTGTGGTTGTCCATCCACTCGTCCCAGGTGCGCATCAGTGCATGCTGTAGAATGGGCAACTGGTCGGGGTTATCGCCTACATCATTGAGCAGCCGATTAACCAGGCGCGGTGTGATTTTTGCTCCGCCAACGGCTATCGGACCTGCGATCGCTGCTCGACTCTGGTCACGGGTCAGGCGCGGGATCAGGTACTGGCTGTCGTTGATCGCTTCCGGCAGATCCCGGAACTGGGCAGATTCTCCCAAATATTCAGAACGCATTGTCAGCAACACATAGATTGAAACCTGCTCTTGCCGGGTTGCTTCCAGCAGCAGTTTGACAAAAGCTGCAGCCTCATCCGCAGCATCATTCCTGTGGTTGCTCTGTTTGAATCGAAACAGCTCTTCAAACTGATCGACAACAATCAGCAGGTTTTCATCCAAGGGCATCTTGGCTTGCTGAACGAATTCCACCAGTCCCAGAGCACCACGTCTCAAGGTAGTTTCGGTAAAAATGATGCTGCGGATAGCCCCATCCTCTGGTTTTAAGCCCAAGACATCAGGGTGGTTTAACGCCCGCGCTAGGTTACCAATCGGGTCACTGTCAGGACGCAACAGAGCTACCCGCCAGCTTGAGCCAGCTTTGGTCATATAACCACTGTAGAGCGAGGGTAGCAGCCCAGCCCGAACCAGTGAAGACTTGCCGCTCCCGGAGGTGCCGACCACTGCCAAGAAACGGTGGCGCGAAAGCCGCCGGAGTAACTCATCGGTTTGACCTTCCCGCCCAAAAAATAGATAATCTTCGTCGGCTTCAAAAGGCCGCAATCCTGGGAAGGGATTGAAGTGTGTTCGGGTTCCTACCATCAGCGCCGCCCTCCTTATTATCAGCACTGGCCTCGACCAGCGAAAGCTACTAGCCCCAAGCAAATTGCCACAAACAAACAAGCGATCGCAGCAATCAAAGCCAACTTTAACTTCCTGCGAGCCCTCTTCTGGCGCTGAATTTCCTCCTGTTGACGCCTGATTTCCTCCTGTTGATGTCGCTCCTTCTGAGCGATCTCAGCATCGTGCGCTGCTTTGCTTTGCTCCAAAAAATGCATCGCTTGCTCAAAGTTGGGAGCATAACGCTGTGCCCAGGCTTGATTCGGTTTATTGTGTTCGCGCCAGGTCACATCAATTGTCAATTCTGGCTCGTCCAATAGTCGGGCTTTACCCTCCTGATGAAGTTCCGAGCTTTCTGCCAGACGGCGATAAATTCGAGCCGACCGCGCTTCTTCATCCACCCAGTCTTTCAAACGCTCCCAGAAGCGCATCAAGCTTTCGTGGGAAATATCGAGTACTGAATTCGGCTCCAGCTCTACACCAATAGATGGCATTAAGAATGACCGGCTCGGACCACGGAATTGCTCGACAACAGCGCTCATCTCTTCTGTCGAAGCTGCCGCGACTGCACAGACTTCTTCAAGCTTGGTGGGACGCCGAGTCCCACGATTATATTGGTCTTTATCTGTCAGGGTTTTGAACAGGTTTTCGGCAATCTCCTGGCTACGGGGACTAGGCAGGTTGTCACAGATTTCGTCCGCATGCTTTGACAATGCCTTAGCCATGCTACCGATAGCCTCGTAGTGGTGCAGATCAATTGGTTCTCCATCCTTGTAGTTGTCCCTCCAGTAGTCCCAGGTGCGCATCAGTGCATGCTGTAGAATGGGCAACTGATCGGGGTTATCGGCAGTTACATCATTGAGCAGCCGATTCACCAGTCGTGGTGTGATTTTGGCTCCTCCAACGGCTACTGGACCTGCGATCGCTGCTTGATACTGGTCACGGGTCAGGCGCGGAATCAAGTACTGGCTGTCGTTGAGGGCTTCAGGCAGATTCCAGAACTGGGCACATTCTCCTAGATATTCGGAACGTATTATCAGCACGACATAGACCGGAATCTGCTCCTGTCGCGTTGCTTCTAGCAGCAGTTTGACAAAAGCTGCGGCTTCATCCCCAGAGTTTTCCCTGGGGTTGCTCTGTTTGAATCGAAACAGCTCTTCAAACTGGTCGACGACAATCAGCAGGTTCTCATCCGAGGGCATTTTGGCTTGCTGAACCACTTCCACCAGTCCCAGCGCTCCACGCCTCAGCGTCGTTTCAGTAATGATGCGCCCCCGGCTAGCGGCATCTTCTGCCATTGATCCCAAAACATCTGGCTGATTTATAGCCCGCGCCAAGTTGCCAATCGGGTCACTCTCGGGACGCAACAAAGCCACCCGCCAGCTTGAGCCAGCTTTGGTCATATAACCACTGTAGAGCGAGGGTAGCAGCCCAGCCCGAACCAGTGAAGACTTGCCGCTGCCGGAGGTGCCGACCACTCCCAGGAAACGGTGGCGCGAAAGCCGCCGGAGTAAATCATCAGTTTGGCCTTCCCGTCCGAAAAATAGGTAATCTTCGTCGGCTTTAAAAGGCCGCAATCCTGGAAAAGGGTTGAGATTTATTTTTGTTCCTATCATCAGGACGGCTCTAGTTCCGGGTAATTTGATCGAGGAATGGTTTTAGGGAATCTTCTAATAATGCCTCAGTTTGATTGATCAGCAAAGCTTGCTGAGTCTGAAAACGCTGCTTTTGGCTTGTCTGAGGCCTATCCACATAAATTGCCTGGGCCAGCATCGGTTTTGCTCGACCGTAACCAGCAATTTTTTTTAATTCCCTCAGTTTCGTTTGAAGCCACAGCTCCTTACCATTACCCCAGTATATGAGCGCAGCATCACACAACTTCAATTTATCCTGATGCTCCTGTCGAACCTGGGCCTCGTCTCCTTCACAGGGGGGTAGGATGACATCAAATTCTTGTGTTGCTAAATAAGTATATAAAGGTTCAATTGCTTCAAAATCGCTCTGCTCGCAAATTAAGTAGAGCTGGACTTGAGCTGTAAGTGTTTCCTGCAAAGGCTGATGGCTTTTAAGCTTATCTAAAATAATAGTCTTAATTTCTTCGATGGAACTTTCCACAAGTTCGATGTCGTCTTGAAGAGAATTAATAAAGTCTTGCTGACGTTGCTCTGGCATTGGCAATTTTTTAGGCATCCAGAGCAAGCGTGAAAATGCAGGCTCCTTTTCGCTGCGTTCTGCAGCAAGTTTATTCTGTAACTCAACTACTGAACGCTCTGCCCCTTCTGGAACTACGCCGTACCTGTGACCAATTAAATGGATTGAGAGCGTACAGCTTTTCAAATGCTCTCGAACCTGGTTTTCAAAATCAGGAATGGTAAGGATTCAGGTGTTGAAACCCTTGCCTGGATTGCATTTCAGATCCGTACTTCTAGAATAAATAAGTTGATATTCTCAACAAGCAACGAGAAATGGCCATTCCACCGATTCTTATTGAAAATTAAAAAAAGCTGAATTATCCTCCAAACCTTTACGGGAAAAGCTTTTCAGTCATTTCCCCATTACCTGAATCCTTACCAGGAATGTTCAAAGGCAACGGTTGATCTGGAAGAACCGTGTAACCGTGAGCTTCCAACTCCCGCCTAATTTTGTCACGCTCTACCTGGAGATCGGAAGTGGTTTCCGCCAGGTAAACGCTTGTTAATTTTGGCTCGATCTGCTCCTCTCTTATGGTTTCGACAACCTCCTCTACAGACTTTGTGACACCATTACATTTTATTCTTATAATTTTAATAACTTCCTTAGCAACATCAGATGTTTTAAGACGAAATTTTTGTAAATATTCATCTCCAAACTCTGGCCTAAATTCACTTATATTTTCAGCTCCTTGGTCACGTGTAAAAAATTCATAACCTAATAAACCTTGCAGGTTTTCTGGTTGTTCTTCTAAGCTAACAGGGTATTTAATAACCTTGCAAACTCGGGCTTTATTGCCGATACGAAAACATCCGTTTTCTTCAGCACGATCGCAAAATTCATGTAATTCTCTCTTGCACCAACCCGAGTTTACATAGCGTGGAGAGAAGACAGAGACTAAAAGCTTTGTTTTTGTGAGTTGAGCAACTATTTCATCACCAAAATAATCGCTACCTTCGAGCTGTTTATCCACCCAAATTTTTGGTTGTCTACCAAGATATTCTCCAACAAATATCTTTAATGTTTCATAAAAATAAGAAACCCATCCTTGTTGGTTTCTGTCATATGGAAGGGGCTGGTTATCAAGATGGGCATAACTGATAAAGATGTCGTTTTCAAATTGATCTATCATAGCTGAAATATAGAAATTATCTTAACCAGTTGCAAGGGGCCGGATTAATCTCTATAAGCAAATATAGTGACTAATTCAGTTCTACCGTTTAAGGTAATAAAGTAAGGCGCTAAGTGTTGCTTGAACCGCTTCATTTATTTGATAAGTCGGCGAAGCAAGTTTTATGCACTCTTCTACGAGCGTGATATTAGAACACGCGCTCATGTTGGCGACTGAACGCCAGTCAGTCCAAGGCAGGAGATGAAGACGGGGAACACCTTGACCGAATGCCACTAAGTTATGCTCAATCCCTTGTGGAGACAGGGTGTTCCAGTTCTGCCTTACAGAGCCTTTTGTCATACTACAAATCTGTTTACCAGGATTACGTATATAGTCTTTGCTCGAAGGGATAGTTGAGCCAAAATTAACGCCCCTTTCCTGCCATACGTAAACTGAAGCGGACTTTTAAACAAAAAATCTGTATCAAAAATTACAAGAAGCTGGCAATAGGACTTACTAGGGCGAACGCACCTAAATTTATACACGAGAGCTAAGTGGTATCCTAGAGG
>CAXUIG010000350.1:0-5826 GCA_964250845.1 uncultured bacterium | reverse complement strand
AACACGTTTGTGCTTAATTCAGATCTTGCGAATTTTGTCAATGCGTAAGTCCTAACTCCAATAATTGCCATAAGCCTAACCCCAAAAAACTGATATTGGCAATTATTTGCGCTCGCTCTTGACTGTTTTTTTTACTTTTAAGTCAAGAGCAAATATTTTGAAAAATTCATCAGGCTTTATTGCTTTTATCGTCTTTGCTTACCATTTGGAGCAATTTTCTCGCGACTAGAGCGGTCACGACTACTCCACCAACCACTTCTATTGCCCGCACCGCTGTCTTGGTTACATCGTCAGAATTGATGTAGCGGTGAATAATTTCATCATTCAGCCATTCCTTGGTTACATTGAAGTCATGAACCGGAGTCGGCAACATCTCTAGATAGGTGCCTTGACGGATTAAATGACCAATTTCGCCCTGAATTTCATAGCGGTCGAAGATGTTAGCAACACTTTCTTCTATCCCTAATTTCATCAGGGTGCCACGTAGATGAACATGAGCTGGCTTGAGGTCGTGCCCTAGAGCTAGCGCTTTGAGGTTGAAGGCGATCGCTGCTGCCTGCTGATAGGCTACCTGGGCTAAGGGCGGTTGGGGGTTTGACTTGGTAAATGCACAATCACCGGCGGCAAACACTTCTGGAAAGTCGAGCAGTTGCAATGTGGGGGTCACCTGGAGACGACCATGTTGATCGCGATGCTCCTGTGGAATTGGCAAGTCTTTAATCAGCGGATTGGCAGCAGTGCCAGCTGTCCAAATCACTGTGGACGCGCTCAGCGTCTCGGACTTGCCATCTTTGCTATACTCGACCGAGTCCGGACGAATGGCAGTGGCTGCTGCCCCCAATATTAGCTCCACGCCACGTTTTAGCAATGCATCTT
The DNA here is from genome assembly GCA_964250845.1 of uncultured bacterium. Classification (GTDB taxonomy): domain Bacteria; phylum Cyanobacteriota; class Cyanobacteriia; order Cyanobacteriales; family Chroococcidiopsidaceae; genus CAXUIG01. The sequence continues at coordinate 4,950 of CAXUIG010000350.1, read as the reverse complement.
CGGCGACAGAGCGCAGATTAGTATTAACGTCACCCTTAAGGAGTTCCTTGCCGTGATTGAGCAGCACTACCCGAATCTCTTGCAGATTGCCTCCCAATGCTGAATACCAATTCGGTAGCAGATTAGCTAAGGTACACGCCATTTCAATCCCTGAAGGCCCGCCACCAATCACTACTACTGTTAGCAATCTACGGCGTTGTTCTGGATCTTCGCTTGAACTTGCTTGTTGCAGGCACTGATGTAATTTTTGCTCAATCGCGATCGCATCTGAGCCTGTACGCAATGGCATTGCATAGTATGCAGCACCCTCAACGCCCGAGTAGCCAGTAACGCTGCCCAAAGCCAAAACTAAGTTGCTGTAGTTGTAGGAGCTTCCCGAAGTTACTCTGACTTCTCGCTCATGCAAGTCAATTGCATCAACCGCATCTTGAACAAAGATGACACCGCTGCCCTTGAGCAATTCCTCATACGGCGGCCAGACTTCCTCTGCATCCATTTCGCCAGTGCAATACTCGTAGAGTAAGGGCTTAAAGGAAAAGCGCGACTCCCGCTCTATCAGGATGACTGAGCGAGGATAGTGTTCATGGCTCAAGTACAGGGCGGTAAACAACCCGGTAAAGCCACCGCCTACAATGACAGTTTGATAGATGGGATTGGTCATAAAACTGCTCCTTGAAGTTTATAGCAGTGCAGGTAAGTGGAACAGCGCTCTTTGGGCTGCAACGCCGGGGTTCTCGACCAAAGTGAGCGTGGGCGTGCCCGAAAGTCATAATATTTTATATCTTCACAAAGGTTTTGACCAGACAAGATTTACATTTTTAGGAGGAATTTAAGCCCAGCTCACGCAGCACGCCGATGATCTGCTCCTTGCGCTCACCGCCTCTGACTCATCGTCCGTCTTACATATGTTGACTAAAATGTTGTTAACTTGTTTGAAAACCAGTTCAAACAATAGTAATTTGGCATCAAAAATTATACGCCTGATGACTCGACCATAAGCAAGCTAAACTCAGGATGCTATCTAAACTTTCTAGTGTTGTGTTGGTTATAAGCTGGGGGCGGACAACTGGGCGGAGGCTGTCTACTTGACAGAGTAATCTACTGGGTACTATACCACCATTGAGGTATGTCCTGCGGTTGCTAAAAATAAGTTATAAAACCCAAATTCCTGCGGTTAGCTCAAGTCAGCTGGAATGACCATTCTATAATGAATGGAGCTATCTCGCGCGTCTATATAGCCGCTTATTCAGTAACGCCCTAGTTTCCGGCCAAATTGTTCGATTAATGTAAAGTCCACAGGCTGGAAATTTCTGATGAAAATATGTGAGTTAATAATTGGTGCTCTCATCGTCGCTATTATTTTGTTTGATGTTTTCCAATCGATTGTAGTTCCACGCCAGACGGGGCGAGCTTTTCGTATTGCCCCGCTCTTGGCCAGAAGACTGTGGCTGGTTTGGAGACAAATTGGACTTTGCTTGCGTTTATTGCAACGACGGGAGTATTTTCTGGGAATCTTCGCACCATTAGCCCTGATACTTGAGCTATTTGTCTGGGTCGTGTCCCTGATCTTGGGGTATGGCTTAATGCTGCATGCCCTACACTCCCAGCTTCAACCAATGAGCAATGACTTTGGCAGCGCCCTTTACCTAGCGGGTGAATCACTGTTCACCCTAGGATTTGATAGTGTGAAGCCAACAGGTATGACTCGTGTCATCGTGCTTGCTGCTGCTGCTTCCGGTGTTGCTGTTATGTCTCTAACGATTGCTTTGCTATTCTCTCTCTACAGCTCAGTTCAGCGTCGGGAAGTACTCGTGGTTCTCCTTGACACACGTGCCGGAACACCTCCGTCAGGGTTGACGTTACTTGAGACCTATACCCAGTTAGGTCTTCATAGTGAACTGCCGCTTGCCTTTGCTGCATGGGAGGTTTGGTCAGCTGAGGTATTCGAGAGTCACAGTGCTTACCCAATTCTGCCTTACTTCCGTTCCAACATAGAGAACAACTCCTGGCTTGGCGCACTCGGTGCCGTACTTGATGCTTGTACGCTCTTGCTTACAACCGTGGAGTCCGACGACAGACATGGCGCAGCGAAACTAATGCATCGTACTGGTTGCCGCGTTTTGCTAGAGTTGGACCGCCTTTTTCTTGTCAGCGCTACTAAGGAAGTCGATTTTGAGCGCGAGCAGTTTGAGCTTGCTAGGGCAAGCTTAGCGCAGGCTGGATTTCGACTACGCGATTCCGATGACGCATGGCGCTCTTTCACTCAGATGCGTTCAACCTATAGTCCTTCCCTCAATGCCTTAGCTAAGTATTTTGCAATGCCAGTAGAGCGAAAAGGTTTAAGCCGTAGGCGATCGCGCACAGATTTTCATAGTCAGTAGTGAACCACGACAACTGGAAATCTAGGGTTTCGTAGGGAAGTGCAACATTTTGTTGCTGGCTCCTACGCTCCAAAAATATTAACCTTAAGTGATAGTGAGCGTGACGAAGTGCAACCGAAATTCTATTCTGAATGAAGGCGAACCACCATGACACAAGCCACACCACGCTTTAGAACCTTTGAAGAATATCTCAACTATGACGACGGCAGCGATCAACGGTATGAGTTAGTGGATGGGGAGTTGATTGAATTGCCACCAGAGTCTGAACCCAACAACGCGATCGCTCAGGAATTGTTTTGGCTATTAGCAAGCGCTCAGGTCGTCTTGCGCCGTCTGATCAAACTCTATGCCTGTCAAATTCAAGTTCCAGTTCTTGAGAATGGAGACGCGGCGAATCGCTTTCCTGATTTAGTGATTTTGCGTGAGGAGCATTTAAGCCTTACCCAGTCGCAACTCACGATTAAGCTGGAGATGCCACCGCCCCGACTAATTGCCGAAGTCGTCTCACCAGGCGATGAGAATACCGAGAACTATCGACGCGACTACACCCGGAAACGCGCTCAGTATGCAGCGCGGGGTATTTCTGAGTATTGGCTACTCGATCCCAGTCGAACGGTGATAATTGTGCTGCATCTAGACGAGAGCCAATACAGCGAAGTTGGGCACTTCAGAAACCGCGATCGCATCATTTCTCCGACCTTTCCCCAACTGCAATTGACAGCTGAGCAAATTCTAGGGGCAGGGCGATGAACTTGGCGCAACAATTTGAGGTAGTGGTAAATATGTAGTGATAATGGATTTAAACTGATGTCTGTTCAGGGGGCAACGATCCCGACCAATGCAGCCAGCGCTATGATACCTAGTACGGGGACACGGCGCGTCAGTCCAAGCCCGATGGCAATGGTAGCGATCAGCACACTGCGGGAGTCCACGCCAAAGTTGCGCATCAAGCCGATGAGTACCATTCCAAAAACCCCAATCACAGCCAGGCTCAGTCCACGAACAAACCCTTCCACTGCAGGGTTATCCTTTACACGACGATAGAGCTTGTCTACCATCAGTACCAGCAAGGGCGGCAGGCTGATGGCAATCAGAGCCAGCATGGCGCCGCGAAACCCGCCCGTCAAGTAACCCAAGCTGATGACCCACAAGCCATTTGGCCCTGGCGCGATCTGCCCGACCATCAGCGACTCGGCAAATTGCTGCTCGGTAGCCCATCGGTGTGCTAGAAGGTCAGCGTGCAAACTAGGCAGGTTGCTCATGCCGCCGGTCGAAAAGAGGGACGCCTTCAAGAAGAGCCAGAAGTAAATTAGAAAATCCACTACAGGGTAGTCTCCGTGTTTTTGCGCCCTTTATGTCGCAGCCAGCTAGCGTTGGCGCTCACCGCACCAGCCACACACAAGATCAAGATAACAGGCCAGTGCCACCACGCCGCGACCATTCCACTACTGGTCAAGAGAATGCTGCTCAACAAGAAACTGGCCTTTCCCTCACGTCGGCTGGCGACCAGTAGAGAGCGAGCCATGTGCAGTGTGGTTAGCAAACCTAGACCGACAGTGGCGGGAATGACACCGCGTAGCGCGGCTTGCACCACTTCCAAATGCCGGATGCGCTCGTAGAGCGCCGTTAGCAGTAGAGTGATCGTTACACTGGGAAGCAGTAAGCCCAGAAGTGCCTGCACCACTCCTAGAGTTCCGGCAACCCTCCGCCCAATGAGAATTGTCAGACCCAGCAGATTAATGCCTGGCACAATCTGCACCAGCGCCCAGTAGCGCGTGAACTCTGCCTCACAGAGCCAGCCTTGCTGTTCAACAGCCGTTCGCCGAATCAATGTCAGGGTTGTTGCGCCGCCGCCAAAAGATTGAAAGCCAAGCATTAGCCACACCCGCAAGAAGTTCGCCCCTACTGGCGGTGTCGAAGGAGAGGTGGGAAGACAAGAGAGTGTTTCTTGAATAGACTTTTCCGCTGGTTCAGAATCTGGAGTACAGGACATTAAGAAATCCTTTTTCTCAGAAGTTTACTAGCTCTGCATCTGTCATGCTTTTTTCCTTACCTGTGCTTCCTGGCCTCGTTTTCTAACTGAGCTTTACAAATCCGCTCAATTATGCTAGTAGTGGAACGGTTCTCCACAAACGGCAAAATCTGAACAACACCTCCGAGATGTTCTACCAGCGACGCCTCTGGCAGAGTTTGTTTGGTGTAGTCGCCGCCTTTGACATATATATCTGGACGAAGCATTTGGATGAGGTTGCTAGGGGTATCGTCATCGAAAGCAACGAGGTGATCAACACTTCCTAGTGCAGCGAGAACCTGGATGCGGTCTGAGAGCGGATTGATGGGGCGACTTGGCCCCTTGAGGCGGCTGACGCTCACGTCCGAGTTGATGCCGATGATGAGAATGTCTCCCAATGCCTTAGCGCGGTTGAGGTAGGAAACGTGTCCAGCGTGGAGGATGTCAAAGCAGCCATTCGTGAAGACAATGCGGTATCCACAGGCGCGGTAGGATGCCACGCGGGCGAGCAGTAAGCTGGAGTCAGGGACGTATTTATCTGTGGAGGGGGAGAGGGGG
>CAXUIG010000349.1:0-5827 GCA_964250845.1 uncultured bacterium | reverse complement strand
AAGGGTAAGGTCTTAGCGGTTTAATGGGTACTCGATTTACGCCGCACTGTACTAGGTCTTGTTGACAAAGGTAGACCTTTCCTTCTTTTACCACAAAACCTGAACTCCTTACACTGCAACCGATTCAGACCTCCTTGTAACCCCTTCAGGTATTCTTCTTCAGTATGCTTGTGGTTAAATGCTAAATCTGCACGTCGTTCAATTGATTCGAGCATGCAAGCTTGAGGCACCGCTTGGGCTAAAGCATTACCTTTGATTGCACGCTCAAAACTTGTTTGCAGGGGGTGTTGCAAACATGTTGATTTCACTCACACTCCCCTTGCTCGACAAACGTCGCAGCCTCAATATCAATAGCTCTGCAACACCTCCGACGGAGGAGTACTCCCCCGGAAACATTTCGCGTGCAACCCGTGCTTGTACGAGCCAACTACCAAAAACGGAAAACATTTTAGGCGTTGCTGAAACTGTAATGAACTAAGCTGGTAGAGGAACGGTTCGATACTTCAGGTAGTGAAGCAGCAACCGCAGCGAACACTTCAACATCTCGACGGATTTGGAGTAGCACTCTTGTTTTACGATGTAGTCGCGCAAGGGTTAGCCGCAAGCGGGTGTTCTCTCCTTCAACCCGCGTCATGTAGGTCTTGCTGACAATCTGGTCGCCCTCGTCAATGAACATTGGGTAAACCTTCCAGCCATCGGTGACATAGAAGAAACAGTGCCAGCACTTAACGATGCGCCACAAGACCTTGAAGGTTTCGGCACTGCGATCTCCCATCACCCATGCCAGAATTCCTGCTTGAAGAGTGATTGACGGCGGTCCAAATCCAGAGCTGGTTGCGCTTTTTACCCACAAACGTTTGCAGTTCATCCAAGTCGGTGACTTCTGGGATTTCTACAGCTTCAGGAGCATCTGGAAGCTGATGTCCCGCTTCTCGAACCCAGTGCATGATTGTGGTATGGTGAATTCCGGTGACTCGTTCAATGCCACGTAGTCCCAAGACAAGAGAGGTACATTTTGAGGCACAGGTGCTTGACATCATTGGAGTAAGCCCAAGGACGGTAGGATTCGAGGAATTGCCGACCGCACTGCTTGCACTTGTAGCACTGTCTGTCTCGCCGATGCCCGTTTTTAGCCGTTTGAGTGGAGTTACAGTGAGGACATTTCATCCCCTTATTGTACCCAACTTAGCATTACACTTTCAGCAACGCCACATTTTATTTCAGTCGTTCCACTTAGAGGGCCGGAGGGAGTTTTGACTGGGTTCATTGTAGGAGTTCATAGTTTGCCATAGTACTTTACCCACAGGGTACTGCGGTATACAGTTATACTAAAAGCTAGCAAATCAAGATTGGATGTTAGCATGAGATACGCTTCATCAGTTCGTTACGGAGGTCAAATTATCTCAGCAGTAGACTGTGACTATCAATCCTATAAGAATTTAGGGTTGTTGTGTCCAAACTGCAAGGATGCAGTTTTCTTTCAGGGGCAATCATCGCGAGCACTTGAGCAAAAGATTATTTCAATTCCACCTCACTTTAAACATTTTGCAGCTAAAGACCCTGCACTTGTACAGCAGTGTGAAGCTAGGGTAGCTAAATACGATGCTAAAGAGTTGCTTCGCAGAGCAACATCGGTACGTAACCAACGATTAAAACTACTACATAGATGGTTTTGGCAAATTTTTACAGTCCACCATGACTCACTGGCAACCGAGGCTGAAAAGAGTATTGACCAAATGAAAGTGATACAGTTTGAGTCTGGCTTAATCCTATCGCTTGAGGAGCAGTTTACTAAATTATTGGATTGTCAAACTGCATTTAAAACCGAGGCGAGGAGCTTAGTTGCTCAAATTTCTGACCAGACGTATCTAAATCGAATTAGTAAGTCAGGAGAAATGACAGAGAAAGCTGTTGCTATTTTAAAAAGCTTATGTGCTAGAATCGACTATAAAATGCACGATCTAATAATTGGAGAAATTATAGATTTCCTATTTGCCAAAAGTTCAAGACATTTGCTTTTCCTGGTTTACCAGGCGGCTATATTGTATGTTTGTAGTTACGAAGATACTAAAAAATGGGCAAACAACAGTCTTGAGTCAGCAGAGTTTTATGAAATTATTGCTGAGCCTATGTGTATGAAATTAGTGGAAATCCCTTGGGCTGAAGAATTTGCTAAACTGACATGAAAAAGTGATTTATACAAAAAAGTGTGAGCGATAATTACTTTTTTGATTATCATCAACTTGTACTAAACCAAATTATTTCCGGTCAGACTCAGCTTTATCAACACCAGACTGATGCCCTGTTGGCGATTTACCAGAAAGCCTGTCGCGGGGAGATGGACGGAAACTTTCGGCAAGCCGCGTTGGTTCTAGCTGGGGTTGGCTGTGGCAAAACTTTGATTCAAGCGATCACTCCCTATATCCTCGCACCTTGGATGAAGGGGCAACAGGTTTTGTACCTGTCAGACAATTGCACTTTGCGCTCCCGTTTCCTTAAAGATTTTCCTACAGATTCCAAGCACCGGCCAATCTACGACCAGTGGTTGCTATATAGTTTGAAGGTCGGAGGTGTTGTAGAGCTGTTGATAATGAGGCTGAAATCAAAGTAGATCAAGGTTTATGTCAGTAAAATCACATGTTTACAACGCTGCCAACGCCTACATCCCGCCCCGAGATGAATTCGCTTTCCTTTAATGTACAGCCCACTAAGTGAGGTTGTCTGTTGGTACAAGCGCAGAATTGCATGTTGTAAATAACATGCCACAATATCGGAGAGAAATTGTTGCCCGCGCTTCTGCCTCAAGAGATTCATTTCGTGGAACCGGCGATGTCGGCCATGTAGCAAATCCCATCCCACTCAGTCGAGCGCTCTTGGCATCATGCACTGCCCTTCACGAGCGATCGCTCTTAAGGCAAAGTCGTCTACTGCCTCCACTCCTAGGGCGCTGCCGCCACCAACGGATTTTAGCAGCAAATCCTTCTGGGCTACCCACCTGGGACCCACCTGGAGTATAGCCATAACAAAAAATTTGTTTTAACCCGCAGTAGCTTTTCAAGAGCCCCCCCCCATCACTGACAATCCCCAAGCGAAACCTTTTGTAACTGCGCCCAAGCGCTCGTCTGAGGCTCTTATTGAGTTCAGGCGGCATCATGAGTAGCGTGATTTACTCAAAGCTGAACTAGTGGCTCTCCAAGTGAGATGTGGTCAGGGAAGAGGCAGAGGGGCTCCAGGGGCAGAGGGGAAATAGGGCAAACGCATCTTAATCAGAGGCGAAATGTGATGATGACGAGTAGTTTTGAATGAAATTGGCCCTTAAAAGAGAGAGCTTTATGCTCAATACTAATGGAAGTTAAAATTGCTGGAAAAGGAGTTAAATTTTTCTATTTTTCCTTTAGTAAACCCAGAGCATCTAAAAAATCGATATGTTGAAATACTACCCTCGCTTGCTAACCAAGGAGAGTATTTATTCACCACTCGCTGCTGCTTTAATTTTATACAGATAGGAGCTTAGCTAAATATTTATTGTCCCATCCAGCTCGAAGGCGTTTATTTTTTACCCCTGTTTTTACCGTTTTATCTTTTTGTAATAGATTACCAGCTATGTGACGAAGTACAGCAAAGTTTTGAGGAGCATTATCTTTTCTAATCCGACTCTCATCTTCACGGAACACTACATCTAATAAAGGAGGTTCTGCGGGGGAAGCTTCCCCCGCAGACACTCCGCCCCAGTGTAAGGAATTCTCTACGCCCCAATGCTGCCGGATTGAATCAGCAAGCATTTTAGCATTATTTGGTAGACTACTGATGAAATAACGGGTCTCAATAGTCGGTTTCCCCTTGACTATTCTCATTGCATCTTGCCTGCCTATACTTAGCATATCTTGCCATTTACCCTCCGGGTCTATTTTGTTCTGAATATCACTCAGCATCATGCAATATCTAGTTTCTTCTCGACTATGACAAAAGCTCTGATAGTCGGGTAGAGCTAAATATAAATCCTTGATATCGCTTGAGTTCGTGCTTCTCTAAATAATGCTTCTACCCGCTCATATAGCCCACCTTGATTTTTTTTTAAAGTGATAACGTAGTCTCCTGGGAGCGGAATAGATTATTGTGCTATAGGCAATTGTATGGTAGGCTTCTGGTACATAAGACTGTATGAGTACCACCGATTATGGAATACGAATTTCGTGTCATCGTCGAGAAAGTATCTGTTGCAAGTCTTGAGGTAGTCAAGCGAGACACAGTGAAAATATATGATATTCGTCCACCGTAAGGATTCAGGTAATGGGGAAATGACTGAAAAGCTTTTCCCGTAAAGGTTTGGAGGATAATTCAGCTTTTTTTAATTTTCAATAAGAATCGGTGGAATGGCCATTTCTCGTTGCTTGTTGAGAATATCAACTTATTTATTCTAGAAGTACGGCTCTGAAATGCAATCCAGGCAAGGGTTTCAACACCTGAATCCTTACCGTCCACCAAAATCAATTCTCGATCTGGGGCTGCGGCACTCTGAACAAATCTCCCTTCTGACCAAGGTGCAAAATGCTTTATTAGCTGAACAATCTGCCTTGATTGACTGCGGGTACGATACCTGCCCAAATTGTGGTCAAAAGCTCAAGAAAAATGGTTTTTTGCAGTCTAATTTTCATGCCGTCTTCAGCGACCATCAATTACGCATTCAAAAGCATCGTTGCAATAATCCTGAGTGTAATTGGCAAAGTACCCCAACCACAACCACTGTTTTTGGCACTGACATCCATCCTGACTTGGCCAAGTTGCAGTGCGAACAGGGAGCTTTATTTAGCTACCGGGAGGCTCAGACCAATTTAGAGAAACTCAATTGCTCTCGGCGCAGCGTCAATAACCATACCCGAATTCAAAGCCTGACAAATCAAGTAGGTGCAACGCTAGCTCAAGACACTTTGAGAAAGCCTGACCCGAACGAGTGTGCCACCCCAGCGACGGACCTGATTGTCCAAGTGGATGGTGGACACATCCCAGTCAAAGAGAAAGGAAAGCGAAGCTTTGAAGCTTTGTCTGCCATAGCCTATCAACCCGATAACATTGAACAAATAGATCGATACCATCGGCAGATTACTAATAAGACTTGTGTAGTTTCAGCCAGAGATGATCAGCTAGAGACAATCAAGAGTTTTGTGCTTAGTGCCGCCTATAAGCAGGGAATGACTACACACACAAGGATCACTGGTCTAGCAGATGGAGCTAATAATTGCTGGTCTGTGTTACGGTCACTAGAATCTCATTGTCAATCCTTAGAATATATTCTGGATTGGTTCCACATTGGTAAGAAGTTTCAGAATGTAAAAAACGCACTTGGTGAAGCTTTTGAGTCATCTCTGGATAGCGTGAAATGGACTGTCTGGCATGGTGAAGCCCAAACAGCTATAACAAAATTGAAATTGCTCTGTGACAACATTACTGATGATGCCAAGCAATCCAAGATTCAGGGATTGCACGATTATTTGAAGAACAATCTTAATTATCTCATCAATTATGATGAGCGGAAAAACTTAGGGAAAGTCTATACGAGTCAAACGGCAGAATCGCATATTGACTCACTGATTAATGCCAGACATAAGCGGAAACAAAAAATGCAATGGACAAGAGTTGGAGCGCATAATGTCTTGCAAATTCGAGCCAAGATGGAGAGCCAGGAATGGAATGGACAATGGCAAGACGCCGTCCTGGAAGCTCTAATTGGTGCAGCGTGAAGCCAACTATAGCACAATAATCTATTCCGCTTCCAAATAAGTTTGTCTATCTTTGGTGTTTTTGATGGGAATCTCAATTCTGGTATTTG
>CAXUIG010000348.1:0-5828 GCA_964250845.1 uncultured bacterium | reverse complement strand
GAATTCTCAACACCAAATAATACTGGCTTCCTGACCCCCTCTGAACGGATACGTGGGTGACGGCGAATAGTCTAGTTGTAAAGGGCTGTCCGTGTTATCCCGAGAAATTGTTGCCCTCAATTCGTCATCTTTCAGAGCCTGAAAACTTTGCTCCCTATAAAGTTTGACTTGACCGAAGAGGCAGGGGAGCTTTCTAGCAGGGGGAAGAGTTAAACTACTCCCCTGCAAAGGGTACAATTCGAGAGGATTTATCCATGGAGAAGAAGAAAAAAATGTGAGCGAGATACGTAGTACGAGACATAATCAGGTCATGCTTTCAAGCGTGTGAGCTTTTGCGTCAAGGGGTTTCCCCCCTGCAAGATGCGCTCTTATTGCCCCTCCGCCTCTTGGCTGACTGAGTTTTGATAGGTCGCAAAGGCAATTTTATCTACCTACCATACTTAAATCAAGCCGGAAAACCGCCTTACAGCGGTTATTGATTGAGTAAGCCACAATCTGGTAGCCTAAGCAAGCCCAGTGAGATAGGAAAGTGTCACTCATGCCTGCTCCCTTGTCTGTCGATTTACGTCAACGAATCGTGGCTGCGTATGAAGCGAAAGAAGGATCTATCGGCAACTGGCAGAGCGCTTCAAGGTGAGCTTGTCTTTCATCAGAGATCTGAGGCGACACCATCGTGAAACGGGCACAGTGCAGCCTAAGCCGCACGGGGGAGGAGCAGTTGCCAAGTTGGGAAAAGAGCAGTTGCTCATCGTTGAAGCCTTGGTCACGGCTCAACCGGATGTCCTCCTCGAAGAGTTGTGTGAACGCTGTGCCCAACAAACCGGAGTGGAGGTAAGTGTATCGACCATGCAACAGGCTGTGTGCAAGCTCAAGCTCAGCGTCAAAAAAAAACACTGATTGCCGCTGAACAAGACACTCAACGGGTCAAGGATCTGCGGGAGGCTCATCGCCTGTGGAGTTTCACAATCGACCCCCGCAACCTGGTATTCATTGATGAAACTGGCATCCATCTGGCAATGACCCGCTTGTATGGTCGCGCCCCCATCGGCGAACGCTTGTATGACAGTGAGCCTCCTGGTGATCAAGGAAAGAATATCTCGTTAATTGGTGGCATGAGTATCGATGGGTTGATTGCCACCATGAGCATCGTTGGCAGTGTCAATACTGACGTGTTCTTGTTCTACATTCAAGAGATTCTGATTCCTCAATTGTGGGTGGGAGCAATTATTGTGATGGATAACTTGCCTGTTCATCATGCCGTAGTGGTGCAAGAGGCAATTGAAGCGGTAGGTGCAAAAGTTGTGTTTTTGCCACCTTATTCCCCCGACCTTTCACCGATTGAGTTATGTTGGTCCTCACTCAAGCAACTGCTGCGCTCGGCTAAGGCTCGAACGAATGAAGCACTCGATCAAGCTTTATCCAAGATTATCAACGAGTGCATTGCCGCTGATGATGCCCTTGGTTGGTTCGCTCACTGTGGCTTATTCATCTGAGAACCGCTGTAATATTTAAAGCTAAGCATACTTGAATACTAAATTTGGCTCAATTATTCAGCAGTTATACGTTTGTGACAGTTAGGAGTGCGGGAGTAAGTATGATGGTTCCAGTAGATTTATCCAATGCTCAAGGAGAGATCTGAGGTATGTACGAACAAGAGTTAGTGGCTAGCGCCAAAGCAATGGTTGCTCCAGGCAAGGGCATTTTGGCGGCTGATGAGAGTTACAACACCGCGAATAAGCGTTTTGAGAAGCTAGGCATTCCTACGACAGAAGAAATGCGTCGGGCATACCGCGAAATGCTCTTTACCTCCCCTGGTATTGGTGACTTCTTTAGCGGCGTGATTTTGTTTGATGAGACGATTCGCCAATCAACTAAGGATGGCATTCCGTTTACCAAAGTCCTGTCGAATGCTGGTATTATTCCCGGCATCAAGCTAGATGCGGGGGCAAAACCGTTAGCCAAAGCGCCTGGTGAAACGGTGACTGAGGGTTTAGATGGCTTGCGTGAGCGCATTGCTGAGTACTACAAAATGGGTGCCCGCTTTGCCAAGTGGCGAGCTGTGATTATGATCGGTGACGGTATTCCATCTAATCGATGTATCAAAACCAATGCCCATTCACTTGCCCGTTATGCCGCGCTTTGTCAGGAGGGCGGACTAACCCCGATCATTGAACCAGAAGTGCTGATGGATGGCGATCATACGTTGGAGCGCAGTTATGCTGTGCATCATGAAGTGCTCAAAACGGTTTTTGATCAACTCTACATTCAGGGCGTAGAACCCGATCAGATGATCCTCAAGCCCAGTATGGTCATTCCTGGTGCAAAGAGTCCTCAGCAGGCAAGCGTTGAAGACGTAGCGCGATGGACGGTGAAATGTTTGCTCGAGCGCGTTCCCGCTGCCGTTCCCGGCTGCGCCTTTCTGTCCGGCGGACAAAGTGATGAACTCGCGACTGCTCATTTAAATGCAATGAACGCTCTATTTAAAGACCAACTGCCGTGGCAACTGACGTTTTCCTACGGTCGTGCGCTCCAGCACGGCGCTATGGAAACCTGGAATGGACAGGATGCGAATGTTTCTACGGCTCAGAAGGAACTGTATCGTCGTGCCAAATTTAACAGTGCCGCCGCGTTGGGGCAGTATCAACCTGAAATGGAGAAAGTAGCTGCGTGAAATGTTTTGCAGGCAAAAGAATATCTCTAGTCGAATGGCACTGAAATAAGAGGCTAAAAAAAGGCTAATCGGCCTGATCTGAGAGAATCATAGCCTTGAAGACCAAACATACTGCTTCTACGCTTGCCGAATCGAGCCGAAATCTAAGAGCAAAGGTTACAGAACAGTTTGGCGCTGCCGTTTGAGCAAATGTTAACGGAGTCGGTCATCCAACAAATTCTCAGAGGTGTTGCTGTCCATGTTGACTTTACTTACGTAAACCTTGCTGTACGAAGGTTTCAGCCTCAATATCAACAGCTCTACAACACCTTTCCCTAAAAAAGCCGAAGTTGCCCAGAGGATACAAGTGGCTCAATTGCCATCAGTTGCTCAAGACATAATCTGCTTCCATTCTTTCCAAGTAGAGCAACTGCCGTGGGGTGAAGCATGTCGAGCGCTGCAACAACTCAAGAATCGCGTAATCTACAGGTTCTAGCTCAAACTGAACCAACGCCGCTATCCGCTGGGCTACCGCTCTGATATCCGCCGTATATTCCTCGTCAATCTTCGTCACCTCTTCCTTTTTACACTGCTGTTTATCCCTGGCAATGCTAATCTGCACTGTGTATGAGAAACTGCCTACATGCTCAATGATGGCCCACATGCCGTTGAATGGGTGTAGGGGCGATCGCTTGAGCGCCTTGATTTCAACTACGTCACCTGGGGCGAACTCTGGTGGCGATGGATGCTGCTGCTTGGGGCAATCAACAACGCCTTTATGGCGGAGGACTGCTTCCTTGACTATGCGTTCAGTCGGGACTTTACCTCCCGCTACCTCTACCGCCTGCTGCCACACCTGCTGTTGTTCGTTCGGAGTCAGCCTTGCCAGTGGTCTGACTTGGGTTTCTTTGGTTGGTAGAATTTGTTCATCTTGTTCACTAAAAGTGAACAAATTCCCGAAGATTTCAGACGCGGTAATTTTGTAATGAGCAGAGATCCGGTTGTAACCAAACCTATCTTGGCAGTACTGCTCAAAAGTATTATGAGTACTACGATACAGCCGTTTGTCCCGCAATTGTTTCAGTGCCAGTCCCGACTCATAGAAGGCTCTTTCAACCTTCAATTCCAACCGCTGACGGTCAGCCGCTTCTTCTGGCGACAGCTCCTCGACTACCTCAACAGAAGTGTTTTTGGGTACATCCGCGTTGTTTTCTGGCATAGCGTTTGACTGCAGGGAATTGTCGTTATCGGCTGTCCGTTCTTGTGGCGCTTTGGCAATGTCTGCTGAGCGCGACGGCTTTTTGTTTTTGGCCAAGTCCTGCTTGTCCTCTACATGAGTAATTAGCTTTTCGGTATAAGCCTGAGCGTAATCGCGGGGGTGGGGGAATTGCTCTGACTCCGCCGCTAAAACGAAATGGGACTTAAAACCTGTGGCGCTGACAGGACCAGTAAAACTGAACTCATGCATCCGTCTCTTACCAACAAGACATGGAACAAACGTCACCTCAACGGTCTGCCCGGATTGCAGTGTGAGAGTAAATTCACTTGCACTCTGCCACCCAGTGGGTGCATCATCAACTGAACCTGGGGGATTAGTTCCCAGGTCTAGCTCCAGAACAGGCTGTTCCCAAGCTATCTTCAGTGCCAGTCGCATCTCTCCAGTCGGGGTTTTCGCTGTGGGCAGCCTCAGAATTGTATGGGGTCATGTCGAATAGAGTGTCGCTCATGGCTTTGACTCCCCAAACAGCGCGCACGCGCTTCGCGTTGCCGCAGGCATCGCTGACCACGTCATCTCCTGCGCTTGTGCTAAGGTAAGCCGTCGCCCGTTGGTGAACATGACCACTACCTCACCTGCATACTCAAACACCGCCTGAATCAGCCCGTCGCGCCGCTCTCTACCTAAAGCGACTGCTGCTCTGTTCCACCAAGACTGGCGGTGATTGCGGGTCTGGTAGTTGTGAGCGACAAAGTACTTGAGCGCTGCAACGGGTGACTTGAGCCCCCGAGCGGAAAACTATCCATTGTTGTCCAGCCGTGTGTGAAATAGTCGTGGCGCACCGAGAGTGATCTGTTTGACGGCTGGACAACAATGGATAACCTTTTTGTAACCCCCTTGGTCGCAGCCTCCTCCTCCAATGCCGAAACGTTGCGCTCAATCTGTGCCACTGGAGTCTTGGCAACAAGCTCTAGCACTTCCTGACTCAGGGGAATGTTCATGTCGCGCAGTCGCTCTAAAATTGTTCGGGCCACGGGAGCGGAAAACTTGTCATCATCAGATGGCTTGATTGCTTGTTTTGATTCCTGCTCTTTGTCATCCTGCATAAAGGGGGCATCGGTGATCGCCTCTTGGATTTCCTTCATTTCTTCGTCATCACAACCCCCTCTCTCTGCACTAGCTTTTTCAGTCGTGGCGCTCAGTGGTTCTGTGTGCTCTGAAAGACTCTGTAAAGAGGACGGAATCTCAATGGGTTGGGCCTCGTTTTTACAAATTTGTTTAGTGGACTGTAAGTTAAATGCAAGTTTGCTAAATCTTTTTTCAATCTCTTTAACTGGTCCACAATGATTAGCAACAACGCGCATGACTCTCTTGGTGAATTGCTTAACAACTTCAACCAAACCTCTGGGAACTAAATATTTCCACAGTGCGTTTTTCAAAGACTGGACGCAGTAAGTCTTGCTTCTGCCTTGAGAAATAAAGAAGCGAACCTCTTCTAGATCAATTTCTTGTGGCACTCCACCTGGATACTTGTAAAGTAAGTATTGCCATAAGTGGATAGCGCATGGCGGCAAACCCTGGGCTTGCTGTTGGTGGTGTTCCGTCCATTGCACATACTGCTGATGGGGCGCTAGAGCCGGACGGTAAGCAACGGTCGGAGGCTCTGATGTCAATATTTGTGTCATGATAAAGTCAAAAAAATTTATTGGTGCCCAGCAGGGGCGTCAAATACTGCTGGGTTTTGATTGTCAATAACTAGAAGGTGACTGCCATATCCAACACCTTTTCAACAAAAGCAGGCGCTTTCTTGCCGTTGACAGATGGCACAGAGTCAAACAGCTCTTGCAATTCTGTTGGTGTCAGGTCGGGGAGGATTGTCGCACCCCAGGTAAGCGCATCAATAGGGGATTTGGCACTGGTTACCTGAGATGGGATAGCTGAAAGCATTACCAGATATATGCT
>CAXUIG010000347.1:0-5829 GCA_964250845.1 uncultured bacterium | reverse complement strand
AAGATATTTATGTATACTTAATTTTTTTACAACTCATTTAGGACTGCTATATGAGCAATCCTGTCGTTGCAGAAATTGACATTTTTCCGATTGAACCAGAGCGACAACAGCTGCTGCTCGATGGTCTCATAGAGTATGTCGAAACCGTGCTGAAACATCAGCCTGGTTTTGTTTCCGGCACCGTCCACCGTAGCTGTGATGGCTTGCGGGTGATAAATTACGTTCAGTGGAAGAACCCGGCTGCTTACGAAGCCTGCATGGGCAATCAGGAGGTGGCATCGCTCTCGCGCCGTTTCGCTTGCTTTCCACAGCCCGACTCGCACCTGTACGAGATTTTTATTGATGAACCGGAGGGCACCCAGCTGCAGCCTTTCCCAAAGATGAAAGGCTTGATCAACTTTGGCATCTTTAAGATGAAATCGTCGACCAACCAGCCTCGCTTTGTAGAACTAGCAATCGTTGCCATCAACATGGTTTCCGGGCAAACAGGGCTCATCTCCACCCACTTTCACCGCAGTCTCGACGGTGAGCGCTGCATCAACTACGGTCACTGGCGCACTCAGTCAGACTTTACGGCAATGGACACCAATCGTCCCTTTGCCGGACCATTTGTTGAGATGATGCAACTGGCTGACAATGAGTACCAGAAGACGTTGCACGAGGTGGTGTTCACAACACCAGTTGACTGAAATCCGCAGACGTTGCACTCTTTGTTGTCCGCAACCAGGTATCAGAAATCAGTTGTTGCGACGCAGAATTAGCGACTGCACGCTGTCTGCCATGCAGGAGAATCTCGTGGGGGTTACAAAAAAGTTATTCCATTGTAGGCCCACGCCGTGTATTGAATATCACGGCGCTGGCATCATGAAAGCACAACGTTGACGGCGTGGGCCTAATGAAAGTATCGGTTTCGGCTCGGGGAAATAGGCTCAGTATGATCAGGGTTCCGCTACCCCAAATTACTGCTTGAGCCAGTTGCAACAATCGAAGCTGTACTTCTTTGAGATGCCGATATTGTTGTTGGGTCAGGTGGAGCATGAGCGGATGAGCTGTCAGTGAATTCGGCGAGATGAGTTCGCATATGAATTTTGGGTCAGATTCATGACACAACTGCTCTAATTGACACTTTCACCAGGCTTTCTAATCTTCTTTAAGAAGAGGATGACAATGCCACTCAGGAGTATTCCCATGCCAATGAAATAAAAACAGTCGCTGAAGGCCATAACTTCGGCTTGCTGACGCACAGTTTGCCCAAGCATTGTCAATGCTTGAGATTGAGCTGCATGAGGGTCACCTAATTTTACTGTAAACAACTGGCTAAGCTCTTGCAGGCGAGCCTGAGTTTGGTGATTGAACATTGAGACAGATTCAACAAGTCGGTTGGAGTGAAACTGCTCTCGTTTTGTCAGCAAAGTGCCTAAAGTTGCGGTTCCTATGGTAGATGCTAAAGTCCGGATCGTGTTAAATATTGCTGAGGCCGAGTCAGCCTGCTGTTTTTTGATGTTGTCTGTGGCTATAAAAGCTAGAACTGCAATCATCATAGGTTGTCCCAGGGCTCTGACGAATTGAGACCAAAACAACTCATGAGCCGCGACATCGTAGCTAAGTGTTGAATTCATGAAGCAACTGATGACAAATATACTAAGCCCAATACCCAGGAGCAGGCGACTTTCAACGTGTTCTATAAGTTTTGGTACCGTTGGGTTAACTATTGAGCCCCAAAGGAGAAGCCTACCAATTTGTAAGGCATTATAACCTTGGATTTGACCCAAATATTGGGTCACAATAAAACTGTAAGCCAGGACAAGTCCAACTGCTAAATTTAAAATATTGGCTAAGGCAAAAGTGCGTTGTTTTAGTAAACGTAAGTTAATCAGGGGTTGGCTGGATTGCAGTTCAATCCAACAAAAAAGAGCCAAAAACAAAGCCGATACAATACTTAATAGCACAATTGGCTCTGAGTCAAACCAGTTTTCAGTGTTCCCCCGTTCTAGCACCGTTACCAGACTAATCATGCCAATTGCCATCACAATAGTGCCTAACCAATCTATCTTTTTGAGTAAAGGCAATTGCATGGGTTGGGGGTCAATCCAATGCCAGAGCCCAGCCATAACCAGCAGTCCCAATGGCACGTTTAGGTAATAAATGTATTGCCATTGATAGTCGTTTACTAGCCATCCAGCCAAGAGTGGACCGATAGAAACTGGTAAGCCGGTTGTAATACTAGTCATGACAAAGCCTATGTGTTGCTTAGCTCTGGGCAGATGTGTGAGCACAAGAGTGAAAGCTAAGACAGTGAACCCTCCTGCGACTAGACCCTGAACAGCCCGAAACAAAATCATTGATGATAAATCCCAAGCATTAGCGCAAGCTATAGAAGAGCAAACAAATAGGACAGCATTGACCGATAGATACCAACGGTGGGAAAAGACCTGGCTCAGCCAACCAGCGAGGGGAATGATGATCAGTTCTGCACTCACATAGGCTACTGTTACCCAAGAAGCTTCATCGGGTGTGAATGCCAAGTCTCCTTGAATCACCTGAGTGAAACCAGCGTTGGTCATTTGCAAATCCAAGGTCAGTAAAAGGGAACCCAATACGGGCATCAAAACACCAAGTAATGCTCTGGCAGGGGAGACATGTTCTGGTGTTGGGGGAGCAAGTGTTGGAGCCGCTTGGGGAACATGCTGCGGTAGCTGTAATAACTTAACTGTGGTCATCTGTATATTTATTTATAAGTGTCCGTCTGCTTGTTTAGAGCTTGGTAGACCAAATTTCGATGGTGCAGCAACCAGTCATTGTCGGGCAAGAGTTCAATAGCACGGTTAAAGTCAGCAATAGCGTCTTCGTAACGCTGAACAATCCGGTAGATCTCGCCCCGGTTACCTAGAGCACGAGCGGATTGCGGGTTCAAATCGATGGCGCGGTCCAAATCAGCTAGAGCTGCGTTATATCGCTGCTGCTTCCGGTAGAGTTCGCCCCGATTGGCAAGGGCGCGAGCGGAGTCAGAGTCCAAATCGATGGCGCGGTCTAAATCAGCCAGAGCTTTATCGTAGCAATGCATCAGCAGGTAAGTTTCACCCCGGCTGGCAACTGCCCATTGGTAATTGGGGTCGAGTGCGATCGCGCGGTTAAAGTCAGGAATAGCTGGGTTGTATAGCTCCATTTGTTTGTAGGTTTCGCCCCGATTGGCAAAGCACCAAGAGCAGTTCGAGTCGAGTTCAAGGGCGCGGTTAAAGTCAGCAATAGCTTGATCGTAGCGCCCCATCAGCCGGTGGAGGTGGCCACGGCTAGCGATCGCCCATTTGTAATTGGGGTCCAGGTCGATGGCACGGTTAAAGTCAGCCAGAGCTTGATCGTAGCGCTCCATCAGTCGATAGGTTTCGCCCCGGTTGGCAAGAGACCAGTGGCAGTTAGGGTCGAGTTCCAAGGCGCGGTTAAAGTCAACCAGAGCTTCGTCGTAACGCTCTATCAATCGATGGTGTTGACCACGGCTAGCAACGGCCCACTTGTATTTAGGGTTCAGTTTGACCGCACGGTTGAAGTCGAGCGACGCTTTGTTATGGCGTCCCTTCTGTTTGTGAGTCCAGCCTCTTTGAACCAGAAACCAGGCATAGTCAAGGACTATTTCCAGGGCAATGATAGCTACTATACCCCCAACAATCGCTAGCAAGGCTATGATCAGATCCATGGAAATCTTGTTGCTATCTCTAGGGATGCACTACAGTAACTTCAGTTGACATGCCAGGTACAATCAGTGCTTCGTACCCCCTAATACTCCGGGGGTCGAACAGGATCTTGACGGGAACCCGTTGGACAATTTTAGTGAAGTTGCCTGTGGCATTATCCGGAGGTAAGAGTGCAGTCGCAGATCCTGAAGCCGGTGCAATGCTATTTATAACTCCCCAAAAGCGCTCGTGAGGGAAGGCATCTATCCTAATTTCCACGTATTGGCCTGGCCGCATCCATTCGAGCTGTGTTTCTTTGAAGTTGGCTACGATCCAGGGGTCTGGCTGCTGAATTGAGATCAAAGCTTGTCCCGGTTGGACTCGTTGTCCTTCTACTACACTTTCGGCGTTACCCACTCGTCCATTAGTGGGGGAAGTGACATTGGTATAGGATAACTGCAGTTGATTGTATTTGAGGTTGGCCTCTGCCTGGGCGACCGCGGCCATAGCGGCTTCGTACTGATTCTTGTTCACTTTTGTTTGCTGAGCCGTCCCCTGAACTGTTTGCAACCCGCCTTTGGCGGTCAGGAGTTGGCCCTGGGCATTATCCACCTGTTTTTGGGCTTGGGTTAGTTGGGCTTTGGTTTGCCGGACGCTCTCAATCGCTGATTTTCGCTTGGCTAAGTCCTCCTCATACGTTGCTTTATAAGCATCCAGTTGCTGAGGAGGGGCGACCCCCTGTTGGGTGAGAAATGTGTAGCGCTGATAGTCTGCGGTGGCCTTCTTCAGGTCTGCCTCCGTTTGAAATAGCTGCGCATTAGCTGATGTAGCATTTGCAGTCGCTGCTATAACTGCTGCTTGGGCATTGGCTACGCTGGCAATTGCTGCTGTGATGTTCCCTCGAGCCTGAGTTGTCTGGCCTAGAGCTTGATATGACGGTACGCCAATATTCGCTTCGGCCGCTCTAGCCTGACGGACTGCAGCTTCTAGGCTCGCTTTCGCCTGCAGCACTTGAGTCTGGAAGTCACGCGGGTCGAGCTGCACCAACAGTTGACCTTGGTGCACAACCTGGTTATCATTTACCAGAACTTTGATCACAGTATCATTAATCCGAGAGTTGAGCTGGTATTGGCGACCAGTAACATAGGCATCATTAGTGCTCTCATGAGTGCAAGCATACCGCCACCAACGGTAGGCCAAGATTGCGCCCACAACTAATACAATAGCCAAAATAATCAGCCTGCGTCGGCGCTTGCGCTCTTCGTTGAGCTTAACAGGTCTAGCTTGACCTGGTGCTTGACCCGAAGCAGTCGAATCACCCGTTCGAGCTGGGGCCAATGTGTCCATCTGTAATTGTCTATCTAGTTTTTTTTTATGGTTTGACGAATCCGAGTCTTCCATGATTTTTTTTCTGGTTTTGGTTGATGTTATTTAATCACGAAAACAGCGATATCTATCATAACCTTGACAACAGCAACAAATAATTTTTCTCCAGTTTTGAAATAAATAGACTCCAATAATTGCCATAAGCCTAACCCCAAAAAACTGATATTGGCAATTATTTGCGCTCGCTCTTGACTGTTTTTTTTACTTTTAAGTCAAGAGCAAATATTTTGAAAAATTCATCAGGCTTTATTGCTTTTATCGTCTTTGCTTACCATTTGGAGCAATTTTCTCGCGACTAGAGCGGTCACGACTACTCCACCAACCACTTCTATTGCCCGCACCGCTGTCTTGGTTACATCGTCAGAATGTAACCGTTCACGGGGGGGGTTACAAAAAAACCAGACATTAAGCTCTGGCCGTCAACTAGGTCATTCTAGGCGCTCTCGCGTGATCTTCAATACACGGCCAGAGCTTAATGTCCGGGAAAAATCTAGGGGGTACGTCATGCGCATGAACTTCAAAACCTTGCTAAGCAAAAGCTTTAGAACTTATGCACATATAAACAGCCTCCCTAAAATGTCTATTAGACAATTGGCAAACCAGTATAGCAGTTTTAACTACTCACAATTATCTAGGAAAAATTAAATCTAGGCTGGTTTTCGTACTGATTACATGTGATTTCATAGCGTAAACTTTTTTACCCCCCCCCTGAACGGTTACCTCGGCAGGTGCAGTGGAGCTACTTGGTGGTGGGGATTGTAATCATGGGCATCTT
>CAXUIG010000346.1:0-5878 GCA_964250845.1 uncultured bacterium | reverse complement strand
AAAGCTGGTAGAGGAAGGCGGCTTCGTTGCTGGCGCGACCTGACGTGTAGAAAAGCGCTTCGTCCGGGGAATTCAGTTTATTCAACTCTGCTGCCGTGAGCGCAAAAGCTTCATCCCAACTGATGGGTTCGTAGTGCGTGCTGCCGCGCCGGAGCACCATCGGGTGCGTGATCCTCCCTTGCTTGCCAAGCCAGTAATCTGATTTGTGGGAAAGTTCAGCTATGCTCCATTTTTGGAAAAATTCTGGGGTGACGCGCCGGGTGGTTGCTTCTTCGGCGACGGCTTTAGCTCCGTTCTCGCAGAACTCAATCAGATGGCGATCGCCATCTGGGTCAGCCCACGCGCAACTCATACAATCGAAGCCACCCTTTTGATTGACTTGCAGTAGCGTCTTGGTGCTACGCACTGCACCCATTTCTTTAAGGGTGTGCTGCGCCACCGCTATCACCGCCGGGATGCCGCCAGCGTAGTCTTTGACGGATGAGAACTTAATGCCTGTAAACTCTTCAGGTGTCTCGGCGCGCACCGCATCCACCCCATCGAAGTGGGTTTCAACGTTTCCATGTGAACTCGCCGAATCGTTGCTATTTGGTAGCTCAGCGGCTTCGGCTTGCAACTCTGACTCAGACTTAATGTCTTCCTTTGCTGGCTCCCAGTGGCTGGGATGAATGTTATCAGCGGCGTTTGCCGCTTCATGTGCTCCCTTAATTTGAGGTTGATTTGGCTCCTGTGCTTCCATTGATCTTACTCCTTCTCCTTTTATAGATTGGTTTAGGTCTCTCCCTGACTCTTATCTTTTAGTTCATTATTATTAGCCTAAATGCCAATATTTTTCCAACTGCAAAAAATTCCGATATCAGCCGATAGAGTTTTATTTGACTAACAATTACCAACAAAGCGCCATTAATCTCAGCATCGCCAATTTACTACCACTTTCTGCTTTTCTCAATTAACAAAATTACTGACTGTCCCCTTGAGTAAGACCCTTCAATCTTCCAGCTTGAAATTGCACTTTTGTCAGATTTGCATCTAAAAACTTTTCATTTTTATGCTAACAAAATTTATCTTGAGGAAAGTAATAATAAGTCAGACTAAAAGTAATAGAAAAAGAAGGAAAGTAATAAATTCCTCCCTTCCCATGACAAGATTATTGATGTTTGTAAACTTTTATCCTGGAGCCTAAGAGAGCGTGGTGTAAGCTTCTTAACTGGCTCACACTACGTTAAACTCCTTAAGAGCCGGTAAAAAATTTTCGTTCTCGTGGTCAGAGCGACTGAGTTTAATCAGAGCAAAGCGCTGTTCTGGGGTCAGGGTTGCCCATTGGTCTAGAGTGATTGTCACCCCGATTTCCTGAGCCTGTTGTTGAATACTAGTAGGCACAATAGATGTGTTCATCCACTCGGGATTTGTCTCAACGGGCAGGTCAGTTGCGGCTACGCCAGCACGTTCCAGGACAAGACGTTGCAACAATTCTCGGTAGGCTTGAATTTCGCTTTCTGTAGTGCAAGGCAAATCCACCAGTGCCTGACGTTCTTCCGGGCTAAACCGATTCCACTGAGGCAATTTCAACTTGATTCCGCAGGTATCTAGCTTGAGGCGAACTTGCATTGGGATGCAACGCAATGAATCTACAAAATAGGCTTCAAATTGAAAAAATTGAACCATGAAATGTCAAACTTTCTTTTTTATATACAGTCGGTGATTATAGGGCGAACACATCTAAATTTACGTGAGGCGAGACGGAGGTCAGCTACCTGAAGCTGGAGGCAGGAAGCCCCCGAGATCTACTTCGGGGGTGCTGACCATACTAATAGCTATGCGTCAGATCTAGGATATTAACCTAACAGTTGCTTCGCCTTCGCCACCACGTTTTCTACCGTGAAGCCGAACTTCTCCATGATCACTCCACCGGGAGCTGAAGAACCAAAGGTTTCGACGCTAATTGTGGCACCCTCACCACCTGTATAACGGCACCAGCCAAAACTAACGCCTGCTTCCACCGCAAGTCTCTTCTTAACAGCCTTGGGCAATACGGATTCCCGATACTGCTCATCCTGTTTGTCGAACAGCTCCCAGCAGGGCAGCGAAACTACCCGTACTTTCTTGCCCTCACCCCGCAGCTGATCAGCTGCTTTGACGCAGAGTTGGGTTTCGCTACCCGTCCCAATCAAAATCAAATCAGGCGTGCCATCGCTATCTGACAGAATGTAACCGCCCTTAGTCACACCCTCAATCGAAGTGCCAGCCAGGTTCGGCAGATTTTGCCGCGACAGCGCCAGGAGTGTCGGTCGGGTGCGGCTCGTAATCGCCACCTTGTAAGCGCCAGAGGTTTCATTTCCATCAGCTGGGCGAATCACTACCAAGTCGGGAATCGCTCGCAAAGAGGCGATTTGTTCAACTGGCTGGTGCGTCGGACCATCTTCGCCTAGCGCCACCGAGTCATGAGTCATGACATAAATCACACCTGCTTCCGACAAAGCAGACAGGCGAATTGCCGCTCGCATATAGTCGGTAAACACTAAGAAGGTAGCACAGTAGGGAATCAACCCCGAGCCATCCAGGGCAAGGCCATTGCTGATCGCTCCCATGCCATGCTCACGCACCCCAAACCGGATGTTACGATTGGCATATTGTCCCTTTTGGAAGTCTCCAGAAGACTTCAGCAAGGTTTTGTTGGAGGGAGCCAGGTCGGCAGAACCACCAATGAGTTCTGGGAGAACTTCAGCCAGAGCATTGAGGATTTTGCCGGAGTGGTTACGGGTGGCATCGGCCTTGTCCTCTGGGGTGTAGGTGGGTAGAACTTTATCCCAGCCCTCTGGAAGTTCAGCCTCATGCATCCGATCTAGTGTCTGAGCTTCTTGAGGATATTTCTCTTTGTAGGAAGCAAAGAGTTGATTCCACTCTTCTTCTATTTTTGCTCCGCGATCAATCGCCTTGCGCCAATGGTTAAGAGCATCTTCTGGAATAACAAACGGTTCATAATTCCAGCCCAGGTTCTCTCTAGTTGCCTTTACTTCATCAGGCCCAAGCGGATCGCTGTGGATGTCGTGGGTGCCAGCATGATTAGGGGAACCGTAACCAATCGTTGTGTGAACTTTGATTAAAGAAGGCTTGTCGGTGACTGATTTTGCTGTTTCAATTGCCTGGTGAATCGCATCCAGGTCGGTATCGCCATTGGCAACAATCTGGACGTGCCAACCGTAAGCTTCAAAACGCTTAGCCACATCTTCTGTGAACGCCAGATCGGTGGAGCCATCAATCGAAATGTGATTGTCATCGTAAAACGCAATCAGCTTACCCAGTCCCAGATGTCCAGCTAAGGAACAGGCTTCGCCGGAGACGCCTTCCATGTTGCAACCATCACCCAGGATGACATAGGTGTAGTGGTCTATGATCGGGAAATCGGGTTTATTGAATACGGCAGCCAAGTGAGCTTCAGCCATGGCAATGCCAACGCCATTGGCAATGCCTTGACCCAAAGGCCCGGTAGTAATTTCGACCCCAGCGTTCATAAAGTTTTCGGGGTGGCCTGGGGTTTTTGACTCCCACTGGCGGAATTGCTTCAGGTCATCGATGGTGAGATCCTGGTAGCCGGTGAGGTAGAGCAGGGCATACTGCAACATACTGCCGTGGCCCGCAGACAGCAAGAAGCGATCGCGATTCAACCAGGCGGGATCTTTGGGATTAAACCGCAGGAAGCGATCCCAAAGCACAAACGCCATTGGAGCCGCGCCCATTGGCAGCCCTGGATGGCCTGATTTTGCCTTCTCTACGGCGTCAACTGCCAGAAAGCGGATGGAGTTAATACAAAGCTCTTCGACGGATTGGGTTGCAACAGCCATAGTCTCTTGTTGTTAACGACGGGTTAGCACGCTCATTGGTTAGGCTGAAATTTGAATGCTGGGGATCGCCCTAAGCACGCATTACCGATCATCCCATTAGCAGGGTTGACCGGCAAGCATCCTTGTTCAAGGTGGGGTTATTCAGTAGACCTAAACGTACTTCTTAAAGGCTAACGTGACATTGTGACCGCCAAACCCAAAAGAATTTGATAATGCCACCTCGACCGTTTGAGCGCGACAATGGTTGGGAACATAATCCAGATCGCACTCTGGATCAGGATTTGACAAATTCATAGTCGGTGGAATTTTGTCATTAGCGATCGCCATCGATGTGGCAACTGCTTCAATCCCACCGGAGCCGCCCAGTAGATGACCAGTCATCGACTTAGTCGAGCTAATCGCCACTTTGTAGGCAAACTCACCCAAGGCTCTTTTGATTGCGGCGGTCTCTGTGGAATCATTGGCACAGGTACTGGTGCCGTGGGCATTGATGTAGCTTACCTGATTCGGGGTCAGTCCAGCTTCCTTCAAAGCCAACTGGATAGCTTGAGCTGCTCCTTTCCCACCCGGCACTGGTGTAGTCATGTGGTAAGCGTCGCACGTCATGCCGTAGCCCACAATTTCGGCATAGATCCGCGCACCCCGACTTTTCGCGTGTCCCAGTTCTTCTAGGAGTAAAATCCCAGCGCCTTCGCCCAGGACAAACCCGTCGCGATCGCGGTCAAAGGGACGGCTGGCTGAGCGTGGATCATCATTCCGCCTTGAAAGCGTTCGCGCCGCCGCAAACCCAGCTACCGACAATGGCGTGATTGCGGCTTCTGTACCTCCACAAATCATCGCCTGGGCATAGCCCCGTTGAATCAAGCGAAAGGCATCGCCTACCGCGTTAGCACCGGCAGCACAAGCCGTTACTGTACAAGAGTTTGGCCCCTTCGCGCCGGTATGAATGGCAGTTAAACCTGCTGCCATGTTAGCGATCATCATTGGTACCATGAAGGGGCTACAGCGGTCGGGGCCACGATTCAGGTAAATCGTTTGCTGTTCCTCTAACACCTTGATGCCACCAATGCCGGTACCAATGATTGCGCCCACTTGTTCGGCGTTCAGGTCACTGATGACAAACTGCGCGTCTTGGAGCGCCTGCAAGCTTGCTGAAACCGCAAACTGTGCAAATCGGTCCATGCGCTTGGCATCCTTGGCATCCATGTAATCGTGGGGGTCGTATCCCTTCACCTCGCCTGCAATGCGGGATTTATGGTGGGAGGCATCAAACAAGGTGATAGAGCCAATGCCATTTCTCCCGCTCAGCAAACCTTCCCAGTACTCAGTTGGGGTATTTCCTATCGGCGTAATTGCGCCGAGCCCCGTTACAACAACGCGTTTATGTTCAAAATCTGTCATATCAGTTCAAGCCCGCTTCCTCACCCGTAACGCACAACGCAAAAAGGTATACCTAAGCGGAAGCGGCAACTTTGTTACTTATATAGTCCACTGCTTCTTGAACCGTTGTAATCTGTTCGGCTGCTTCGTCGGGAATTTCGATATCAAATTCTTCTTCTAAAGCCATCACCAGTTCAACAGTATCAAGCGAATCGGCCCCTAGATCGTTGGCAAAGTTAGAGTGTGGTGTGACATTGCTAGGGTCAACACTAAGTTGTTCCGTGACGATTTTCTTGACTTTTTCAAAAATTTGCGCTTCGCTCATACAATAATAGTCCTCAAATGCTAGAAATCCCAAGCAGGGTGACACGGTTTTAAGCATATTTATCTTATCGGAAAGAGCGGTCGCATAAATGGACAGATGGTCTGTTTTCAAAGTGGCACTGGGAAAATAGGCATGCCTTGGGGGGCTGTTCTTGGCTCCAGGGGCTCTCTTAGGCACCAAGAGAAGTGAACCAGAAAGCTTGGGAACTCTATCAAACCTTCCACCAGATTTTGGGTCAACAGGTGAATCTGGTTGCCGAACCTTCCCCTTTGTTAATTCTCTAGGCGAGAATGGAAATGTAAACAGGAGCGTCGGAGCGCCTAAATTTAAT
>CAXUIG010000345.1:0-5878 GCA_964250845.1 uncultured bacterium | reverse complement strand
CGCCCTATCAGTACTGCCAATTTTCATTATACCAATAATCTTAACTTTTTACAAACGATTTAGGATTGCTATATAGCATAACACATTTTTTAAAACTACTAATAATCTTTAACAACAGAGGAAAATTTAATGACTCATCCTATTCCCTTCCAGCTTGAATTTGTTCGCCAGCAATTTCCCTCTCTTGCGGGCGACTGGGTGTTTTTCGATAATGCGGGTGGTTCGCAAACCCTGAAGCTGGTGGTAGACCGGATTAGCGAATATTTACTGACGTCAAATGTGCAGTTGGGAGCTTCTTATGCAGTATCACAGCTAGCAAGTTCGCGCCTAGCAAAAGCCACCAAGGCAGTGGCGACTTTGATTAATGCTGCTGATGCCTCAGAGGTGATGATGGGACCAGCCACCACCATGCTATTTCGGATTCTTTCCCTTTGTCTGGGTCAGACATTTACTCCTGGTGACGAAATTATTGTCACCAACTGCGACCATGAAGCCAATATTGGTGCTTGGGTTGATCTAGAAAAGCAAGGCATCAAAATCAAAGTGTGGCAGATTAACCCTGACACATTAGAGCTACACCGAGAAGATTTAGAGAACTTAATGGGACCACGCACCAAGCTGGTTGCCCTCACTCATGCTTCTAACATTTTGGGAACTATAAATCCAATCAAGGAAATTGCTCAAGCGGTTCACGCTCACGGGGCAATGATTTGTGTCGATGGTGTTGCCTACGCCCCACATCGATTAATCGATGTGCAAGACTTAGACGTAGATTTCTATGCGTTGAGTTTTTATAAAGTCTATGGTTCACATTACTCCTTACTTTATGGTAAACGAGAGCATCTGTTAAACCTACCTGGAATCAACCATTACTTTATTGAAAAGACCAATATTCCGTATAAATTCCAACTCGGAAATGTGAACTTTGAGCTTAGCTACGGGATGTTAGGTCTATGTGATTATTTGAGCGAATTCGCACACATTCACTATGGTACACAAACTGCTCCTGATTTGAGAAGCCAAATGGTGCAAGCGTTTGATTTAATCAGTCTCCATGAGGATACAATTGGATCGCGCTTGCTTAGTTACCTAAGCAGCAAGTCCAATGTCCGAGTGATTGGTCAATCAAAGGCGGATCTTACTAAGCGGGTTCCCACTATTTCTTTTGTGGTAGATGGGATGCCAAGCGATACAATACCCCTAAAAATTGACAAACATAACATTGGGATTCGCTATGGTGACTTTTATGCTAAAAGACTGATTGAATACCTGGGGTTAGGAAACCAGGGTGGAGTGGTGCGGGTGAGTATGGTGCATTACAATAGCTTGTCGGAAGTTGACCGCCTGATTCATTGTTTCGAGCAAGTGTTTTGAGCAGCTCAAACTGAAGTGGCATCAAGATTCGTCATAAAGAGTGCTAAGCACATTGTTCCTAGTAGCACAAGAACTTTTTTCCAAATTCGATTCATCACTGTTACCTCTATCATTCAGCTGGTTAACCTGCTGTAACTTGAGGATTTCTTGATAATAATGATTGAGTCTTTGGCATCCTAGTTCAACCGAGAAATGCTGTACACTTTGCAATGCGTTACGTACAATTTCTACATTATTGCTCGATAGCGCTGTTTGAAGACCGTTAGTTAACTCCTCAACACTATTAGCTGGAACCAGGTATCCATTCACTCTGTCAATAAGGTAATCAGGGACGGCACCGCTATTGACAGCAACAACAGGAATACCTGAAGCCATTGCCTCAACCACCACTCGACCAAAAGTTTCATAAGGCGAAGGTAAGCAAAATACATCACACGAAGCTAATACATTTGCCTTTGTTTCTCCATGCAGAAAACCTGTAAAGTGGATATCAGGAATGCCTTGAGCCAAAAGTTTTAATTGTCTGACGCTATCAAGCGGCCCATCTCCAGCTATGAGAAGAGAATATTTATATTGATTAGTAAGTTTTAATTTCGCGAATGCTTGAATCAGCAAATCAACTCTTTTTTCTGGGCCAAGACGGCCCAAAAAGAGTATAATCATGTTATTTTGTTCTTCAAGTTTTAACCATGGTTCTAGGCATTTACGACTGCGCCTAGCAGGACTATAGTTTGAAACATCAATGCCTACAAACTCTATTGCTTTGACGTTTGAAAGCCCCATTTTTTCAAGACTTTTCCTGGCATTACTGGTAGAGCAGATCGTGCCGTCAAGTTGACTATATAGCTGCTTTGTCAGAGGACGAAGAAAAACGTTTCGCGACCACCGCCAACGAGGATAGGCAAGGGCAAAGTTGTAAAAATCAGTATGATAATGGGCGATATAGCGAATATGATTCTGTTTCGCATACTGTCTACCTGGAAGTTGCCAAGTGCTGAAGAAAAATACGCGCTCAACGTCAGCTAATATAATCAAATTTGGTCGATATTGAGCCAGTTTTTTACTAATTTGACGAGCTGCAAATAACCTAGGAACATGGTTAAGATTGTATACAAACCAGGGTTTTGAGGGGTAACGTTCAATAATAAAATTCTCGCATAAATCAGATGGTACTGGCAGAGATACTGTCTGATTTTGCCAATCAGGCACAAATACAACAACACGGTATATTCCTTGCTTTGCAAACCATTGTATGCGCTCCCAATTTCCTAGCGAAGTACCACTCACCTCTGGAGGAAAACTCGTGATAATAAAAGCGAGTGTGTAGGTTCTACAAGTATTGAGCAACTTTTTTCTCCTCTTCATGAACTACTGCTAAATCAGGCCCAACTACCCGCTACGCAATGATGAATTGTTTCCACCGCCACTCAATTCGAACCACTAAACTAAAAATAACGGACGAACTAGTGTACTCCGTGTTTCGGTGTCGTGAGTGATCTTCGCAGGTGACCTAGACGTACCTCAACGATTTCATGTCTGAAGCCTCGGTTTTTATCTCAAATCAGCAAGTATCATTATTCATCAAGCGAATATTTCATTAAAATCCTGATTGTTGTATTTTTTGTTAGCGAAAACTTTGCGTCTTTAAACTTAGGGGCACCTGTTAGTACCGATACAGTTGGATTGTTAGAAATACCAAAACCTTCTTCTGGAATACCTAAAAAGTTTGTGTGTAGTTTGCGATCTCCGTGCTCATCATCAAGTACAGCGACGGCATAATTTCCAGGCTTCAAGCCATAGAATTCCTTGGTTACAGAACTTCCTGTTATCTTAGTGCAGCCACTTTGTACTTCACTTGTATCACTTCTAGGAAATCCTCTTTCACTGGAGTAAATTCTTAGGCAAACCTGACCGTTTTGATGACGTAGTCCATCTACGATCACAGTAAGTTTTGCAGTAGATGCAGTCACTGTTCTAGCAAAGCCGAGGCTGGCTAAAGTAGCGAGCAAAAAGGGATTGAATTTAGATGCTTTTACCATAATCTAATAGTTGTCAACTTAGATTGCCTATAGCAATCCTAATTGAGTGGTGAACAAGGACTCTTAAGGGCAAGGGGTCAAAGCGAAAAGCGCGCGGGTGTGGGGTGTGGGGGGTTCTCCATGGATGAATCCTCTCGAATTGAAGGACAGTGGGGTGTATCCACCAAACTTTTCCCCACACCCTACACCCCACACCCCTAAACGGTAGTACTAGCGCGAGGACAATTCAAAATTGTCGGGGCGCTTGTCGGATTTAACCTGGCCGTGTATCAGCTTGACAATCCGGTCTGCCAGGTAAAAATATTGGTCATCATGAGTGATTGCCACTACGGTTTTGCCTTTACGCTTCAGCTCTGGCAGGAGTTGAGTGTAGAAAATTTCCTTGAATAGGGGGTCTTGGTCTGAGGCCCACTCATC
Source organism: uncultured bacterium (assembly GCA_964250845.1). Lineage (GTDB taxonomy): Bacteria > Cyanobacteriota > Cyanobacteriia > Cyanobacteriales > Chroococcidiopsidaceae > CAXUIG01. Next base: position 2,048 of record CAXUIG010000345.1, on the reverse strand, counting down.
GAACACGTAGATCGGACGGTCTTCCAGGTAGGTGCTGAGCAAAGCCAGGCGCTTGCGCTGTCCCTGGGAGAGGGCAGTGGTAGAAAGCACACCATCTTGGACCTGAACTTTATGGTCGAGTTGCAGTTGTACAAGGTAGTCTCGTGTCTGCGTGTCGAGGTCGAGGCGGCCCATGCCCAGGAAGCGCTCGAACAGATAAAAGTCAGAGAATACTACTGAAAATTGCTGGCGATACCACTCCAGATGCTGATGGTCGATCAGCTTGCTATCTACATAAATCTCTCCAGTTTCAGGAGTGTAAAGCCCGGTGATCAGCTTAACGAGGGTGGACTTGCCGCTGCCGTTACCACCTACGATAAAAACCAGTTCTCCAGGATGGAGCTGCAGGTCAATCGGACCGAGGGTGAAGTTGCTTTCCCCTCGCTCCTGATAATAAGCATGGGTTACACCTACAAGTTCTAGACACTTCCAGGAGACCTCTGGGTGAAGCAGGGTAGTCGTTCCTCTGTCTTCAGAGGAGTAGTTTGCCAATGATAAACCTAGAGACTCAATCTTTTGCAGAGCGATTGTAGCGCTGCTTAATGACGGGAGCATACTCATGATGTACTCCAGGGGTGTCATTAGGTAGACGATAGTCAGAGCATAACCAGATAAAATTGGAGCCTTGACATGCGTCAGGGCTGGCAGGGTGAACAGAAGCAGACCAAGGGCGACAAAGAATAGGATCTGCCCCCAACTGGCGGCGACAGCGAAGACAGTCAGACCGACAACGTTATGATGTCGATAGGTTCCGGCAGTGGTCTGAAGCTCTTCACGCAGAAATGCTTGGCGTCGCTGGCTGTGGAGCTTGAGTTCCTTAGTCCCCTCAGTGATGGCGCGCAAGTGTGTAAACAGCCTATCCTCCTGCTCTCGGGCCAACTTCAACCAGGACAGGGCCTTGCTCATCGGCAGGGAATAGCTGCATATCCCCAGAATCAAAAAGCTCATACCCACAAGGAACACGGTTTGGGAGAGCGAGCATAGATAGATCAGGCAGCCAACCAAAATTGTGATGTTGATGCAGTAAAAGGGAATAATGAAAACCGTGTTAGAGATTGCTTGGATATCTTCAGTTAGGACGGCTAAAAGACGAGGGGCGCCGATCTGTTCTAAGTGACGTAAGGGAGAAGCAAGAATCCGGCGGCTCAAGCGCATTCGCAGGTCGAGGAGGGCGCTTTGTGCAAGACGAACCAACATAACTTGACAAGCAAGATTAGTGATGAGCCGAATCAGGCACAGACCGGCAAAGCTCCAAACCAGTGTACCCGTTGATGGCTGATCCTGACTCAACGTGGTGTTGAGCAGGGCAATCAGCCCAGCAGCACTGGCGCCGCTGAGGATACCAGCTACCACAGCCAAGGTGACTTGAAAAGCGCCAGTGCGTAAGAGAAGGCGGATCAGGTTCATTGTTCGTCAAGTTCCACGCGGTTAATAAATGGCCCAATCACCAGAGGGTGCATAGCAATCGTTTGAAAAAAAAAAAATCTTTTCCCGAACTAAACGCTTAAGATGTGTACGAAAACTTAAGTGCTTATTTTCTAGATGTTTGTATTTATTTTTGTTTCCAAGTTTCTGCAATTTTATTTATAAATAAAATAAACATGTTAATAACACCTCCACAATTTTTTGCTCTGCTTTCATCAAAGCTTATCTACCCATAACAACTTTGACAATCGGTAAAAATCAGAGGAATATCCTCAAAAAGTTAGACAAAAGTCATAAATTTAGTTGATTTATGGTTGGCAACGAGAAATTATTCTAAACTCCTGCCACGAATAGCACCCGAAGAGAAAGCTTGCAACACAACCCTTTCTGCTCTGCCTGGATTGCTGCTTCAATCGGACTTGGCTTACCGCCCTTGAATATCTTTTTCAGCCTGAGACAATTCCTTGGGTTTCATCCGGCGCAAATCCCGTAAGACTGCTACTGCATCCTCAGCACTATTAAATTTGTAATATAGCAATCCTAAATCATTTGTAAAAAGTTAAGATTATTGGTATAATGAAGAT
>CAXUIG010000344.1:0-5882 GCA_964250845.1 uncultured bacterium | reverse complement strand
AACCCGTAATTTTGCCAGCATTCTGTTCTGATCGCTTTTAGTCTAAACTCCAGGTGGGTGAAATCTGGGATAAAGCCCCGTCCTCAGACGACCTTAAGGGAGTCAGGGCGGGGTAGTTTACTCAAGCCAATGAATGTTGCTTTCGTGAGAGTCTTTAGACCATGGAAAAAAAAGAAAAATTTGGGAGCCAGTTTCACTCTCGCCGGGTTTCCCGGCGTAGAAAACTGGCGTCGCATCGAGCTCCCTCAGCTCCCTCAGCTCCTCAGCTCCCTCAGCTCCTCAGCTCCTCAGCTCCCTCAGCTCCTCAGCTCCTCAGCTCCCGAAATAGCTCTCTTCCCTACTTGGCTACCATGACGGCGGGGGTCATCCGCCCCAGATGTTGTCGGTGCAAGCGGTGCGCCAAATTTGGAAACTTGACCACCCGTTTGAGCATAAGGCAGGGACAAGCCAGCAACGAGGGCTTCTAAGTTCGTCGCCATCAATGTACGGGGTTGTTGACCAATGGTTTGGGCGATCGCTTCTCCTTTTGAGTTCAAAAACACAAAATGGGGAATCCCATCCACCCGGTATTTCAAAACCTCCGGCAACCACTTGGTGTTATCAACATTCAGCATCACCACATTCACAGAGTCAGCATACTGCTGTTTGAGCTGCCCAATATCCGGTGCCATTGCCTGACAAACACTACACCAATTGGCATAAAACTCCATCAGCGTCGGCTTGCCGTTGCCCAGAGCAACTTCCAGCGGGGTAGACTCTTGAGCTAACGTAGTCAGAGAAACCGAGTTAGTCTCAGTCCGCAGTCCCAAGAATAAAGCCAGGCAGAGAATGGTTGCTACTAAAACAATCACTAGATTTCTCAAGCGCGCCATAAGGGTGGATTCAGATTTCTCTTGAGACACCACTATTGATTCAGGTAAATTCTCAGCCATAATATTTTTATTAAAAGTTTTTAAGCAATTTCATTTTAAGTTTAACTGAACACGCACAAGCATTCTCTTTCTGGGAGCGCATCTGGGGTCAAAAACAACCACCCAGTAAGCTATAACAGAGAAAATACTATGACGACTTAGATGTGAAAAAGCGGGTAACGCTGACCTTTCCCAGACGCGCCATCCAGATGCCAGTCACCTACAGGCTGGCGAAGGATTTCAACGTGGCAGCGAATATCATCCGCGCTGCTGTTGCCCCCAACCAAATTGGCAAACTGGTGCTGGAACTGTCGGGGGATATTGATCAGCTGGATGCAGCAATTGAGTGGATGCGATCGCAACATATTAGCGTCTCCCTCGCTTTAGGCGAGATCTTGATCGACGAAGACACGTGTGTCCATTGTGGTTTGTGTACTGGTGTCTGCCCCACCGAAGCCCTTACCCTCAACCCAGAGACTTTTCGGCTGACGTTTACGCGATCGCGCTGCATAGTCTGCGAACAGTGCGTCCCTACTTGTCCCGTCCAGGCAATTTCAACTAATCTGTAACCCAACTTAAATACATCGGAACCGATTACCTGTGCTTAATCTTGACTTGTTCATTCCAGCCCAAATCAGGACTGCGCTGGAACATCCTTTAGCTAAAAACTTGGAACTGCCTCTTCCCAATTCTCAACAGGCGTCTCAAGCAGAAATCAGAGCTATTCAGCAACGCGATCGGATTCCAGGTATCGTTAAACGGCTTATTCCCCTCGATAGCACTATTTATTGGGAATATTGGTGGTGTGTTCCTGGTCGCATTTTACTACCTGAGGATGCCGAATTATTGCAACGCGATCGCCCCCGCGTCGAAGCCACCCCAAAGCCAAACTCGTTTGGCTTTGGGGTGGACACTGCTTTGGGGACGAGACGAGCCGCCACCAAGAGCGTGAACCGCTCTACGATTGGCAGCAGGTAATCGCGTTTGCCCAGCAACAAGGGTTGAAACCAGATTTGCTGGATATCGATTTCCTGCCGATGGCGATTAAGCTGGACGATCGGCATTCTGACGCTACGCTCGACCCTGCTGCTCCCAACCACGTTGCCGTTGAACCGGCTCACTGGCACATTGAGTTTTTCCAGCTGCAGCCAAAAGACGGGGGGTTTGAGCTTCAAGAGCCTAAAAATGTTTGCAGTTGCCAAATCTGGACGAGCAAACCCTTCATCAAGCATCTAGGAACAAGCGAACTAACGACCAGATACGACTTGTGGGTTTCCCGCCCCCTCGATCTGACTAATCCACCCTGGCGACCATCCGTAGTTTCTGCTCAGGAGTAGTTTTTAACCCCCACGAGCAATCAATAGTTGGAGTAGCATTAATATATGAGTTCATGCTAAGATAAATGATTCTATCTCAGCCTGATATGATGCGCTGAATATAAAGACGATGAAAGTACGTACGCAAACTAAGCCAACAACTCTAGGAGACTGGGCCTCCCTGGCGATTAAAAAACACTCCGATAAAGTTATCAAGCACGAAGCTGATGTGCTAGAAGACCGCAAACCAGAAGATTTGCATCAAATGCGCGTCGGCATGCGTCGCCTCCGCAGTGCCATCACAGGTTTTGCCCCAGCTCTTTTACTGCCGAAGCCAGCCCAGGAGAAGAAAATTGGTAAAATTGCTCAGCGATTAGGAACGCTGCGAGATCTAGATGTGTTGAGGGAAGCACTCTATAACCACTACAAACCGGCTTTACCCTCAGAAGAACAAAAGTCTTTGCAAACCGCAGTGGTTCAACTGGAGAAGCAACGTCGGCAGGCTTTAGAACAGGTAAAGGAAACCCTAGAACGTGAGCGTTACCAGTCCCTGAAGCAATCTTTGCAGAAGTGGCTAAAGCAGCCAAATTACCAGGAAATTGCACAGATGCCAATTCAGGAAGTGCTGCCAGATTTACTTTTGCCTGAAGTGAGTAAACTGTTACTCCATCCAGGGTGGCTAGTGGGAACCGAAGCCAAGGAAGGAGAAATTCACATCCTTAAGGAACTGGCTCCTGAGATAGTAGAGCAAAAACTGGCAGCTCAAGGGCCAATTCTCCATAGTCTGCGTAAGGAAACCAAGCGCATCCGCTACCAAATGGAGGTATTTAGCGAATTTTACGGTGAGTCCTACAATGCTTATCTAGAAGACGTGAAGGCTATCCAGGGAATTTTAGGTCAAATACAAGACAGTTTCGTTTTAGCCGAATTTCTGAAAAATGCCTTAAAGTCAGACATCAAAACCGTTCTTCCCACCCTTGCTAGTCAATTGGCGCAAACAAGCTACGAAGCATGGCAGCAGTGGCAACCCCTACAGCAGCGGTTTCTGAATTCCGAAACCCGGCAAGGGTTTCACTTAGCCATACTTCAGCCCAACTCAGATACTGATACTTAACCGCCCCCCTTGCAAATCAACTCCTGTCGATGCCATAATCCTTGTAGCCCACTCCCTATCCTCAGACGACAGAGCAGGCCTCAAGGGCTGCTGATAGTCAACAAGTAGTTCTAGCCTTGCTTTTTGATAGACTAAGTTGAGCAAGGTGTTTAACTCAATCAAAGGTTCAGCGTCTTCCTTCTTCAGGGGGATGGGAAAAGCCGGAATCGGCTGTCTCAGCGTGAATGGGTAAAGGTCAGCATTAGGTCGCTTCCATGCTCGACTAATTAGAATGCTGTAGTCGCTCTGTCTACCCCCTCGGATGTCCATCGATGTTCCTGACCTTCTCAGATCGATCTCCACCAAGTTAGTTGCCGATGGCAGGACAGCCTGACGCTTGCGAAGATACTTATTTCGCCCTTCCCCTGAACGTTTGTTCTTGGGAGAGAGTTAAAAGCGTTCCCCGCGTACCTTTTCGCGCAACTGTTGATTCAACATATGCCACACCCCATCAGTGCGCGACTTCACGCATATTCACGCTGCCGAGGACGACCCTAAAACTGATACTGAAAACGAAGCGAAGCAAACTTGCAGGGGTAAGTTCTAATCAAACTTCGTCTGGGTTCACCCCCATCGCCCGTAGACGCTCGGCTAATCGGTCTGCCCGCTCTGCTCCGGTCGGAATAATTTGTCCATTGCGATCGCACCAGCGTAACCAAGTAGACTCTTGTTCCTCAAACGCTCCTTCCCAAACGGTTAACCCCAGTCCCACCGTTTGCAGCCAGAAGGGTTCCGGCATTTCCACGTACTGTCCTGCTGTTAGCGTCCAAACCTTCAGCAGCTTACCATTGAGCTCTTCTTCTCGCTGAAGCTGCAGCAAGGGATCGAAAACGACATAGTAGGCAACGCCAATCCGGGCGTAGTCAGCTTTTTTTGAGTCCAACTCATTGCCTTTGCGATTCGAGACAATCTCGATGCACACTTCTGGCACCTTGCCAAATTCCCAGACGAAGTAGGAGCGGTTTTGCTTTTGGCTGCAGTCGGTGGGCATTTGCAGATTCAAGCTGAGAAAGGCATCGGGAACGAGCGGATCTTGCTTGAGGGCGTAGAACAGCCCAATGTTCGAGTCAGCAATAAAGGGGACTCCCGGCGACCATGAAGCGTAGAGTGGCTCTACCAGCAGGCGTTGTTGTTTAGCACTTTGAAAGTTGTCCACGGGGGTATCGTCCTCGATGACCAGATGGTTGATGTCAAGCTCGGTGACGATTTCTTCATCGTTCAGAAGTTGTCTAGTCATGGCAGTACCCAAACCCGATGCCTCATTATTGTCTAGTATTCTAATCTGTTCTTCGTTCAAGACAGCGATCGCTTACGGTCTACTCAACTCGGTGAACTGAATCTCACGCCTGCCGAAATCTTTGCAGCCGGTCAATAAAAAGACTTCAATATCGATGCTTGCGATCGCCTCCTGGGAGCATAACAAATCGAGCTGATTTAAGCCGGAATTAACAAGCGTGCCATTCGCCTAAATTTCAGTATTTTTCACAGATGGAAAATTTTTCTCAACCAGTGCCTTAGAATACTCAGCTATGGTTTCTACGAGTTCAAAGTTCATCAGACCTCCTACATAATAGGTATTCTGCTTTCCTTGTAGTTCTTCTAGCTGTTCGTAGAAACCGTCATGCATGTCTTGAGATGATACGTGCGGGAAATAAGGCCACTTATCGTATGTGTAATAGTCGCTGTTGATTCTACCTCCAAGGTGTTTTACGTTAGCCTGTATTTGAGCGAGGACATCTTGTTTGGTAATTTTGCCTTCTCGGTCAGTTCTGGAGTAAAAAGAAAATAAATCGTTATCCTCAAATTGCTGTGAAATGAACCATGTATCGCCCTCTTGTTTGAGAGGAATTATGCTAACAACTCTTGCCGGTAGTTTTAAATTAGGAATTAAATAAGTAGTAAGACAAAATGGATTGATAATAATTTTTTGGGAAAGAGTTTTTTCTTTCTCAGATAAATCTAAAAATTTGCTAGTTACATCAAGAGTCAGAGGACAGGCTAAAAACAAGTAATCGAACTTTAATATCTGCTCGCGAGTTACGATTTCGTTTACAAATTGTTCCTGATCTGTAAATTCAACTGATATTTTTTCTCCTCTTTCAATCGATTTTATAGATATATTTAGACGAACATTTATATCCCAGGATACTCTTTCCCATAACCTTTGAAATCCATCAATAAATCTTTTTGGCCATCCTATGTTAATCAGGGCAAACGCATCTTGTCAATAAGGCTGCTTCAATTTCAATAAGCCGGGATGCAATCGCATTAATCCTTGCTTATTGACAAGCAAACTGGCTTAACTCAGGCTGCTTGTCAAACAAGGTGAACGACAAATTCCTTATTGTTCGTTGCTCCACTTTGTTGGTATTTTGTCAAGAGTGATTTAGATGCGTTTGCCCTGCTATGTTAATATCGGCTGCATAAGTAATTAAAGTTAAAAAAGTGTAAGGATTCAGGTCGAGGGCTTGACAGGGAACCATTCTTTGGTAGTCTAACTGC
>CAXUIG010000343.1:0-5902 GCA_964250845.1 uncultured bacterium | reverse complement strand
TTTGACGCAGATCGAGGGAGTATGCTTTCATCGTTGCCGTAACTAGTCAAGAACTCCGCCTATTTCAAGTGTACACTATCCGAACGAAAACCGCTGTAGGTGCCTTGCCAAACAGAATCACTTCTCGATCCAAGTCAAGTTCAGGGGGAATCTCCAGGAACAGCAGTTCCTCTGGTCGAATCAAACTCTCAGGCTTGAGCAGGTTAATCGCCAGAGCTTGGCAATCTCGCTCACGGGTTCTCAGTGCAATCACTTGTAGCTGCACTTCAGGTTGTAGCTGCACTCTAGGACTCATAATCATACTCGAGAGTAGTTAACTCTTGCGAAACACGGCGGCTGGCAGATCCAGCTTGAAAACCTGACTAATAGGTACTGCATGGGTGTGAGTAGCAACCACCACCGCTCCTAGTCGAGTGTCGTAACATCCTACCCAGGCAGCAGGATGACACTCATGTACCAGGTAGCCATACAACCAAATTGGTCCTTTGCCTTCAATCACAACACCCTGACTGAATTGGATGCCTTCTGGTAATTTCAGACCCCTGAGGTCTGTTGGGGCAATGATGCCATCCTCAGTCATGATCTGGAAGTGCAGGTGTTGATACGGTAAGCCCTCCTGAGTTTGGTAAGGGATGACCTCAAGTTGAATAGGGTTCATGGACATTTTTGTTCAATGATGTTGATACTCTAGCAGGGTACTGGAAGTAGGGTCTTCCAAAGTGAGGCATACTGAGAGAGTGCAGAGACTTTTTGACCAATGTCTGAACGATTCTTTAGCGATCGCCCCCATGTAGAACTCCTCCAGTGGCTGGCACGCGGTTCTCTAAAACAAAATCTGCTCCGGGCAATCCGTCTGTGGGTATGGTTACGCGCTGTTTACGGAGATGACAAAGACCGTCTGTTGTTGAATGCTCCATTCACATTTGCCGATTGGCAGGATACCTTCTTTAGTCCTACTCACCCTAAGGGAGATGCAATTCCCGCCCTGCATGACTTTGACTGCGCCTGTGCCAGAACTACTGCTGCATGGCTCTTTGATGCCAAAACTGAACTACCAGAACCGGAGTGGCGGCAATCTCTCCAGCAGCATGATGCCATTCCCAAAGCAACGCTGGATAAACTGTTACAGTGCCGTTTATTTGCGGTCACTCGTCGCTCTCTCTTTGCTGATTTGCAAATTCTGACTGAACTAAGCTGGCTCAAGCGTCAGGGGCAAAAGTATTACCGAGTGCCTGATTTGCCCAACCGTCCTACTGGCAGAATGGAGCTAGGCAGTACCAGACTAAGTGACTATGGACTCAATTTTCTGAAGCCTGACTTGGAAACTTTTGCCCAGAGCTTCTCGCAGCCGATAGGGGGTGTGCGGCGATTCTTCTTAGAGGTTGACTACGTCGTTCCCCATACCGCTCTGGATCGAGTCGATGACTGGCAGGACAAACTAAGACGCCTCTGGGAGCAAAATCCAGTGCCTCCAGTAGAGCTAAATTACAACAGTGCCAAACTTGGAGCTTTGGTAAAGTGCATTGTTTATCCTGTCTGTATCTACTATGCTCGGCGTGCTGTTTACCTATGTGCTTTTGGTCAAACTCCTACAGAACAAGGGGAATGGTATAACTACCGCCTAGACCGGATTCAAAAAATGACCCAATTGGAGTGGACAAATCCAGATATCCCCCAATTCCTACTACAGCAATCCCAACAGGCAACTCTACCTAGCCCAGACTACATCGAAGTCCAGATGGCTAAAGCCTGGGGCTTTGATTTCTACCTGCCGCCCAAGCCAATGCTGCTGCGATTTGACCGGGAGTTCCATGACCGCTACATTCAGGGCACGTTTCGCCACGAAACCTTTGAAGGTGTGAGTTATGAAAAAGCAAAACAACTGATTCGGCAACACACCCAACAGCAACAGCACCAGCAGGCTTTGTTAACAGTATTAAAGTCTCGCTCTCCCCAGGATGCCTATTACTATGCCTACTACCGAGAAGATGATACGAATGTGAAACAGCGTCTGCGGGCTTGGCGACCTAAAGGCGAAGTCCTGCTGCCTTGGGAATTGCGGCAGAGTATTGCTTCAGAAGTAGAAAAAGAATTCCAGCTTTACCAGAATTGAAGTCACTATAGAATCATGAATGCGCCGAGATTAACCGCTCAATTTGAAGCAGCACTAGTGTATGCCACTCGTCTGCACTCCCACCAGACTCGCAAGATAGGGGAGATACCTTACATTGCTCACTTGTTAAGTGTGACAGCTTTGGTACTCGAAGCTGGAGGGGATGAAGATGAAGCGATCGCTGCTCTTTTGCATGATGCCGTGGAAGATCAGGGTGGGATACCCACTCGCGATCAAATTCGCCAACGCTTTGGGGACAGGGTAGTGGCAATTGTCGATGGCTGCACCGAGTTTGATCGCCTACCTAAACCCCCGTGGCAGGAGCGTAAGACTCGATACCTTGAGAACTTACGCCACGCCTGCCCAGCAGTACGGCGGGTGTCTCTCGCCGATAAGCTACATAATGCCCGGTCGCTATTGGCCCAATGGCGACAAAAGGGAGATACGATCTGGAGTGAGTTTACTAGAGGCAAAGAGGGGACATTATGGTTTTACAGGTCATTGGTGCAGGTGTACCGTGAGACAGGTTCTGACTTTATGACACAGGAGCTAGACCGAGTTGTCTTGGAGTTGTGTCAGGATGATAACCAGTAGAAATCCCAGAAACGAGCGTATGCAATTACAAACACTAAAACGCTACTACACAACAGAAGAATATTTAGAACTAGAGGAGGCGGCGGAATATAAAAGCGAATACCGGGATGGAGAAATTGTACCTATGACGGGCGGAACAACAAATCATAATAAAATTGCCCTAAATTTTTCTGCTAACTTGAAGTTTGCTTTAAGAGGGCAAGATTACGATATTTATATAGGGGATGTCCGTTTATGGATACCCCGTTATCGCCAGTATACCTATCCCGATGTAATGGTCATTCAGGGAGAAAGCATCTATACGGGAACGAGTCTGACTACTGTGATGAATCCGTTGCTGATTGTTGAAGTTTTATCTAATTCTACCAAAAATTACGACCAAGGAGATAAGTTTCTGTATTATCGGTCAATTCCTGAGTTAAAGGAATATATTTTAATAGACCAAGCCCAATTTCATGTGATCCAGCATACTAAAACCACTGTTGGTAAATGGCTGTTAACCGAGTATGAATCAGAATCTGCCGTATTAGCACTCGAATCCATAGATTATCAAATTGCTTTTAGCGACCTTTACGAACGAGTGAATTTTGCAGAAAGTGAGGAATAAAAGCACTATCGCCACAATCATCAATCAGTAGGTGGATGCCAACCACTAATTGCCCAACGCCAGCGGGCAGCCACAATCGTTTTGCAGCACTCGCATCCAAACCATAGATCCGCACCGAGTCAGTATCCGATTTGCTCAGCTGCTCAATTTGCTGCTGAAGCTTGACAAGTTGCATCGCTCTGTCAGAAAGCACTCGAACACACTGTGAATAGTCCACTTGCCATAGCCACAGAGCATCTTATGAAGCCTTGTTCGACGCTTGTGTATTCGCAGGTTTAAGTGTCACAGTGTTCTGGCTTGTATAGGCAAAACTAAAGTTTTTGACATCAAGTGCAAAGCAGTCCGAAAGCCATACACTGGCAGACTTACACGTTCGGTGCTGTGGTATTAGACTGCGCGATCGCTCCGATTCGGTAAATAGTCAGAATTGAGAATTTCTTCAGGGTTAAAGGCAATCTCAGCTGGAAATTCATCAATTGCTAGTCCGGTTTCAGCAGCAGCTAATTCCCTTGCATCTTGGTAGCACTCGTTCAATATCTCAGTAAAATATGGTTGCAAACTTGGGCTTTCTTTGAACGCTTTTTTAAGTCTCTGTCGATGCTCGACGATACTTGCTATCCAACTGTTCGAGCGTTTCTCTGGTTGATACTTGTATTTGAGAAGATGCACCAGTAGAATCTTGAGGTTACTGTAAACTGCTCGTTTCTCGCTCCTGCCCATATCTTCGATTTCTTCTAGCAAATTAGCGGCATCAAGTGCAGAGAGTTGCCCTTCACGCAAAAGTTGAGCAGTTGCTTCCAACCAGAGATAATAGTCCTGTTCGTATAAAGTCGAGAGATGCTTGGCAGTTAACGGCGGGGATGGTGTCATACAGAGGCACTCCTAAAGGGTTGCTCTACTTCTAGTAGAATGCATCACTGGTAGCTAAAACAAATTCTTTCTTCCCAGCAACAGGTTTGCGCCACCCATGTCCTGAAAAGAAGAATAACCCTGTTTCTGGGGTTGGGTTTGGAGGAGGCGGATTGAAGAGATTAGCGATCGCTTCTTGCAATTGTTGCACCTTTACCGCCCCTTGCGGATCGATTTTGCTTTCTCCCTTCTGGTTTGAGGTTTAGTGTATGCCACTCGTCTGCACTCCCACCAGACTCGCAAGGTAGGGGTTAAATTCAACGATAACAGTTCGCTGAGCGAACTGTTGGATACGTCCGCAATCACGGCCTTGTTCATCGTCGTTGCGTTAGTCATTTTTTTTTCCTCAAATCAAGGAAAATGTTTATCAAAACAAGCATGGAATGTTCTCAATTTACCTGAAAAGAGCAACTCAAAGCCCCATCCGTCAAAATGATTCTTGCCTAAGTCCTGATCGAGCGCAAGTTTTTTGGAAACTGTACACCGATTTAATTACCAACAAAAATCTTTAACCTATATTGCAGCTTCACAAAGAAACGGTATTAGTGGGATGGGTAGTATTTCCTAACTCTTTCACCTTTTAAAATAACAATGGTACCAGGGTCAGTTTCAGTGAGAGTATACTTATTCCCGTCATCGAAGACAAAACCACTAAAATTAGAAGTCGTCCCATTGTCTCTAGGAACGGATATAGTAACGCTACAATCACTATTCACTTGGTATGTGCCTTGACTGGGAACGTTGGTTGTCACATTTCCTGCAATACTACTAGCCAGAATAGTGCCCCCGACCTTTCCATTGCCATCATAAGTGACTAAACTATTTAAGGCATACGGGTCGGTGTTATTCACATACCCTTGACTTTGATTTCCAAATGCTCCGTATAGACTTCTATTTGAGCATGCTTTTTCTGCTTTTGCCTGTTGGGGATTCAGAACAACTGAAGTGCCAAATGCTGATAGAATACAAAGCGTTAACGTCGCTAAAGATTTCATCGTTTTCATTTTAAGTCTCTCTTATACAATTTGAACCGCCTAGCTAAGTGAATAAATTAGCTAGGCGGTTCAAATTATGCCATACAAATCTGACCAAAGAAAGGCAGAGGGCAGCTATGCTGAAGGGAAGAATTTATTTTCCCTCTGCTAAAAGGGTCTCAAGCCCCTGTATTTATTTATGGAAAACAAAAAAAAGATGTATTTCGTCGAGTAGGCGCAAGCAAAACGGTATCCTTGTTAAATAACCTAAATTTATTTATGGGAATAGATGGGATTGAGCCGAGATGCGTGTAAAATAGTGTCATTTCTCCTGAAAGGCTTACTGCATCTAGGTTATATCTGTACTACTGCACACCAGAGATAGCAGTAAATGAGCTTGTAAGTCAGACAAAGTTCGGCTTTGAGCTTTTTAGGCTCGAATCAGTCTTGGTACAAAGCGTTTCTGACGATACCCCACGACATCGATATCCTTGGAGCGACAACAGCGGGTAACTCCGCACGGGGTGAACTGCCACATTGCTTACACGCCATTTGGTGTAGGCGATGTATCACTAGTGGATTGAGCGAAATATTTTCATTATCAATTTATAAAATTAATTATAACCTTATTTTAACTGGAGCTTAACCTATATATAGCAATCCTAAATCATTTGTAAAAAGTTAAGATTATTGGTATAATGAAGA
>CAXUIG010000342.1:0-5904 GCA_964250845.1 uncultured bacterium | reverse complement strand
CAATATGACCCTGGCGATCAATATAATCGTGGCGATCAATATGACCGTGGCGACCAATATGACCGTGGCGACCAATATAATCGTGGCGACCAATATAATCGTGGCGACCAATATGACCGCAGCAATCGATATAATCTTCATGAAGATCAATATCAGATTTCAATCCCATCTGGCACTAGCATCCCAGTGCGATACGATAAGGCACAAAAAATCGTCGTCACTCCCGACGAAACCACGCCCGTAACGCTCAGGGTGGCAACCGACATCACAAACCGTAACGGCACCGTATTGATTCCAGCTGGGACTCAGGTCGTCGGTCAACTTGAACCTGCTCAAAGACGCGATCAAAAGGGCTCTCAATTCGTGGCGAGGGAGTTAGTGTTTAACTCTGATCGACGGCAGGATATCGAGGCAACTTCTCGGGTAATTACCAGAACTGAACGGATCACTCGGGGAGCCAGTAGCGGTTCTATTTTGGAAGGTGCAGCAGCTGGTGGAGCAGCGGCAGCATTAATCACAGGCGTCACTGGTAACCATCACATTCCTATAGGAGCGGTCTTAGGCGGTGCTGGAGCGGGGGCTGTAGGTGGGCTGCTCTTAGGCAAAAGACAGGATAACGTCGTCGTCATTTACCCCGAAAGAGACTTAAATCTGATCCTCCGCTCTGATCTACCAGTGCGCTATTAAGGCGTGAGGAAAAGAGGCAATTGATGAATTGCCCCTACTGCACTCATGGCGAGCGAGGTATTCAGGACGATGACCCACTGTCAATTTGCTGCAATTCCTTATCCGACAGCTTTAACTCGACGGATCGCACTGAGTCCTCGATGCTTGCAGTTTTGGTGGCACCGGGGATAGGCACGATGCAGGGCGACTTAGCCTGTAGCCATGCCAACACCAGGCAGTACACCGACGCGCCCTTTTCGGCTGACAGCTGTGCCAGTGCGGAAATATCTTCCAACCGGCTAACGCGACTGCTACCACCCAGTGGACTCCAAGCCAGGAACGTTAAACCTTGATTCTCGCAATACTCGAGCACACCGTCGAACTCAGGCTGGCGGTGCCATGGGTTGTACTGGTTCTGAACGGAGACAATCTCAACTAGGTCACGGGCACGCTTAATCTGCTCAACTGAAAAGTTAGAAACCCCTACGAACCGAATTAGACCGGCTTCCACAGCTTCTTTGACGGGTGTTAGTGCTTGCTCAATGGTGTAGTCTGGATCGGGGGCGTGGTACTGCCAGACATCAATCGGTTTTTCGCCGCCCAGAGCCTCGAAACTAATTCGAATGGTATTGCGGAGGTGGTCGGGGTTGCCGTTGCGCGTCCAGTTACCATTATATCGCATCAGACCACCCTTAGTCGCAACGGTGAGGTGGCTGACATCACCGTGGTACTGCTGGAGTGCCTTGTGGATGAGTTGCTCGCTGTGGTGCTTGTCCGGCTCGTCTTTGCAGTACGAGTCAGCTGTGTCGATCAGTGTGACACCCAGATCGAGGGCGCGATGGATGACCTCTATTGCTTGCGACTCTGGTGGTCTGCCGCTCAAGGACAATGGCATTGCCCCTAAGCCAATCGCGCTGATAGTGACATCAGTGTTTCCCAGCCGTTTCGTTTCCATTTGTTTTCCCAACCTATTTATTTGATTTAACAGCTAATTTTTCAGTTATATAATCCATGACAAATGGTTGTTGTATGAAGCCAGATGGCCTTTGCTCAATCAGTGCGCGCCTCTTCAAAGATGCCAGTACTGCTAAAAATTCTCTATGGCAGACTTGGGGAGCAAAATTACCTGGCAGATTGGAAAATGAAACTGGTTGGTTGATTGCCAGCCAGTACATTACCTCTTTTTCTAAATCCGACAGGCGATTGAAATGCTGGTCTAACAGGTGGCGAATATCATCAAAAACTAATGAACGTTTCTTCAAAAATTCTAAAAATTTAGCAACACTACTATCAAAGAAAATTTCAATTACTGGAGCCACCATCTTTAATGCCAAGGGATTTCCAGCATAGTGTTCAATTAGAAGTCTCCACTCGGATTCTGAACCAGAGAAGAAACATCTTGCTTGAAGAATTTCCCGGACTGCTGTTGCAGGCATTCCGGTCAGTTGCAATGCTCGAATGAAGATTTTTTCGCCCTCTTTTGTTGCCAAGCCTCTGGGTTTCTCCCGACTGGTTAGCACCAATGAACTTTGATGTGATGATTCTGCCACACATTTAAGTAGCTGACCATAACCCGAATATCCTTCTCGGTAGGAACCCGTGCGATCGCCCTCACGCAGAATCGACTCTGCATTATCTAGTATCAGCAGACAGCGTGAGGAGCGTAAATACTTAATCAGTTCTGAGACTGTTGCGTCTACAGTTTCCGCTAAAACTAATTTCTGTTGCTGGCAGAGGAATTGGATCAGCTCTGTCAGGAGGTCAGTGAGTGGTGGGGCGTTGCGCAAACTGCGCCAGATCAGATAATCAAATTGGTGCTGAATATTTTGTGCCAGCTTTACAGATAGAGCAGTCTTGCCAATCCCGCCCATGCCTAGCAACACCACAACGCGGCAGTGCTCCTGCACAATCCACTGCTCTAGGATGAAGAGTTCTTCGGTACGATCATAAAAAACGTCAACGTCAATCGCTTCTCCCCAGTCTTGGCGCTGGTTCGCGATCGCCTGAACCGATGTCATCGATGACGGAGCAACTTCTTCAAGCAGTTCCGATTCGGGTGGATTCTGGTTGCGCCAATCCTGCTGTAAGACTAACTGAAAAATTTTTTTATTGACCTTCTCCCCCAGTGCTTCTGATAGGAGTTGCCATAACTTATAACCAGTTTCCTTGACGTAACCAGGGTCATAACCGGAGCGACTTGCAATTTCAACATAAGACTTTCCTTCCCAACATTGGCGAAATACTATCTCTTGAATTATGCTTAGGGAGTCTTTGTTTAAAAACTTTTTAACAATCGCTAATCCTTCTTCAACGGTCATTACTCCAACAGTCTTAAAAGTAACGCTCATATGTAGCCGAGTCAGGGGTAAATCACTAGATATAATGATTGAAAGTCTCTCAGAGCAATAACTTAAACAAAACAATATAGGGGTTTAACAGTCGGCTACTTATGAGCGTGAGCAAAATCTCCACCCAAATTTAATTTCAGTTTTGTAGGTGACATTCAACCTACGACATTTCAGCTTAAATGCAATTCTAAACATTGGCATGCTGTTTAGCCTCACCAAACTTTGACCGTTCCCAACAATATAGCATTAAAATGCTTAAAATCGTTTTGTCAACTTACTTATTAGAGGCTGAGCTATAATAACCCTCGCAACACTCAGCAGTACCTGTGAGTGTTGCGGGGAGAAACTGAGGCGGGTTGCAATTGGCGATCTGGAGAGGGGCACCCCTAGTGTGGAAACAAACCCACAAGAGCGAAGTTGACTTTTGCCCAGTTGCTTAAATCAGGTCAACTTTTCGGATAACGGCCTGTAAACTAATTCCCAGCGCACGTAGACACACCAAAACATTTCCCATTTGAGCTCTTTCAGGGTCTTGAACAATCCTGACTACCGTTGAGCGGTAACGATTCGGATCAACTTCAGCTCTCTGCTCCTTGAGTCGCCCATATTCCCTTGCTAGGCGTGAAAAATCCCACTCCAGTTCTTGCAGGCGCTGTTCCATAAATACCTTAAGGGGGTTGTTTGTGTCCGGCGAATTGCTATTCACGGCTGGTGGGGAACTTAAGTTAATTAAATCAGCCTCATAAGCGCCTTTGGTTTACCCAAAATGATTCTGGACTTTAGACCAAGTCCAAAGTATAATGGTTGTTTGGCAGATTTCAGGGGCATAGTTATAACGTTCCCTAAAATCATGCCAAAGTAA
This sequence comes from uncultured bacterium, assembly GCA_964250845.1. GTDB lineage: Bacteria > Cyanobacteriota > Cyanobacteriia > Cyanobacteriales > Chroococcidiopsidaceae > CAXUIG01. The sequence goes on along the minus strand of CAXUIG010000342.1, from coordinate 2,028 downwards.
CAGTCTCAGGTTGCAAATCTCAAGCAAGCCCGCTGCATTAGCTAGAAGCACTGGTGTAAAAGCGCAGCGCAAACCGCCAGAAAAAGCGCGAAACCAATAGTAGCCCTAGCGCCAGCACTCCTGCACCTACCACCCAGTTAACCTGGACACGACCGAGCATTACTTCAGCTGGAACCGTGGTTAGGAACGCTACAGGGATGATGAAGGTGAAGAAAAAACGGTAAGCAGTGGGATAAGCCACCATAGGATACCGCCCAGCTTCCAGCAGACCTCTGAGCACCTCGGTGACGTTGTAAATCTTAACAAACCAAATGCTAGTTGCTCCTAATATAAACCACAGGCTGTAGAGGCTGGCGAGGCCAAACAAAAGTGGAACAGCACTGAGCAGGTAGTCGCTTATTTTCAAGCCGAGCCGTCCACCTGCGTAGCCAATCAGCACTACTCCAAAAACCAAGTCTGGCAACCCCCAAGGTGAAATTGTGTGGGTGGAAAGCCAAAATTGGCTGCTGATCGGCTTTAACAGTACGAAGTCCAGCGTGCCCTCCTGGACATGTCCAACGATGCGGTTCAGGTTGGGGGCGAGGAAGGTGCTGGAAAAGCCTTGAAGCACGGTAAAGATGCCCAGTACCACAAGGGCTTGCTCCCAAGTCCACCCCTTAAAGGTGTAGCCAGTGCGGTAGAACAAAAATAGCCCAAACACGCTGCCAGAAAGATTGCCCAGGCTGGTTAGCGTCGCCAAGATGAAATTGACTCTGTACTCCATCTCTGCTGCTACAGCAGCACTCCACAACAGCCCCAACACACCCAAGTATCGTTTCAAACTGCTTGCAGCCCCTCAAAGCGTATCTGGATCAATTCCTAATTCTTGCAGTTTTGCTGCCAATCGCTCAGCTCGTTGTGCCTGTTGCTCAGCTCGTTGTTGAGCCAGTTCCCTCTGCCGATCGAGTTCCACATAGGTAGCGAACTTTTGCCCATCAGGTCGATAGAGTTCCAATCCCTCTGAAGAAAGCTCAAAGCGCACGCCTAACCGAGGACTCACCCAACCGACAATTGGATCAATCTCACGCAGTTCCTCACCAGAGCGCAGGTATCCACTCAGTTCCGCTCCCTCTGGGTTATATATGTAGCACTCCTCCACCCCATAATGCTCATAGAACCTCAGCTTTTTAAGCATTTCCATCAACCGATTTCCTGGGGAGAGAATTTCAAATACGACTTGGGGGGCGATATTATGCTCTTGCCACTGTTGGTAGGAACCTCGGTCTCCTTTTGGTCTGCCAAACACTACCATTACATCTGGGGCTTTGCGGAGCGTGTTATCTGCCTCAACTGGATACCACAACAGATCTCCTGCCACAAAGACAGTAGGATCATCTTTGAATAAGGCATCTAGACCCCCTTGAATCGTTACAATCCAGCGGAACTGCTTGGTATTGTCTGCCATTGGTTGTCCATCACTTTCGGGGTAGATAACCTGCTGCTGCGAAGGAAGTTGAATTTGTGTAGTCATCCACAGCCGACCTTGTCTAGTGAGAGACCTACTGGCTAAACATCCTTTGATTGGATGCCAGTTGCTTTGAGTTTAACAATTCTGGCAATGCCCTTGAGCGGGGTGGCGCGGCGGCAAAAGAGTTCATGCAAACATGATATTTTGATTCAAAAGATCGAAAACCCTCAAGTGAGCGTCATTCAACTTTAACGTTGACGTAAATAAAACTCTAGAAATGCTCATGGACACTCTGCCATCAGAAAGCCAACAAGACCGCTATGAGCGGGGTTGGGAAAAGCTGAAAGAAATTCACGCTCAAGCAGGTGAACGGGTGATTGAGAGCCTGAAAACGGTTGCTCCAGACCTCGGACGCTACATTATCGAATTTGCCTTTGGGGATGTCTACTCTCGTCCCGGATTGGACTTGAAATCGAGAGAAATTGCTACGGTTGCCGCCCTCACGGCTTTGGGAAATGCTCAACAGCAACGTATCCGTTCAGAGGGGGTCAGGAAGCCAGTATTATTTGGTGTTGAGAATT
>CAXUIG010000341.1:0-5910 GCA_964250845.1 uncultured bacterium | reverse complement strand
CCCCATCTCCCCATCTCCCCCTCCTCTTCTTGGTCAAACCCTATGGCAATATGATGAATGGGTTACACCAACTCAACCCCAACTTTAAGGTGCTCCCGCATTTGAGCTATCCCATGACAAAATTGTTGAAACGCTGGCTCTTGACCAACCTGATCGTAATCCTGCTGGTCACGCTATCTTTGGGGCTAAGTGCTGCCTTGTGGACCCCCTCCACCATGGCAGCACTGCCAGCTGGGAATGCCATTACCGACGGCAAAGCGTTGTTGCGGAACTCGCTCCCGATTGATAATCAAGCCGTGCGGCAACTGCAAGCAAGTTTGGAAGACATCGCCACCCAGCTGCGGGCAAATCGGCGCTGGGGTTCTATCTCAGGCGATCTGAACAAGGCATCAAAGATTCTAAGCGATCGCGCCTCTCAACTCTTAGAAAGCGTGCCGGAAGAGCGAAAACCACAAGCTGAAGCCCTAATTAATCAATTGATTGCCGGTATCCCTGAACTCCGAGAGGCCGTTGAAGCTAAGGATAAAGAAAAAATTTGGCTTGGGCGAGCAAATCTGCTTAATTTAGTCAGCCAGCTGCAAGCTGACATGGTAAAGGGATTCCCCTTTGAAGTGCCAGCTGAGTATAGTAACTTACCCCAACTCAAAGGCCGTGCCACAGTCGAAATGGAAACGAATAAAGGTACCATCACCATCGTCGTGGACGGCTACAGCGCCCCGGTTACCGCCGGGAACTTTGTAGATCTGGTTCAACGGGGCTTCTATAACGGGTTAGAGTTTATCCGAGCGGAAGACTCGTATGTACTGCAAACGGGAGATCCATCAGGCCCAGATCAAGGTTTCATTGACCCAGCAACAGGCAAATACCGTGCCATTCCCTTAGAAGTCCTGGCCAAAGGTGACAAAGTTCCCACTTACGGCATCACCCTAGAAGACGCAGGCCGTTACCGCGATCAACCAGTTCTCCCATTCTCCGCCTATGGTGCGGTAGCGATGGCGCGACCTGAAGGTGAACCTAATGGCGGCTCTTCTCAATTTTTCTTCTTCCTGTTTGAACCGGAACTTACCCCGGCTGGCCGCAATTTGTTGGATGGTCGCTACTCGGTGTTTGGCTATTTGACAGAGGGGAAGGAAGTTTTGCAGCAACTCAAAGCTGGCGACAAAATTGAATCAGCTAGAGTCATCCAGGGGGCAGAAAATTTGGTTAAGCCGCAAGTCGCATAGAGCCAGGTGACTATTGAAAAGTGTCTTCACTCAAGGTTAAAGATATTGGGGAAAAGGGTCTGTTAGAAAGATTGCAGCGCTTTTGTCCGCCAGACATGGTGGGGGATGATGCAGCAGTACTGGCAACTGTGCCGGGGCAATCTTTAGTGGTGACGACGGATATGCTGGTGGACGGGGTGCATTTTAGCGATCGCACTACTTCCCCAGAGGATGCCGGTTGGCGAGCCGCAGCTACCAATTTATCTGACTTGGCAGCTATGGGCGCTGCCCCCTTGGGAATCACTGTCGGTCTAGGACTCCCTGGCAATGTCCCCGTTAATTGGGTTGAGCGGCTCTACCAGGGTATGAGTGAATGCTTGCAACAGTACGAAACAGCTGTTGTGGGCGGGGATATCTGCCGCTCACCCGTGATTACCCTGGCGATTACCGCCTTCGGTCAAGCTTACCCAGTGCGCACTATCCGCCGCAGGACTGCCCAACTGGGAGATGCGATCGTTGTCACCGGCTTTCACGGTTCCTCACGCGCGGGGTTAGAATTACTTCTCCATCCAGAATTAGGACAGAACCTGAGTGACACCGAGCGAACGAGCCTAATCAGGGCACACCAGCGACCACGACCACGACTGGATGTTTTGCCGGTTTTGTGGGAGGTTGCTGGTGAATCGCCACGGGTTGCTGGCATGGACAGTAGCGATGGCCTAGCAGACGCAGTGGTGCAGCTGTGTAAAGCCAGTGGTGTCGGTGCCAAAATTGAGCGTCGCCGGATTCCCATACAACCTGCCCTAAACACCTGGTTTTTACCACAAGCACTGGAGTGGGCTTTATACGGGGGTGAAGACTTCGAGTTAGTGCTGTGCCTTTCCCCAGAGATAGCTGAGGCCTTGGTGCAACGGCTGGGCAAGGGGGCAGCTGTTGTGGGGACGATCACAGCTGACGAGACCGTTCAGTTGAGCGACCAAACAGGAGAATACCCCGACCAAGTTCTTACTCTGGGCCGGGGCTTTCAGCATTTTTGAGCAAAGAAGGGGTCAGGGATCAGAGGTCAATGCTAAGCTACCCACTTCTGGGATACTAGCTCTGCTAAATCAAGCACTCGTTGACTATAGCCCCACTCGTTGTCATACCAGGCCATGACCTTTACCATGTCGTTGCCCATTACCATCGTCAAACTGGCATCCACAATAGAAGAGGCATCATGACCTTGGTAATCAGATGATACCAGGGGTAGCTCACTGTATTCTATAATGCCTTGCATGGGCCCTTCTGCTGCTGCTTTCAGGACTAGGTTCACTTCTTCAGTAAACGTATTCTTCTCGACTTGAAGCACCAAATCCACCATGGAAACATTAGGGGTGGGTACTCGCAAAGCAATCCCATTCAGCTTGCCCTTAAGTGCTGGCAGCACCAAAGCCACAGCTTTAGCTGCACCGGTTGAAGTTGGCACAATATTCATTGCTGCTGCTCTTGCCCGTCGCACATCCCGGTGACTAGCATCCAGCAACCGTTGGTCGCCGGTGTAGCTATGGGTGGTAGTCATCGTGCCTTTGATAATGCCGAAGTTTTCGTGCAACACCTTGGCAATCGGAGCTAAGCAGTTGGTTGTACAGCTGGCATTGCTGATAATGACGTGCAAGTCGTGATCGTAGTCGTGGTGATTCACGCCGAACACAAAGGTGCCATCATCGTTTTTCCCTGGGGCGGTGATGAGAACCTTCTTCGCGCCAGCAGTTAAATGCTTGGAGGCTCCTTCTTTGCTGGTAAAGACGCCCGTTGCTTCGATCACCAGGTCGATTTCCCATTCTTTCCAGGGCAAGTTCTCTGGATTGCGATCCGATACGCACTTAACGGTCTTGCCGTTGACGATGATTGAGTTCTCATCGGCACTGATGTCGGCATTCTTTAACGTCCCCAACATGGTGTCATACTTCAGCAGGTGAGCGTTGGTTTTGGGGTCAGAAGTGTCATTGATAGCTACGAGAGCGATTTGGCTATTTTCCCTCCCCAGCCAGCAGCGCATGAAATTCCGTCCGATGCGTCCAAAACCGTTGATTGCGACTCTAATCACAGCGTCTTGCCCTCTGGTGTGTACTGAATAATAAATACTTAGTATTGAACCAGATCATATCGCAAAGGGGGGTTATTATAACTTGTCCATGTCAGCTCAACTGGAAAAGCACATAATTTATCGGGATCACTCGGCGTAAAGGTTGTGGTTGGCAATGTATTGTCTGACGGCTTCGGGGACTAAGTATCGAATTGAACTGCGATCGCGGCAATACTGTCTAATCAACGTCGAAGAAACTCCTACTATTGGCATTTGCAATAATTGCCAGCAAATGCTGATTTCCTGACCGGCCAGGTTTTGAGCCACTTGGAAGCAGATAGACTCGCTAGTCGCGCTGATCCCGGACAAAGGCGCATCTACCTTGCTGACTAATCGGGGTACTACTAACCAGTCACATGCTGGCGCTAGTTCCTGGCGGCGGTGCCAGCGGGGTAAGGTTTGGAAGGTATCCAGACCAAGAATCCAGTACCAGTAAGTATTCGGGTAAAGAGCTTTAAGGTCAATCAGCGTCTGGATGGCATAAGAAGTGCCACGATTAGCCCCCGCCAATGGTGAAATTGCAAAAGCTGGGTGGTCTGCGATCGCCCTATGCACCATCTCCATGCGATGTTCAAATTTCGCCGCCACTTTGTGGGGCGGACAGCGAGTCGGAATCCAAAGTACCTGTTCCAGGGCGACTTGACTTAAAGCAGTCTGGGCCATTAGCAGGTGTCCCCAGTGAACCGGATCAAATGTGCCACCCAAAATTGCCACTTTCCGCATCAAGTAGCCTCTCGACCTGTCGCTTTTGGGCCTGGTTCAATTCTAAACACGGTTTCAAGACCCACCTGATACCAATTTGCGGAAAATATAAATAAAAATATTTTTAGCATATAAATTTTTTAAAAGCACAACTCTAACCAGTTTTAAAAGTAAATTTTATACCTATAAATTACTTTTAAATGTTGAAATGGAAATTTCAAACAAGGCAGTACCCGTGAAAACGCAATTCTTGATATGATCTGGCGTGAGATTGGTTCGGCGTGGCGTGGTGTGTGAGGAGCAAAGATGCTAAATTCTGTTGATTTTAGCGGGAGGCCATTTCATTTCATTGGCATTGGTGGCATTGGAATGTCTGCCCTTGCCTACGTTCTAGCGAAGCGTAAACTGCGGGTATCAGGCTCAGATATTCGTTCTAGCCACATTACCCAGCGGTTGAAAGCCATTGGCGCACATATTTTTAGCAAACAAGACGCGAGTAATCTGGAGTGGTTTTGGCCTCACACTGACTCTGCAGCAAGCGCTTTACCCCCGGCAGTGGTTTGTGCCAGTAGTACGCCGGTACTGCTAGGAGAACCCAGTCACCCGGTCGAAAAATTGATAGCCAACAAACAAAGGGCAAACTTGCCCCAAGTCATTTGTTCAACGGCAATTAATTCAGCAAATTTGGAGTATCGAGCTGCGCTTGATTTAGGCTGTCCTATCTTTCATCGCTCAGATTTACTAGCAGCCCTAATTCAAGATTACTACAGCATTGCAGTAGCAGGAACCCACGGCAAAACCACAACTAGCAGCCTGATTGGCTATCTGCTACTCGAGGCTGGTCTTGATCCAACGATTGTCGTGGGGGGAGAAGTGAATGCGTGGTCCGGCAATGCACGACTGGGGCAAGGTGATTATCTCGTTGCTGAGGCAGATGAATCGGATGGTTCCTTAGTCAAGCTCTGTGCTCAAATTGGCGTTGTCACCAACATTGAACTCGACCATCCCGATCACTACAAGACGTTGGATGAGATTGTTGCTATCTTCCAGACGTTTGCCAAGGGCTGTCAAACTTTAGTCGGTTCGATTGATTGTGCTACAGTACGTGACTTCATCCAACCAACAGTGAGCTACAGTCTACAGCCAGAAGCTGGCGCTGACTACACCGTGACCAGTGTGGCCTACCGCTCGAATCGAACCACGGCTCGTGTTTGGGAGCGGGGAGAAGATTTGGGAGGGTTGGATTTACATCTGCTGGGGCAGCACAACCTTAGTAATGCGCTCGCAGCCGTGGCTGTGGGTCGTCTGTTAGGCTTAGACTTTCCAGTCATTGCCAAGAGCATTGCTAGCTTTGAGGGTGCCCGTCGTCGCTTTGAGTTGCGCGGCGTTGTTAATGGCATCCAATTCATAGATGACTATGCCCATCACCCTAGCGAGATCCGCGCTACACTAGCCGCCGCGCGCTTACAGGCAAGACCGGAAGATCGGGAGGGAGATGAGGGGAGATTGATTCAAACCCCATACTCCCGTGTTGTCGCCATCTTCCAACCGCATCGCTATAGCCGAACGCTTGCTTTTTTACCGGAGTTTGCCCAGTCCTTTAGCAATGCCGATCAGGTGGTTGTCAGTGAGATCTACAGTGCTGGTGAACCGAATTTAGGGCAAATTAGTGGTCAAGAACTCGCAGAAATGATTGCTAATTACCACCCACAGGTGACGTATCAACAAACTTTAGCCTCAGTCTGCCAGTTTCTGACAAAAACACTACGTCCTGGTGACTTGGCTCTGTTTCTAGGAGCGGGCAACTTGAATCAGATCATTCCAGATGTAATGGCCTCACTTAGCTCAACGAATAAAGGAGGGGGAGAGGGGGAGATGGGG